>CAYRJR010000188.1:0-5278 GCA_964424655.1 uncultured Chitinophagaceae bacterium
TTGGAGTTTATTGGCCAACAGATTATAAGACCGGATTGCCCTGGTTGCCCGTATCCAGCGGCAGGCCGCAGATGTCTAAGTCCCGCAGCGAAATGAGCGGCTGATACATGGCATAGAGCGACCTGGCTTTAAAGACGGCCTTCCCGCCGTCAAGGACGCATTGAAAGGCTATGTTGGCAATGGCCGCGCTGTCGGCAAGGCTCAAGAAATTGGATTAAACTATATCAACGTATCCGAAATGCGAATATAATGTGGCAACAGGCTGGGTGCTGCCGAAGGGATCGGGAATTTATTATCCTGATGTGATGAGTCTCGCGCTCAGTCTTATTCTGCCAACATTCGCAAACCCTCGACCTGAGAGCCACCGGCATCTGAATTAGGCCTGTGCAGGAAATGTATTCAGGCACCTTCAGAAATAGCTTTCCACTCGTCGCGCAACATGCCGGACACCACCACATCTTCCAGGGCACCCGCTACCGAGCGATAGCTCTGCCGGATACAGCCCTCCACTTGAAAGCCTAAGCGACCGGCAAGCGCCAGGCTGCGGGTATTACGAGACAGACAATGAATTTCAATCTTGTTCAGTTCCAGCTTTCGAAAAGCAAACTCAACGAATCGGCGTGCGCTGCGCGTCATCAGGCCCTGGCCGGCGAACTCGCTCGTAATCCAATACCCGATTTGGGCGCGTTGTTCGTTGCGGTGCCAGTGATGAAGCCCTATTCCGCCAATGAGGCGATGCTCCTGCTGTAGGAAGATGCCCATGGCCACGGCTTCGCCAGCGTTCTGCTGTGCAAGCGACATCTGGATAAATTGGAGCGAATGTTCTACCTGCGTCGTCTGGTCCACCCAGTTCAGGAAGGGGCGAAGGTGCTGGCGGGAGCGGTCCACACAGCGAAACAACTCGGCGGCATCTTCGAGTTTGTAGCTGCGCAGCAGCAAGTCGTCGTCAATAAGGATAGAAATCAAGGCAGCAATAAGCTAGTAGTGGCCCAAGTTACTGGCACTTGCCACCACGAAGTAGATGGCCAATAGAGCGGTTATGCCGGGCTGGTGTTGCGCCTCACGGGTCTGCTTCTAATCAGGTGCGGTCATCAATGCCGGAAATGCCGGTTGCCCGTCATCACCAGAGCCATGTTATTCGCCTTGCAATACTGTATGGAGTCGGCATCGCGGATGGAGCCGCCCGGTTCAATCACCGCCGTAATGCCGGCTTCGTGGGCCATGCGCACGCAGTCGTCGAAGGGAAAGAAAGCATCCGAAGCCATCACGGCGCCCTGCGTGGAAAAGCCTGCCTGACGTGCTTTGTCGAGGCTTTGGCGGAGCGCATCAATGCGGCTCGTTTGTCCGCAACCCTTGCCAATAAGCTGTCGGTCTTTCACCATGGCGATGGCATTACTCTTAAGATGCTTGCAGACAAGATTGGCAAAATGCAGGTCGGCAGTTTCTGCTTCGCTGCAAGGCCTGGCGCCTTCTTCGCGCCATTCGGCGAAGTTGCTCTTGTCGGCATCCTGCACCAGAGTTCCATTCAGCACGCGCTTGAATTCGCTTTTGATGTCGAGGGGCTGTTTTTGGCGAAGGAGTATGCGGTTCTTTTTGGAACGCAGCAGGCTCAGAGCCTCTTCGTCAAAGCCCGGTGCAATGAGGATTTCAAAGAAAATTTCATTCACCTTTTTGGCCGTTTCTGCGTCCATCATCTGGTTACAAATCAGCACACCGCCAAAGGCGCTTTCACGGTCGCCGGCAAGGGCATCATCCCAGGCCTGAGCAAGAGTAGGGCGCAGGGCAATGCCGCAAACATTGGTGTGCTTAATCACCGCGAAAGCAGGCGTGTTGGCATCCCACTCGGCCATAAGCTGGCAGGCTGCGTCTGCATCCACGAGGTTGTTGAAGGAAAGTTCCTTGCCGTTTAGTTTTTCAAAAATGGCATCAATGTCTCCGTCGAAATGCGCCGACTGGTGCGGGTTTTCGCCATATCGAAGCGGCAACGAAGTGCCGGATGCCGGTGATGATTCTTTAGGCGCAGCGGCATTGAAATATTGAGCAATGGCAGCATCATAATGCAGGCAATCTGCAAAAGCAGCAGCGGCCAGTTTGCGGCGGTCGGCCAGGCCCGTATGGGCTCCAGATGCCAGCAAGGCCAGCATGTCGGTGTAGCGCGCACGGGAAGAAACGATGGCTACATCATTGAAATTTTTTGCGGCTGCCCGGATGAGCGACACACCGCCGATGTCAATCTTTTCGATGATGGCCGCTTCGTCATTGCCGCTCTTCACTGTTTCTTCGAAAGGATATAAATCCACAATGACGAGGTCGAATAAAGGGATGTCATATTGGGCAATGTCGGCTTCGTCACTTTTAAAATTTCGCCGGGCTAGGATGCCGCCAAAGACGTTTGGGTGGAGTGTTTTTACCCGCCCTCCCAGAATGGAAGGATAGCCCGTGACGCGCTCTACGGCGATGCAGGGCAGGCCAAGTTTTTCAATAAAATCCTGAGTGCCACCGGTGGAATACAATGCCACACCGAGCGCGTGAAGCCGTCGTACCAAAGGCTCGAGGCCGTCTTTATAAAACACAGAAATGAGCGCAGATTGGATGGGGCGTTGTCCGGACATTGTTGAATATTTTTTGAAAAAACGCGGCGAAGATAGGACAAGGGGAAGGCCTCATTCGAGCACCCAGGAGCCTTGTGTCGCAGCCTCATGCAATACCGTATGCTGATCCCGGCAATGTTGCTGCCACCGTGCCCGGGTCTTGGGACCAGGCCTTCCTGCCAAGACAACCATCTTTGGCTTGAATACCTGCAACACGGATTCTGCCTGCAAAGCCCACGCAGGGTTTTCAATAATGAGCACATCCACCGGGAATGCCGGTAATGCAGGTTGCAGAATGCTGTCGCGGAGATAAAGGATCTGTCTGCCCCGAAGCACGAAGCAGCTATTTTCTATTGCTACACCTTTTCGCCAGGAGCCAAAGCCAATATTGGCATTTATTGCGGAATAGGTGTTGCGTGATTGGCTCAATGAGCTGTGATTACGTCCTGTAATGCTCACAACGGAAGCCTTTTTTCCTGCGCTGAACACGACAATTTTTTGCTGCCTCAGTGTGATAAAATGTTGCTGGCAGAGTAAGGCTAGCAGCACGCAACTTAGCGTCAATGCTACGATTGGCCCATGATGCCATTGCCTGAGCCAACAGGCCGCCAGCGCAGCCAGAATCAGATACAGCAGCAATAATTCAGACTCTGAAATTCGGAGGTGCTGTAGTGAATCCAGATTCATGCCTTGCATCCATAGAATGCCTTCGTTGAAAAAGCCGATTAAGGCAGAAACCACTTTGCCTGCAAGGCCTGCTGCCCAGGGCCACCACGCAAGCGCTATGACTGCCAGGCCTCCTGCCAATGCACAAAAGCCTACCAAGACCATTGCCAGAATATTAGCCGGAAGGAAGAGTAAGGGGAAGTTGTGGAAATAGTAGATGACCAAGGGCGCTGTGAGTAATTCTGCGGACAGAGATGCAGCCATGGCCTGCCACAATAACCGGGACAGCCAATAGGCATGCGGCCAGTTCCATGCCCTGACAATCGGGCTGTAGAAAAGCATCATGCTGAGCACTGCAGCAAATGAAAGTTGGAAGCCTACAGAAAACATCCAGGCAGGCTGGAAAGCCAGCAGGGCAATAGCTGCAGCGGCCAACGTGTTCAGTGGATTGTGTTCTTTGCTGCCCAACATTCCCAGGCTAAGCACGCTAAACATGAGGGCCGAACGAAGGGCAGATGGCGGGGCCCCTGCGATGAGCACATAGATCCAGACGAGCAGGATGCCTACCGAAATTTTTAACCAAAGTCCACGCTGCCCTCTGGCCCAGAAGAAAAGGGCAAGGACAATGAGATACAGTGCTGCTACATGAGAGCCGGAAATGGACACGATATGAATGACACCGGTCTGTGCATAGGCCTGCCTCAAGCCGGCATCGAAGCTGCTTTCGTCGCCAAGCAACATGGCTTGAAGCAGCCCAAAAGATTCCGGGTCGCGGATGTAGCTGCTGAGTTGCTTTTCGCACCAGTCATGCGCTTGCCGCAGCCAACCCTGCTGGGCGGTGCTTTGCCTGCCGATGGTTTGAATTTCTTCGAACCGAAGGAATTGTTGTGCCTGAATGCCCCGCCGCTGTTGAAAGCGGGCAAAGTCCATTTCAAAAGGGTTGCCACTGTTGCGGATTCGCTGCCAGGCATTGGGCAGAAGTAAGCTGTCCCCCTCTTCAAATATGGGCTTTGATGCATCGTTGAACACATAGAGTAAGGCCCTTCCCCGAGCAGGTATCAAGCGGCTTCCAGAGATTTGGGCTAGCTGTTCGACCTCCATCCGAGTGGTATGTGCTCGTTGCTGTGGCTGCTCCCGGATGCGTACCAGGCTGGCTGAGCCGACTTCCGCAACTGTAGGATTTGCCGGAGCGATAAAGGCATCGCTGGTCGCATATAGGCTTGCGCCGGCACTGAAAAAGAAAATAGCGAGCAACGGCAGGAATAGCGCCTGTAGCCAGGCTGCATAACCCCGATAAAAAGCCAGAGCCAGCAATAAGAATCCGGAAAGGATCAGCAAGGCAAGCAACCCACTAATGGGCCTGGCGCCGAGCCAGCCCCGGTCGCAGGCGAAGATGCCCAGCATCAGGAAGAGGAGTGGGCGGAAGAGCGGCGCTTGTTGCCAGAAATAATTGCCTTGCCGGGACCAGGGATTCATAGGGCTTTGGTAGCCCTAATGAAATGAATTATGATGACGCAGGCAATATGTGAGTACTATGGGCCTGGCTTGATTCCTGAGCTTTCCGGGAAAAGCCGGACAGACTGACGAACCCCTCAGTGTGCGACGCAACGGATGATTGGGAGCGTGATGCTGCTGACTAAAAAAAATTCCCGACGAGCGGGAACATTTTAGTGAGCTGTTGAGCAGGATTGAACTGCCGACCTCTTCCTTACCAAGGAAGTGCTCTACCACTGAGCTACAACAGCAATTCCTGAATTGAAAATCCGGGCTGAGGGGATGGGAAGATGCAGGCATTTCCCGGTGTTCAGTTCCGAAGATTTTCGCATCAAGCGAGCGGGAGACGAGGCTCGAACCCGCGACCTATAGCTTGGAAGGCTATCGCTCTACCAACTGAGCTACTCCCGCAAATCCTAATGTGAGCTTGCTGGCGTTTGGGGTCGGCTGCGGAGGCATCCGGGTTGCTTCACAGGCTTCACATATATCGGTGGGCAGTGGTGGATTCGAACCACCGAAGTCGAAAG
>CAYRJR010000189.1:0-5193 GCA_964424655.1 uncultured Chitinophagaceae bacterium
CCCTTAAGTGCCTACTGTTGCCAGCCGTGCTGGCAGCTTCATAAGCGTTGTTTTTTTGGCTCATGATTTTGTGTTTTAAAGGACGGAAAAAATAAATGCTGACATGCGCAACCGAGCATGACAGACAATAAGACGACAATTTTTTGAACAAGGTTGGGTGAATGGATTGTTAACGGGGGCAGGATTAAGTCAATTTCGCTCAGGATAGAGGAAACTTTCCACACTCGCGTTGCAGCTGGCGAATGCTCCAGTCTTCGCCGGGATATCTTGTATCCCCTTGGCTACCGAAGGATGCCATTCTTTCAGCCCATATACCACCAGGCTCCCAACTGAACTGCCAGTCCAATCACATAGCCCGACCACAATTCAAAGCTGGTGTGCTCTCGTAAAATCAGGCGTGCTGTGCCCACCATGCCGCCAATAATCAGGGTAATGAAGAAGGCCGGTAACACATTGAAAGGCGAGAGAAAGAGTAGAGAAGTCATCAGCCCAATGGCACCTCCTGCAGCAGCGGTGTGCATCGAAACTTTGAAAAAGATGGAGCAGATAAACAACAGGATGATGCCCCAGAAAGAACCCAGCACCAGGATGTCAATAATCTTCGGCACATCGGGCAAGTGGCTGAATACCTGCTGCAGCCAGAAGTAAAACGTCATGGAAGCGATGAGTGGAATGACTCGGTCGCGTGCGACCCGCATCTGGATGCTCTGCACAAAGCCCAGCGCACGCCCCAGAAGTGTGACTAAGAGTGGGAAGAAAATCGTCAGCATGAGTAGCGTGGCGAAGCGCAGCAACAAGGTGTTGCGGCTCAGTCCGGCAAACTCGGCAGGCTGAATGCGCCAGATAACCAGGCACATCAGTGCAGGCATGAAGATGGGATGGAAAAGATAGGAGACGAAGCTGGCTATCCTTCTGAGCCATTGCGGGCCTATGGGTGTCGGTGCTTGTTTGGGCGGGAAAGAAGCTTCAGTTACTTGCATACGAGGGGGCAAAAAAAAGTAAAAACCTGGGACGTAGGAGAAGGGCTTAATCCATATTGGCGGACAGCCAGCGGCTCATTTCATCGGGTGATTTGTCTTTCCGGCGGGCATAGTCTTCAAGCTGATCCTGCTGAATTTTCCCAATACCGAAATAGCCACTCTGAGGATGCGAGAAATACCAACCACAAACAGATGCGGCGGGGTACATAGCCAGAGCTTCGGTGAGCTGAATGCCCGCCTGTTCGGTTGCCTGTAACAGTTCAAAAAGCTTGTACTTCTCAGTATGGTCCGGGCAGGCCGGATAGCCGGGAGCGGGGCGGATGCCGCGATACTTTTCCTTGATGATGTCTTCGCTGGATAGCGCTTCATCGGGCGCATAGCCCCAATACTCTGTGCGCACGCGATGGTGCAGCAGCTCGGCAAAAGCTTCGGCCAACCGGTCGCTCATGGCCTGAAGCATGATCTTGTTGTAGTCGTCATGCTGTGCAATGAATCGCTCCAAGTGTGGCTCTATGCCATGCACCGACACCGCAAATGCACCGATGAAATCTGTGGTCGCATCCGGGGATCCCGGCTTTATGAAATCAGCTAAGGAAAAACTGGGCTGACCAGGTGCTTTTTTGATTTGTTGGCGTAGATGCTCGAGCCGCATCAGGCTGCCATCTTCTTTCGAAATCGTAATTGTATCGGCATCGCTGCGGGTTGCCTCCCAAAAACCTAATACACCACGAGCATGCAACCAGTCTTCCGCAATAATCTGATCCAGCATAGCATTGGCATCACGGAACAGTTTAGTGGTTTCTGTTCCTACCCGTTCATCACTGAGGATGTCCGGATAGCGGCCTCTGAATTCCCAGGTGATAAAAAAGGGGGTCCAGTCAATGTATTTACGGATTTCTTCCAGTGGGAAATTTTCAAAGCTGCGGGTGCCGGTAAACTGGGGATTGGGCGGCGTATAGCCAGTCCAGTCAATGGGAATTGCATTGGCTTTTGCCTCAGCATAAGAGATGTAATGCTTCAGCGCTTTCTTACCCGCAAAATCAACCCGCAGCTTTTCATATTCTTCATTCACACCTTTCAGGAATGTGGGTTTGACATCGGGATTGAGCAACGAGCCGGCTACGGTAACACTTCTGCTGGCATCGAGCACATGCACGACGCCTTGGTCGTAGCCGGGAGCAATTTTCACGGCAGTATGAATGCGTGAAGTAGTGGCGCCACCAATGAGCAGCGGTTGCTTCATGCCGCGCCTTTTCATCTCTTTGGCCACATGCACCATTTCATCCAAAGATGGCGTGATGAGGCCGCTCAGACCGATGAGGTCGGCACCCATTTCAGCAGCCGTGTTTAGAATTTTATCTGCTGGCACCATCACCCCGAGATCGTGGATTTCGTAGCCATTGCAAGCCAGCACCACACCCACGATGTTTTTGCCTATGTCGTGCACATCACCCTTCACGGTTGCTAAGAGAATTTTAGCAGCGCCGCCCGCTTCTTCAACTGTTATGCCAGCGGCCTCCCGTTCAAGACGAAGCTGTTCTTTTTCCTGCTCGATATAGGGTGTGAGGATGGCCACACTTTTCTTCATCACACGCGCACTTTTTACCACCTGCGGCAGGAACATCTTTCCCGAACCAAACAGGTCGCCCACCACATTCATCCCGTCCATCAGTGGGCCTTCGATGACGGCCAAAGGCTTGGGATATTTCAGCCGGGCTTCTTCCGTGTCGGCTTCAATAAAATCAGTGATTCCGTTGACCAATGCATGTTTGAGCCGCTCTTCCACGGCCCCCTGACGCCAGGCATCGTCTTTCTGTTCTGTCTTCGCTTTTGACTTCACCGTCTCTGCAAAAGCCAGTAGGCGCTCGGTAGCATCGGGCCTTCTGTCGAGAATTACGTCTTCACAAAGTGCTCGCAGCTCGGGTTCTATCTCATCATACACTGCAAGCTGACCCGCATTGACGATACCCATGTCCATGCCTGCTTTGATGGCATGGAAAAGAAAGACTGCGTGCATCGCTTCGCGAACCGTGTCGTTGCCACGAAAGGAAAAGGAGATATTGCTGACGCCACCAGAAATCTTCACACGGGGCAGCTTTTTCTTGATGATGCGCGTGGCTTCGATGTAGTCCACTGCATAGTGATTATGCTCTTCGATACCGGTGGCGATGGCGAAGATGTTGGGGTCGAAGATGATGTCTTCGGGATCGAATCGGGCCTGTGTGGTGAGGATTTCGTAGGCTTTCAGGCAAACATCCACACGGCGTTGCAGGGTATCGGCCTGGCCATTTTCATCAAAAGCCATGACCACTACTGCGGCCCCAAAAGCTTTGCAGATTCGGGCTTCGTGCAGGAATTTCTCCACCCCTTCTTTCATGGAGATGGAATTGACGATGCACTTGCCCTGCACGCATTTCAGGCCAGCCTGGATGATGTCGAATTTGGAAGAGTCAATCATCACCGGGATGCGGGCGATGTCGGGCTCGCTCTGCATAAGGTTCAGGAAAGTGCTCATGGCATGAACGCCATCGAGCAGGGCATCGTCCATATTCACGTCCAGCACCTGGGCACCATTCTCCACCTGTTGGCGGGCTACGCTGAGTGCTTCTTCATAATGGCCTTCACGGATGAGGCGTGCAAATTTTTTTGAGCCGGTGACGTTCGTTCGTTCACCAATATTGATGAAGTTGGATTCGGGACGTACAGTAAGTGGCTCCAGCCCGCTGAGGCGCAGGTAAGGATGGATGACAGACATTTTGGAATTGCAGAATGGATAGACAGAGCCACAAAATTAGACCGATGCAGGCGGGCAAGACCCGGATTTGATTCCGGCTCAAGCCAAATACTTTTTTTGAAATGCTTCAAACAAGCTTGCAGTGCTTTCCTCAGGCTAATTGCTTCAGGAAGTCGCTAATCTGCCCGCTCAATTTTTCGGATGCGGACACTAAAGGCAAGCGTAATGAATTTTTCATCAGCCCCATCTCACCCAGCACATATTTTACGCCGGTCGGATTGCCTTCGGCAAAGAGCAGCTCAATGCCTGGAAGTAGCTTGTAATGGATCTGACGAGCGGTATCAAAATCGCCGCCCAGAGCAGCATGAACCATGTGGCAGAAGGCTTCCGTGTAGCAATTCGCAGCTACCGAAATCACGCCTTCCATACCGATGGCAATCTGAGGCAATACCAGGTTATCATCGCCACTAAGCACTGTGAAACCTGCGGGTTTGCCAGCAACGATGTCCATGCACTGAGACAGGTTCCCGGAAGCTTCTTTGATAGCAACCACATTGGGGCAATCCTTAGCGATGCGCAGCACTGTCTGAGGCAGGATATTGGTCACGGTGCGGCCAGGCACATTATAAAGGATGATAGGCAACTTCGTGGCACCGGCGATTTTTTTGAAATGCTGGTAGATGCCTTCCTGCGAGGGCTTGTTGTAGTAAGGCGCCACACTGAGCAAAGCAGCTACTCCTTCGAGGGGATAGCTCTCGATGTTGTCAAGAACTTCCTGGGTATTGTTTCCGCCCAGGCCACAGACTACAGGCACCCGACCAGCAGCCTGGCGCAACACAGAGAGGAGGATTTCTTTCTTTTCATCAGAGCTAAGCGTGGGTGTTTCTGCTGTAGTACCTAGTGCTACCAGATAGTCCACACCCTGAGTGATGACATGATCAACGAGTTTGTTGAGGCCCTTGAAATCCACGAAACCGGTACGGGTAAACGGCGTCACGAGCGCCACACCGACACCACGAAACAAGCTGCCATCACGCAAGGGGGCTTTTGCTTTTTTGGAAGAAGCCATCTGAATATTTTTTTAAAAAGGAATTTCGGTTGCGCAGCAAAGTTCAAGAACACGAAGCGCAAGCCAAGAGCCTTCCTGATAAAGTTGGCTTAAGGAAAGAAGACTTCCGAAGCAGAAAATCGTTTAGGGCAAAGCCGAGGAGCTGATTATTCAGACTTGCGTTTGCGGCTATGTCGTCCGTGCTTTTGCTCCACAGCTTCCGGCTCAGGCTGATAGTTCATATCAATTTCGGCATGCTCCTGATAAAAGCCCATGCTGGAGAATTTCTCAATGCGCTTTTCGATGCGTTCATCGGGAGTCATCTGCGAAAGCTCTTTAATGCAACGCAGCAAATATTGCTTAAGGGTTTTTGCCATTTCTTCCGGAGCGGCATGTGCACCACCGCGAGGTTCGGGCAACACATCATCCAC
>CAYRJR010000190.1:0-5167 GCA_964424655.1 uncultured Chitinophagaceae bacterium
GGCAAGGCTCAGGATCTAAAAATCGCTACGCATACAAGCACCATTAAGAAACCTCACCCCACCTGGCTACAAGTTCTTCTCCGGATATTCTTTATTCCAGCCCCAGCGCTCCGTAGCGTGGCCGATACCGGTAATTTTTCCCAGTCGCATGCTCAGCCCGAACTCATTGTAGGCACCAGCAATGTGGTAATAAGAACGTGCATAATGCACTTGAAATTTATTCAGGTTAAGTCCCACACCAAAGGCAAAACCTGCCAGCCCCTTTTTTTCATCCAAAGCCAGCTCGCCCCTGTGCAGGTGGTTGTATGAGACCGTCAGGGTGAGGCGGTTGCCAGGAACGATTTCGGCAGCGAAAATGAAATGCCGGAACAGCTTATCCGCAAAATGGCTATTGGTCAATTCAGACGAGTCTGGCGTGCCAAATAAAGAGCTGCTTTGCAGGTCGGCGGGGTTGTTGTAGCGCACATCCCACTCATAGAGGTGGTGCAGCGTAGCCATCAGGCGCAAGGGCAGGTGGGCAAAGCGCTTGGAAATACTGAGCTGCAAATCGAAGGGCAATGGCTCCGAGCCGGAGCCACTGAAATGCGTCATCTGAAAGCCGATATTTTTTGCTGTCGCACCCAGCGAAATCAGGTTGGCCGTGTCTGTATAGCTGATGCCCACATCCGCCAGCAGGCCTGTTGCCACATTGCCATCATAACTCGAATAAGCCAGCTTCAGCGCTCCGCCATAGCGCCATCTTTCACCATAGGCATGACTGGCACCCAGCGACACGGCGAAGTCCTGCGCCTGCACGCTCCCTTGCGACAAACCGATGTAGTCCGTCTTATCAAAGCTGCCATAATCGAGATATTGAATGCCGAGGATAAACGAAGTGTGCGCCAGCTTCGGCACATAATATCCATAGGCCAGATTGGCGATAGAGATACCAGCGTAATAACTGTTGTAAGCAAGTCCCAACTCATTGTGCAGTGCAGGTCGCATCAGTGAAGGGTTTTGAAGCCCCATAGCTATCTCCTGTGCCGGATTCGCCACATTGATGCCGCCGAGCGCAGCCAGATGAGGGCTTTGGGGCAGGCCTAAAAATTCGAAGATGTGCTGCCCGCCCGTCACCTGTGCCGAAGCAGCAACAGGCAACAGAAATAGTGCAGCAAGAAAGCGGTTGCGCAAGCCGTAAATCATGGTATAAAATGAAACTTTCGCTTCATGCCTGGCCACTGCATTCGGGCCATGCCTCCTGCTGAAAACGCCTAAGCTAAGGGAATATTGCTGCCTGCAAACCGTCAGGCTTTATGATTCCTTTAGCGCACGCAGGTATGCTTTTACCAAATCTGAGCAAACAAGCAATCGTTCACTTCCTAAACCGCCCCAAGATGAAAAAAGTCATGTTTAGCCTGCTGCTTCTGGGCGCTACAGCCGTGGCAGCAAATGCAGCCTCAAAAACTGAAAAAACCTACCGGCATCACGTCCGCATTGACCACAGTATGGACAAGGCCTACAGTGCTGCCTGGGCAAAAGACGCCCGTCCGCCGGCTGCTGATGCCAACTTCAGCCTCGGCAATGACAACATCACCGGGCGATACCGCCAGGGTAAAACCTGGTACTATGGCCTCAACAATGTCACCGTACACAGTGCCGTTGCCACCACCATGAATGCCGCCTACCTCGGCAAACCTTCTCCGGCCTGGGAAGGCCCGGCCATGAACAATTACCGGAATATGCGCATCAACAAGCCAGACTTTATACGCTCGCCCAAAGAAGGTGAAGTGCAAGCCCGCCGCTAAGCCATGCGACATCCTACCCTTACCAAGCCACTCAAAAAATGGGTGGCTTTTTTTTGCAGCAAATTGTAGCGATACCGCGATTGGAATTTTGGGAAGTGCGCGTTTTTTAGTCGGCTTGTTGTTCGCTTCCCATCATCCGTTGCGTCGCACACTGAGGGGTTCTGTTTGCTATCTGGCTTTTCTCATGCGCTGTGGTATGGCTGATTTCATGGGCTTGGGATAGCCTTGCCCCGGCGGGATCCCGCAGGCCTATACTCATATCATGGACAAAGCTGGGCATAGAAATCTCGCAGAAGTGTGCGACGCAACGGATGCCTAATAGCATTCCTGCAGCCGGCTAAAAAAAAATCATCCTATGCTCCGGGAAAATTTTCAGGCGCATTCATTTTTGGCACAGCACTTGTTTTTGTGGGGTCAAAACCTAAAAAGCCATGAAAAGAATCGCTTTGCTTGCCGGGCTTATGCTAAGCCTCTGCAGCGCCTTCAGCACCGAGGCTCAGGTGCGTGTTCGTATCAATTTCGGCAGCCCGGTTGTGGCTCAGCCCTGGTTCGCTCAGGATCAGGATTACTTCTTCCTGCCCGGGCCTGGTGTGTACTACAATGTGCGCCGCCGTGTGTATGTCTATCCCGAAAACGGGGCCTGGCTTTTTGCACGCAGGCTGCCTGCACGCTATGGGGCCTGCAGCTACGAAAACACGCGCTACTACCGCGTGCGCGACTATCATCCCTTCGAGCGCCATGACTACTATCGCAACCAATATCGCAATGACTATTATGGCCAGGGCAATCGGCACGGCAATGCATGGGGACATGACCGGCATGATGGCTGGGGCCGTGGTGGACATGGCGATGGCTACCGGCATCAGCCCCGGTATGGCAATGGCTGGCATTGAGCTTTGGGAAATGAAGTATCAAAAGTTGAGGCTGCCCTATGGGCGGCCTCAACTTTTTCAGGCATTCAAAAAAAAAAAAAGCGCCTCCTTTCGGAGACGCATTTCTACAACCAACAAACTTGAATCAATCCGGCTTCTTCCCGTCCAGGAAAGTATTGATGGTGTGTATCGTTGCCTGTGAGCCGGGGCCTTCATTGGGTCCGATGCTCATGCCACTAAACAGTGAGGAATCTTGCGAGCCAACTTCTTCCGGCAGCTCCATATTCCGGCGCATATAGGCTGGGGTATGTTCCATATCGTCCATGCCCTCGCCACCGCGGATGTTGAAGGAGAGCCTGCGCAGGCGCTCGGCACGTTCTTCCAGGTCGCGTTTTTGTTGCTCAAAACGGTTGCGCTCTTCCAGCTCTTCTGTGCTGAGTGTATGACCGCCGATCACGACAGGGTTGTTATCCACCTGCTCTTCGCGGATGGTAATTTTCATTTCCTGATTTTCCGGCTGCGGCGCTTTGGCATCGGGCTCCAGCCTCGACTCTAAGTGCTGCGGAAAACGGCGGGGCTGTTCTGTCATCGGAATGGGCAGTGGTTTCAAGCCGTTGGATTCCAGACCTGCGTTTGTCGAAAGCCGGGGCGACAACAGATCCGCTTTGTTGACTTCGGGCACTTCAGGGGCGATCTCATTCAGCGGGCGATGTGTCGTGTTTTGCTCACCCAGGCGAACGAAAATCTTGCGCTCATTTTCCTTTGGTCGCTCAGGAAGATCTTTTATCTCCTGATAATTGAAGCCGGTAGCAATGACCGTAACACCGATGCTTTCACCCAGCGCTTCATCGTGACCGATACCCAGTATGATGTCGCAATTATCGCCGGCCTGCTGCTGTAGGTAAGCCTGTATTTCATCCAGCTCGTCCAAAGTGTGTTCATGTTCGCCGGGCGCAGAAGTCACATTCAGCAGCATCCACTTGGCCCCGCGGATATCATTATCGTTGAGCAGGGGTGAAGAGATTGCTTCTTCCACGGCCTTCAGGGCACGTTGCTCGCCGGCCACCTGTGCGGCTCCCAGAATGGCCACACCACCATTTCGCATCACAGTAGTCACATCGGCAAAGTCGAGGTTCATGTCACCGCTGGTCGTGATAACATCCGTGATGCACTTAGCTGCTGTGGCCAGCACATTATCAGCTTTAGCAAAGGCAGCCGTGAATGGGAGGTTGCCGAATTGCTGGCGGAGCTTATCGTTGGAGATGATAAGGATGGTGTCCACATATTCGCGCAGGCGGTCAATGCCTTCCTGAGCCTGCTTCATCCGCTTGCGGCCTTCATAAGCAAAAGGCGTTGTGACGATGCCCACGGTGAGGATACCCAGTTCGCGGCAGACTTTAGCCACGACGGGAGCACCACCCGTACCGGTTCCGCCCCCCATACCAGCAGTGATGAAAGCCATCTTGGTATTCACCTTCAGAATCTTGGAAATATCGTCCATGCTTTCTTCGCTGGCCTGTTTCCCGATTTCAGGATTAGCACCTGCGCCGAGGCCCTGAGTGAGGTGTGGGCCGAGCTGAATCTTGTTGGGCACAGGGCTTTCTGTCAAGGCCTGCGAGTCGGTATTGCAGACCACAAAGTCAACTCCTTCAAGGTTGAGCTTATACATGTAGTTGACCGCATTGGAGCCACCGCCGCCCACACCGATGACCTTCAGGATGGACGATTGGTTTTTGGGAATTTCGAAGTGAATCATGGCTGGTTGTGTTTAGTTGTATGGGTAGTTGATTGTGAATTCCTGGAAATTTATTTTTTGAAAAGGCTTAGTTCATTTCCTGATCTTCTTCTTCTTCAAAGAGGCTCATGAAGCGGTTTTTCAATCCGTCAAAAAGCTTTCCGAAAGCCACTTTACGCCGGTTGCCGCGCAGGTTTGCTTCCTGCATCAATCGTTCTTCTTCGCTCAGTTGTGGGGCATCCTGATCATTCAGATTAGCTGCCTGATCCGTGGCTGCTCCGGACTGCTGCAATTGTGCTTCGGCAGCTTCCGTCATGCCATTGCCGAGGTTGCGGGCGAAGCGCATATTGCCCATTTCGAAATCATGATAGCCGCGTAGGATAAGTCCAATGCAGGTTGCATACATCGGGTTGCTGAGTTGCTCTGCATGGCTGCCGGCCAAATGCTCGTTGGGGTAACCGATGCGTGCACCCAGGCCTGTGACATACTCTGTGAGCTGGATGATGTTTTGCAATTGCGCACCACCACCAGTGAGGATGATACCACCATAGAGTTGTTTGTCGAGCCCGATTTGTTTCAGGTGATACACCACATAGTCGAGTATCTCGGTCATACGAGCCTGGATGATATGGGCCAGGTTGCGTGCAGAAATTTCTTTGGGCGGTAAGCCACGCAGGCCGGGAATCGTGATGAACGTGTTTGCATTGGCCTCACTGGCTAAGGCATTCCCAAACTGGGTTTTCAATAGCTCTGCCTTAGCCTTCAGCACACCGAGG
>CAYRJR010000191.1:0-5090 GCA_964424655.1 uncultured Chitinophagaceae bacterium
TTTCAAATACTTTTTTTGGATGCGCACCATCCTGAATGATTCAGGACTCAGAAATACCCAGTTCGAAGATTGCGACCTGATTACTGTTATTAAACAGTTCGGCAGGGAAATCATCAACGCCTACAACCTGATACCTTCTGTTGAAATCTGGAGCGCTGATACGATTAACAGCACCATTCGGCAGATTGGATACTACAGGGAAATGGGCATTATCAGCAACAACGAGACCGTTGCCGTGCTTTTCAGTCAATTAGAAACTATGATAGCGCACGTGAAAGAACAATCTGAATATGCTCAGAAATTTTTGGTAGGTCAACATGCAATCCGGGGTGCCGAGTTTAAGCTTTACTACAACGAAGCCTATCTGGGACACAATACCATCTTAACTGTAACAGACGGTCTGGAAAAAGTGCATATCAACCATGGGGTAATCAACCTGATGTACACCCATGATCAGAATTTTTGCCAAAATTCCCGATGGTATTTTGAAAACGTCATGCACAAAGCGGCGCTCATCAGCGATGCAAATGACAAGGAACGCAACCGCCTATTCAACATTATGTTCAATAAAATTGAACAGGCAAAGCAAATCCAGCATCAGGGTTTCAACTTATGACCGGATGCGCTCCCGGCATTGCCCCAAAAACGGTGGTGCGTGGAAAATGCTAAAATGAAGTCACCTAAGGAGGAGCAGGCGAAATGAAGCTCCGCCAAATAGAAATTTGTTCGCCCGCACTAGGCCCATTTTTCCATTTCTTTGTCCTCGCCAATTTTCAAGCTCCTAATGAACTTCAGGAAAGTCAACAACATCGCCGGCTGGATCACCGGCGGCATTGCTACGCTCGTTTATCTGCTCACCATGGAGGCCACCGTGTCTTATTGGGACTGTGGTGAATTCCTTGCCTGCGCATATAAAATTGAAGTCGGGCACTCACCAGGAGCGCCATTCTTCATGCTCATTCAACGCATGTTCGGCCTGCTGGCCGGCGGCGATGTCAAGCATGTGGCTATCCTCATCAATTCCTGGAGTGCCATTGCCAGCGGCCTCACCATCTTGTTCCTGTTCTGGACTATCACCCATTTCGCTAAAAAATTGCTGGCTCCTAATGAAGAAGAACTGAACAGTACTCAGGTAGCGCTCATCATCGGCTCAGGACTAGTTGGTGCCTTAGCCTACACCTTCTCCGATACGTTTTGGTTTAGCGCAGTGGAAGCAGAAGTGTATGCTACTTCTTCGCTGTTTACAGCTATCACATTCTGGGCTATGCTCAAATGGGAGCACGTGGCCGACCGGCCTTATGCCGACCGCTGGCTACTCCTGATTGCTTACCTCATCGGCTTGTCTATCGGCATCCACCTGCTGAACTTACTGACGATTCCGGCGCTGGCGATGATCTACTATTTCCGGCGCTATAAGGTGACTCGCACGGGCACCATTGTGGCTTTCATTCTGGGTTGTGTGGCACTGGCCATTGTACAATTTGGCGTCATACAGGGTGTGACCATTATGGCTTCGACCTTCGACGTGTTCTTTGTCAATTCGCTGGGAATGCCCTTCAATAGTGGTGCCCTGTTTTGCCTCTTGCTCATTGCTGCTATTTCCGCAGGGCTCATCATCTATGCAAAGAAGAAAGGCTTTTATCTGCTACAAACCGGCATCCTCTGCCTCGTCTTTGTGATGATTGGCTTCTCTTCCTACATCGTGCCCATGATTCGTTCCAATGCCGATGTGCCTATTGACATGACCAACCCGGACAACACCTTGTCGCTGGTGAGTTATGTACAACGGGAGCAGTTTGGCTCACAGCCCATCGTGTATGGCCCCGACTTTGATGCCCAGCTTGTAGATGTGTACAACAAAGGCCCCCGTTACACCAAGAGTGAAAAAGATGGGAAGGATTATTATGAAGTGGTGGGTAAGAAAAAGGGCTACAAATTCGAAGCAGACAAGCAACGGTTTTTCCCCCGTATCTGGGACAACAACGACCCCAGCCATATCCAGTTTTACCGGGCTTACTTAGGCCTTAGTCCAGACGACAGCCCAACCGGCTCCGACAACCTGCGATATTTCTTCGGCTACCAGATGAACTGGATGTGGTGGCGCTACTTTATGTGGAACTATGCGGGCCGGCAAAATGATTTTGAAGGTCAGGGCGAGCCCAAGAATGGCAACTGGATTTCCGGCATTAAGCCGATTGAAAAAATCCGCGGCCTCGGTGACATCAACACGATGCCTCAAGGCTACCGCGACAACGGTGCACGAAACCAGCTCTATTTCTTGCCACTCATCCTCGGCATCATGGGCCTGGTTTTTCAATTCAACCGCCGCAAGCGCGAAGGCTTTGTCGTGGCGATGCTCTTTTTCTTTACTGGTATCGCCATCGGCATCTATCTGAACATGCCACCATTGCAGCCGCGTGAACGAGACTATGCCTTTGCAGGAAGTACCTATGCCTTTGCAATCTGGATAGGGCTCGGCGTGATGATGGCTTATGACTGGATGCAAAGAGCAATAAAAGGCAAGCAGGCCGTGTATCTCACCACTGCCCTCTGCCTGCTGCTCGTGCCGGCCCTGATGGCCAAAGAAGAATGGCATGACCATGATCGCTCCAAGAAAAAACTGGCTCGCGCAACAGCCTTCAATACCCTGAATAGTTGTGCGAAGAATGCTGTCTTGTTCACTTATGGCGACAATGAAACCTACCCGCTCTGGTACCTCCAGGAGGTAGAAGGCATCCGCAGAGATGTGCGGGTCATCAACACCTCGCTGCTGGGTATTGACTGGTATATTGACCAGCTCAACTATCGCATCAATGATGCAGACGCAGTGCCTATGATCTGGAAGCGCGAGCAATATCTCGGCGACCGCCGCGACTATATCCGCTATGTGGATCACAAGATGTTCCCCCAGGCACCTGTGATTCCGGAAGACCGATTCTTCCCCATCGAAGACATAATCCACTTCTTCACTGACAACAAGAACAAGCTCCCGATTGAAGAAGAACCGGTGAACTATCTCCCCACCCGCAAGCTGCTCATCCCCACTCCATCCAAAGCGGATCTGGTAGCAGCTATCGGTCCCATTGACATGGACACTTCGCTCGTGTCCACAGACATGCGCATCACCATGTCACCCAGCCACAGCACCTACACCAAGAGCGACCTGGCGCAGATGAATATCATCGCTGCCGTTGCTAAAGAAGGCTGGAAACGACCCATCTATTTCTCCAACCTTCAGGAGACGGATGAATATGGCAACCTGAATGACTTCATGCGTCTCGAAGGCACTGTATATCGCCTGATGCCTTACAAAGAGTTGCGGCAAATGCCCAGCTCTGGCCCCGCAGACCAGGGCTTCATTGACCTCAACAAGAGCATAAACTTGTTCACCAAGACTTACATCTGGGGCAATGCTGATCGAAGTGATGTCTATTTCGATGAAAAGAACCGCCTCAACTTCATCCCATACCGGCTGAACGCTACCCGCATTGCTGATGAACTCAGCATCCTGGGCCGCAAGCCTGAAGCGCTAGCTGTGCTGAATGCCGTTAAGAAAGGGATTTCAGAACAATCATATCCCTATGACTTCACCGGCTTCTACCTCGCCATTTCTTACTACCATGCCGGCGACCTGAAGCAAGCTGCTGAAATCGGTAAAAAGGTGGTGGACATTGCCCGCGACGACATCCGCTATGCAGGCACCCTGCCTGATGCAGGCCGCGATGCCATGAGCAATGACCTGCAACGCGACATGAGCCTCCTGAGTCAAATGGCACTGGAAAGCATCCGTGCCGGAGATAAGACGATGACAGCTTACGTGATTGCCCAACTTCACAGCCAGCAAGACAACCCTGCTGTAGGAAACCTCCACATCCCGCAGGTGATTTCTGAGCTGCAACAGATGCAAAACAATCCGCAACAAACTATGGCACCACCGCCACAGCAGCAACAACAGCAGCAACAGCAAGGACAACAATAATAAAACCAGGTTCACAGAAATCCTCGAAAACCCGGGCTGCGTAACATTGCAACTCGGGTTTTCTTTTTGCACCCAACTCCAAGCTACACTTTTTCCATGAACTACATCAGGCATTGCCGCTGGCTCTACGTTATCCTGCTGGTTGCTATTGCCTGGCCTGCACAGGCCCAGTTCCTGACCATAGGCCGCAAAGCCGGCTCCAATGAGGCTCCGCCAAAAGCCATGCTGATCGAATTGCTCACCCGAGGCAGTCAACGCAACTTCCTCGAGAAATACCGCAAAGATTTACTACCCGAATTCGACAAAGACGTGCAGTCTGTAACCGACCGCACCGTTCTTGACTGGTCCCGATACTTCCATTTCTGCCCACTCTATTTTTTTGTGGACACGAACGCTTCCAAAATCCGTAGTGGCGAGTTTGCCGGCATACTCCTAGATTCCAATCTACAGCCCGTTGCTCACCCCGCTATTCAGGACGGAGAACGAGACATCTACATTGGCTACTACGGCAGCCCAATGCCACAACCCGATAAAGTGCGCTCCGATACTGCCCTTCAGGATAACGATGCTGAAGCAGATCAGAACGAAGGCGATGCCTCTTCGCTGCTCCGCGAGCGATTCCTCGTGATGGATGCCGATTTCAGAATGCTCGGCGAAGGCAAGCCCCGGACAAATTATCTACGCAAAATCCGGCCCGACTTCATGAATCGCCAGCAATACCGCGAATACCGGAAATCCATCGTGTACAATGCCAAACGCTGGTATATAGACTACCAGCCCACGGCCTACAGCTACGATGCTACCCTGCACCGCTATTTCCGCTGAGATTCTCCCCAAAAAGCATAACTGGCGCAGGGGCTACGGGTGTTTTTTTTTATCGGCTGCATCACGCTGCCCGTCATCCGTTGCATCGCACACTGCAGCAATATTTCGCTTATCGGCTTTTCCCGGAAAAGGCATGCTACTCATCGCACTATTCAGATGCCAGGCGAAAAGCTTAATAGCAGCACTGGCCCCTCAATGTGCGACGCAACGAATGCTACAACAGGGTACAAAAGCTGACCCAAAAAAAATTCTTAAAGACAGCCTGAGACTAACCGTCTGCATGCGT
>CAYRJR010000192.1:0-3136 GCA_964424655.1 uncultured Chitinophagaceae bacterium
ATCAGGTGTGATGGTTGCGCACTTGATGCCTACACCATGCTTTTTGATGGCCTGTGCTGCGTCAATCGTAACCTGATCATGGGTGGCATCCCGGTATTCAATGCCCAGGTCGAAATATTCGATGGGAACATCAACGTAAGGAAGAATCAGTTTGTCTTTGATAAACTTCCAAATGATACGGGTCATTTCATCGCCATCCAGCTCGACAACTGGATTGGCTACTTTGATTTTGTTCATGATTGGCTAGAGCGCTAAATTTCTTTTGTTTGAAAATTGGATTGCAGGCTATCCTTTTGAAAGGTCGTCCTGAAGGGTGGCGAAAATAAGGGCAAGCTTGATTTGGCAATTGATTTCCGAATACACCGTTTTCAACTGAAAAAATTCAGTAACACAACCAGGAGAGACATTCAGAAAAAACGTAAAACAAGGCTACGCTTTGACACAGGGAGTTGAAAATTTCTATTGACCGAAAAATTTTCGGTGAAGAGGCAATGAATACAAAACCAAAAGCAACGTTAACCCGTATCTTTCCCCGATAAATTGCTTATCGCCAAAACGCTGACACCATGATTAAAACCAGGACGCTATTCAAAGGCTTGGGTTTGGCTGCGCTGACTTTGGGTGCTGTCTTTGCCTGCCAGTCTGTGCAGGCTTCATCCCATAGGGAAGCGCCGCTCATTGCACAAGACCCACAGGCAGACAACACGGATTTGTATGTTTTCCGCTCACCGGACGACACCAATACCGTGACCATCATTGCCAACTACATACCTTTTCAGCTTCCCGAAGGCGGGCCAAATTTTTACACTTTTGGCCAGAATATCCGCTACGAGATTCACATCAAGAATAATACGGCAACTACTAAGGACGACATCACTTACCGCTTTACATTTTCGGTAAGCAATCAGGATCCGAATACTTTTTTCAATATCCGCCTGGGCAAGCAAAATCAACGCACTTCCTGGTCACTCACCAAGCTGGTAGGTGGCAGCTCCTTTGGTAGTGTAATTGCTACCGGCTTCTGCCCACCACCTAATGTGGGGCGCAACTCAATCGAAGGACAGGCAGGCCTGAGCTTAACCAATTACGACACGCTGGTGAAGCAGGCTATCGTTACTGCTTCGGGTGCTGCAGCCAAAGGAGAACGCATTTTTTGTGGCTCGGCAGATGACCCCTATTTCGCAGACATCGCCGGAGTGTATGACTTAGGTGGATTTAGGCCCAAAGGCAATAGTGTCAATACGCCAAAAGATGGTTATGCACGCTATAATGTGAGCACCATCGCGATGAAAATCCCGATTTCCACTTTGCAAAAAGCCGGTCAATCTGTTACGGCTGCCCGCAATATTTTAGACCCGGATTATGTCATTGGTGTTTGGGCTTCTGCTTCCCGCAAGGCCATCACCACGTTCACTGGGAATGGCACACTCTCCTACCCGCCCGATTCAGTAAATAGCTGGGTACAGGTTTCCAGAGTGGGCATGCCACTGACCAATGAAATCATAATCCCGATAGGCAAGAAAGACTTGTGGAACGCAACAAGGCCGGAAGATGATAATCAATTCGATCAATATTTCATGAATCCTGAGCTGGCCATGTATATGTCCGATAAAGATTATGGCAGTCAGTTTCCGGCACTCAATGAGCTTCGTATTCAATTAGCTTCCCGTTCAGACCTGATTCCGGGAGGTTTTGATTTTCATAATGGTGCAAAAGGTCTTTGGCCTATCAAAGGCATCAACCTTGCTGGCACAGCATTGGACCCGCTTGGCTTCGGCAATCTGCTGCTTCCCGACTCTACCTCTCCACGCTCTGTAGATATCTTACCGCTTTTCTATACCGGCTTCCCGAACCTGGCCCCTTATCAACTGGCAACCGGGAAAAATGGGGATAATCCACTGGCAGCAGGTAAGCCTTTCATCAACAATTTCCTGCCGACTTATGGCGACATGATACGCCTGAATATGGCCGTGCCTGTTACGCCACGAAATGGCCCAAGCTTTTCCAGCTTAGGTCTGCTCAAAGCCGCGGAAATAGGGCTTAATCAGTCTCCATACAACCTGAGTAACGAACTACAATGGATACCCAACATGGATGGCTTCCCCAATGGGCGGCGCCTGGAAGATGATGTGGTCACGATTGAAATGCAAATGATGGGTGGAGCCGGTCTGGCGATTTTAGGCTATTGGTATGATGACTATCATCCCGGTGGTGCCACAATGACTACCGGCATGCAACGCACCCTGGATTTTAGTGCCGGCCCGGATAAGAATGACACAACATTCAAGGCAAACTTCCCCTATGTGCAAGTGCCCTGGAGTGGTGCTGATTATCAATCAAAGCCCCGCTTCTAAACCTTCACGCACTTTAATTCTCAACTTCACGACTCCATGACAAATACGATACAGAAAATGGTTGTAGTGCTGGGGCTTTGCATGGCTCCCACACTGGCAGCTTTTGCCTCCTCGCATCGCGAAGCTCCACTCATTGCTTACGACCCTCAAGCGGACAACACCGACCTATACGCTTTCAAAAGCCCGAATGACAGCAGCAAGATTATCATCATTGCAAACTACATTCCTTTTGAAGCCCCTCAGGGAGGACCAGTATGGTACTCATTCGGCACTGATGTTCGTTATGAAATCCATATCAAGAACGACCCGAACCATCTGGGAGATGACATCACCTACCGCTTCAGCTTTCAGACCCAGAATGAATCGCCCAACACGTTTTTCAACGTGCGTTTTGGAAAGCAGAATCAGAAGAACACGTATACACTGGAAAAGATTATTGGGAATGGCTCGCCAATCACCATCGTAAGCAACGGGAAAGTGCCACCACCAAACATTGGCCCCCGCTCGATAGAAGGGGCAAATGGCCTGGGAGCAAAAAATTACGATTCACTGATGATGGCTGCTGTGGCCAATGCCAGCACAGGAGAGCGTGTATTTGCAGGCCCCATTGATGATCCTTTCTTCGCTGACCTGGGTGGCTTCTTCGATCTCGGTGGCTTGCGCTTGCCAGGACGAGATGGGAATGCCAAAATGAACTGCCATTCTCTGGTGCTGGAAATTCCTGTGAAACTGCTGCAGAAAAACGGAAAGGATGTATCTGCTTCCACCACGATTCTTGACCC
>CAYRJR010000192.1:3146-5076 GCA_964424655.1 uncultured Chitinophagaceae bacterium
TTCTGTCATTGGTGTCTGGGCTTCTGCTTCCCGCCAAACCACTCAGACGCTGAATGGCGATGGAACAAAAACCGGGAGTGGTTCCTGGGTTCAGGTTAGCCGTATTGGAATGCCTTATACTAACCAGACGATTATTCCAATAGGAAAGAAAGACCTATGGAACAGCATCCAGCCCGGAACAATTGGCGAAAATCAATTCACTGCATATTTCAACAATCCAGAGTTGGGCCTTTATGTGGACACATCCAATAACGGTTACGGCAAGTCGGTACCGGCAATCAGTAATTACCTGAATATCCAAAGTGCATCCCGCCCCAACGGATTGTCAGGACCTTATGATTTCCGTAATGGCAAGTCCGGACTTTGGCCACTCTATGGCGACCCTTCCCTGAATGGCACGGCGCTCGACCCTACTACTTACGGGAGCATGTTCCTTCCCAACAGCTATAGTCCACGAGCTTTGGATGTCTTGCCTTTCTTTATGACAGGCATTCCAAACATGCCTCCTTACCAGCTCTACTCTATCAAAGTGAGCCGCAATCCGATGGCAGCAGGCAAGCCTTTCATCAACAATTTCTTCCCTTATTATGGTGACATGCTGCGCCTGAATATGGCCACCCCTGCCACGCCCAGAACACTTCCCAATGGAATGCCGAATCCGGATTTTTCATCCCTCGGCTTGGCTGCCGCAATTGTTCGTGGATTAACGGATGTTGCTTACAATACGACCAACAACATTCAGAATATCCCGAACATGGATGGCTTCCCAAATGGCCGCCGGCTGGAGGATGATGTAACCACAATCGAACTAATGCAGATGGGTGGTACGATGCTGTTTGCTATGGGCTTGCCTTATGATGATTATATGCCTGGAAACTCAGCCAACAACTTCACGCCAGAAGCACTAAAGGCATTTGGATTCAGCGCCGGTGTTACACATAACGACACGACTTTTAAAACAGGATTTCCGTTTGTGCAACAGCCATGGCGTGCTTACAACGGGGATCAATATGTTGGGCCGCTCAAGGTACCAAACATGGGTCTGGGCACACCAGATGCCATCATGATTGCCTACCCCAACCCAATGACCAATCAAGTCACCTTCAAATACAAATTAGCCTTCGCTGGCCAGGTTCGTATTGACGTGATGGATATTAATGGCCGGCTGATGACTTCGCTGGATCAGGCTACTCAATCTGCAGGTGAGCATCGGGCTACATGGAACACCAGTAGCTTAGTTCCTGGCAACTATTTCGCCAGGTTGTCTGTAGGTGATCAGGTATTCCAGACATTGAAGCTCGTGAAGCTTTAGTGCAGAATATTAAGCGAGAATTTCAGAACAGTGCTTCAGTCGGAGCACTGTTCTTTTTTTAGGAAACTTGCAAACGCAAAAAGCACTTTATCGTCCGAATTTTCATGCGCCAGCTTGCCACTTCGAGTCTTCTTTGTCTTATTTCACTCGTACTCATTTTTCCTTCCTGCAACGATTCGGAACCAAAATATCCAGTAACGAAAGTGGCTGGCATTGAAATACCCAATCTGCTGCCGAAGGACACCAGCAAAGGCGTAGCCAATGAGCGAATCAGTATCTCTTCCGATTTCAACAAAGCCATCAGTGATTTGCGGACCAACAGCGATAACCCAATGCCGCTTCTTAAGTTGGCAGAAGTGTTTATCCGGGAAGGCCGAATTAGCGGGAATGATGTCTATTACAGCAGTGCAGCATTAAAAATGCTGGAACGGGTGTTGCAAAATGATGGAACAACGGAAGACCAACGTTTCTATGCGCTGAGCCTGAAAAGCATGGTACTGCTGCGAATGCACCACTACCAGGGAGCCTTAGCCTCAGCCCGCGAGGGACTGAATATTTCTCAATACAATTCCGGCATCTGGGGCTGTATGTCTGATGCTCAGTTTGAGTTAGGGAATT
>CAYRJR010000193.1:0-5001 GCA_964424655.1 uncultured Chitinophagaceae bacterium
ATTGCAGATCCGCATATTGGTCTTCCCGGTTTCATTCTTTTTTTAGCACTCAATTTTGACCTCGTCATGCTCAGCATCTCCCTCCACAACATCCGCATCCACGCACCCCATGGTCTCTACCCCGAAGAAGCCCTGCGCGGCAATGATTTTGAAGTGGATGTGGCGGTACACCTACCAGCCCTCATCGCCGACGAATGGCCGATGATAGATTATGCCCGGGTGCATGAGCTGGTTAATGAGGTGATGACCGGTAGTCGCGTGGAGCTACTTGAGACATTGGTTCGCGAGATATGGATGCGCATCCACCATGAATGGCCCGAGCTTGGCTTCATCAAAGTCTGTGTCCGCAAGCTGAGGCCGCCTATGCCTGGCGATGTTGCAGCCGCACAGGTATGCTTTGAGCAGGAACTCCCACAGGCAAAAGATTGAACGGAAATGGACATCATGGAGCAGGCTAACGAAGCCTCACTTTCTGAGTGTTTCAACCGGTGCTATGCTGCGCGAACGCAGGCCTCAATGGCATCGCTGACAGCCAGCAGCAATCCTTCGGGAATGCCACCATCACGGGGTCGGGCAAGTTCAAATTTGTCGCTGGTCCCCCAGCGCATCCAGAAGCGGGGGAAGCCGGGAATATTGACTTCAAAATGAAGACCATTACTGCATGTCATCGGCACGACAACAGCTAGGTGCCTCCGGCCATCAAAGCTGATACTGGTAGTGAAATTTTGAGGCATCAGCCAAAGATAGACGGTCACTACACGGTATTTTTATCCATCCTTCCGTTACAGAAATTTCTGTTTGGGATTCATTTTTTTTTATGAAAAATATCCTGCTGCTGCTGCTTATCTGCAGCCTCATTGCGCCAAAGCTTTCTGCCCATAATTTCTGCGCTGAGCAACGCCAGAAAAACACACATATCCTGAATGCTGCAAAGGCAGCCCTGGCCTCTCCCCTGCTGGACGATTATGATGTCAAATACGTAAAGCTGGATTTGCAAATAAACCCGCTCAACACCTTTATCCAGGGGAATGCGTTGACCACCGCCATGACTCAGCGCAGCATGAGCACATACGCATTTGAGCTGAACGACAGCCTGACGATTGACTCTGCCAAATTCAATGGCATCCCGGTTGTGACAAGCCATATTACATCGAATGTTCAGGGCATTTCATTAGGCACACCGCTCAGCGCCGGTAACCTGTTCAGCGTACAGATTTATTATCATGGCAGCACACCGAATGGCAATGGGTTTTTCACGCATGGCCTGAACCATTATTCGCTGCCTCACGGTGTCAACATAACATTTAGCCTCAGCGACCCCAACCTGGCCCGGGACTGGTGGCCCTGCAAACAATCACTTACAGATAAGATTGACTCTGCCCGGCTTTGGTTTACCGTGCCCGCAGGTTACATGGCGGGAAGTAATGGCAGGCTACGGGCTGTGACCCCAATGGGCGGCCCAAATTTTCGATATGAATGGAGCACGTATTACCCGATTGAATATTATCTCATTTCGGTGTCGGCAGCACCCTATGTACTGCATCAGCAACGCTTGCGATTCAGTGGCAGCGGCGATACGATGGCCGTGCAACACTTCGTGTATGATACAGCTTATTACATGCCTTCTATGCGGGCCGCATTGGACAGTACCCCTCAGGTGATTGATTATTTCTCGCAGCTCTTTGGGCGCTATCCGTTTTGGAAAGAAAAATACGGGCACTGCATCGCACCACTTTCCGGCGGTATGGAACATCAGACGATGACGACGCTGGGTGTGAACCTGCCAACCTACCTCATCGCGCATGAGCTGGGGCATCAGTGGTGGGGCGATCATGTGACTTATTCATCCTGGCGTGATGTCTGGCTGAGTGAAGGCTGGGCCTCCTATTGCGAACAATTATTCAAAGAACATTTCCAGGGCGACTCAGCAGCCCTGCTGCATCGGGAAGGCGTATTTGCACGGGTGATGAGCGGGGCTGGAGGCAGCGTCATCGTGGACGACACGACGAATGTGTATCGCATTTTCGACTCCAGGCTTACATACGACAAAGGCGCTGCCGTGGCTCATATGCTGCGCTACATAGCACCCAGCGACAGCGTGTTTTTTTCCGGGTTGAAAGCCTATCAGCAACACTTCGCCTTTGGCCTGGCCAACACCGATTCGTTCCGGAAGGTGATGGAAGCTGCCTATGGTTTCAGCCTCGACACCTTTTTTACCCAATGGGTGTATGGACAAGGCTATCCGATTTATAGTGGCTCCTGGAATCAGCGGGATAGTGATGTGTATATCGAACTGCGGCAAGCAGGTTCTTCACCTTCCAATACACCGCTTTTTTCAATGCCTCTGGATTTGCAACTCACCACACCTGGAGGTGCAGACAGCATCGTGCGTGTGTATTTCGATCAGGCGACACAACAATATCATCTGCGCTGGACAAGACAGATAAATGGATTCAACATTGACCCCAACGACAATATTGTGAACTGGACGAATGCTATTTCCAAAGACCCAGTTCTGGGGCTTTCCGGTGAAAAGAAGACAGGGATGTATGTGGCGCCAAACCCATCAGATAATGGATTTTGGATGCTTCATGGCATAACCTATACCAGCCGTCTGGTGCTGTGCGACATGTCCGGGCAAGTGGTTTGGGAAAAGGAAAAAGCCAAAGGCAATCAGGAAATCAGCAATAGCCAATTACCAGTTGGGGTTTACCATTTGCAGGTATATCATACAGGCACTCCCGATGTGGGTTTCCTTCTGGAAAAGCGCTAAATCAACGGAAGTGTTTCTCTTAATGCCGCAGCAGGGCGCGTAGGATTACGAGGATGATTGCAATCAAAAAAACGAGGATGGAAATCCGGTTCATGCCATGCATCAGAAAGATGTTCACGTTCCGGGGTTCATTGGGGTTTCGTTTCCTCAGGTACAGATATCTTTTGATTTGATCCCAGATGCCGAATTGCGGTTTTGGATTAGGACTTTCTTCCATTCTGGAAAGTTAAGGGCACAATTTGTGGGGATACATCGCAAGCCTATATTTGCGGCCCCAAACACGGGGGATTAGCTCAGTTGGTAGAGCGCTTGCATGGCATGCAAGAGGTCAGCGGTTCGAATCCGCTATCCTCCACAAACAATACAGAACAGGCTGCCTTATCAGGGTAGCCTGTTTCGTTTCCAGCCTGTCTGGTTTGCTTTCTGTGGGCAGGAAGCTTTATTTGAAATATGTGGTTGCTTCTGTTTTGGGGAGCAGCTAAACAGACTGACGAACCCCTCAATGTGCGACGCAACGGATGATAGGGAGCGTGATGCAGCCGACAAAAAAAATCACTTTAAGGCAATTGCATAGGCACTTCCATGAGCAGGATTTCTGCATCTGCTGTGTCAGCCTGAATCTGCAACTTGTCGGGACCTGCAAGCCCAAGTCCATCGCGTGGGCCTAAAGCCTGTCCATTGATGTGGAAGTGACCGCTCAGCACGAAAGAATAGATACCGTTTTCAGGGCGTTTCAGTTCGTAAGTGCTCATAAAATCCTTGTCGAATTGGCCAATGTGAAACCAGGTATCCTGATGTATCCAGACCCCTTCATCGGCAGGGTTTGGCGAGAGAATTTGCAAGAACTTATTGTGGCGTGAAGCCTTGCCAATATGAATTTGATCGTATCGGGGCGACACGTCTTCCACCTTGGGGATAATCCAGATTTGCAGGAAATGAACATCCTGGTCTTCGCGGCGGTTGTATTCGCTATGCAACACACCGGTGCCGGCGCTCATTACCTGTATGTCTCCGGCGCGGATGATGGCTTTGTTGCCCATCGAATCCTGATGTTCCAATTCGCCTTGAAGCGGGATGGAAACAATCTCCATATTGTCGTGAGGATGCTGGCCAAAGCCTTTGCCTGCCGCTACGATATCATCATTAAACACGCGCAGGGCGCCGAAGTGAACACGTTCAAAATCGCGATAGCCACCGAAAGAAAAAGTATGGCGGCTGTGCAACCAGCCCAGATTGGTAAGGCCTCGGGAATCCGCGAGATGCAGCACTTTCATGTCCATAAAAAAGAATTTCCTTATGAAGGTAGCGAAGTGATGCAGGCCGGTTTGGCTCAGTGCCCGGGCTGCTGCAAGGCTGCAATTTTCTCGAATACGCCCTGCACAATCTTGTCGCAGTAGCGGAGGTTGAATTCGAAAATTTCTGTCGAAGAATAGAAGTGCTCAATGTTTTTCCGAAGCAGCATTTTCGCACGGTTCAGGCGCACCTTCACGTTCACCGGGGTAATGTCCATCAGAGTGGCGGTTTCGGCGACGCTGAACCCTTCGATTTCGCGCAGCAGGAATACCTGGCGATACATCTGAGGCAAGGCATGAAGGCTTTCTTCGAGCAGACCTGCCAGCTCCCTGTTGGCCATCATCCGTTCCGGTTGTTGGTTTTGCGCTGAAGGCATGGAAGCAAATTGAAGGTTTATTTTTTCGCTGTCGGGTTGTTCATGTTTCAGGTAGGCAGACTGTAGTTTATGGTAGCAGCGATGGATGGCAATCTTCGCCAGCCAGGTTTTGTAAGAAGCTTCTGCACGGAACTGCCGGAGTTGGCAATAGGCGGAGACATGCACATCCTGCATCAGGTCTTCGGCATCTTCATGGTTCAGGCCATGCGTTCGGGCAATGCGATAGAGCAGGGAATTGTAGCGACGCACCAGCAATTCAAAGAAGGCTGTGTTGCCTGCAATCACTTGCTCTATGATCTGCAAGTCGGTGGCCTGCGCCCAGGAGGTCTGGCTGAGTTCCGGGTATTGATGTGGCATAGCTTCTTCGTCAATATTCCGTTTAGAAAGCTACAAACAACAGCAGCACAAAGCCAATGACGGCAACCAGGCCATGAATCATAGCCAGCGAACCCGGGCCGATTTTGTTTTTCAAGTCGCGGGCAAACAGATAGAAACCTGCCAGCGCTGCAATGATGAAAAAGATGAGGCTGGTGCGCAAGGCAGCACCATCACTACGCAA
>CAYRJR010000194.1:0-1124 GCA_964424655.1 uncultured Chitinophagaceae bacterium
AAAAAATATTGCCGGACTGGAAATAGCGGTGCAGGCGGTGAGGAGGGAGGTGGAGAGTTAAGGCTCAACAAGCCCATTTTTCAGGGCAAAGATGACCAGGCCAGTACGGGTCGTCACACCCAGGCGGGTAAACATATCATCACGATAGCTTTCAATGGTGCGCACCGAAACACCCATTTGCTGTGCAATTTCTTTGTAAATCAACTCAGTGCAGCATAATTCAAGAAAGGTCTTTTCTGCCGGAGTAAGTTTCATACGGCGATAATCTTCGCCTGAGCGGAGCGCATCCAAGTGACGATTGGTCAGTTCGGAATGATAGAAGTCGTGATCGACAATGTATTCGATGGCATTCATCAGCACCTCTGGATCTTCCTCCTTGAGCAAATAGCCATTGGCTCCCTGACGCAGCATTTTGATAATAGCAAATTCATGATCGTACATGGAGAGCGTCAGGAATTTCAGGTCGCGGTATTTCATGCGTAGCATGGCAATAGTCTTGTAACCATCCATGTATGGCATATTGACATCCAAAAGACAGACTTGAGGCGGGATGTTCAAGGCCGCTATTTTTTCAGCTAGCTCTAATCCATTGGAAGCATCGCAAACGATATGAAAGCGACCGGTTGACCGAAGAATTTCCATGATGCCCTTGCGGAACATAGTGTGGTCATCTGCAATAGCCACACGAATGGGTAGCTTCCGATTGTTAGGTAGGGTAAATTCAGGTAACTTCTCAGAAGATTGTTCGTTAGTCATTCGTTCAAAGTTAACGGGAAGGAATATTCAAAGTAAGCAATGTTCCCCGCTCTCCATTTGCACCTACTAATAAATCCCCTTTCATGAGTCGGGCGCGTTGCCGCATGTTGGTCATACCCAGGGAACGGGTGACTTCATTTTCGCTGTTATTGATTCCTTTTCCATCATCAGCAATCTGAAGGCTGAAGAGGCGAGGCCCATAATTCATACGGATGGAAACATTTTTTGCCTCAGAATGCTTCACCACATTTTGCAAAGCTTCCTGTACAATCCTGAATATCAGCAATCTCGTTTCAGGTGGTAATTCTGAATCACCTCCGGTGACTTTGAGTGAGCATTCCATGGGGCAGAAGGAGCGAATACGTTCC
>CAYRJR010000194.1:1134-4996 GCA_964424655.1 uncultured Chitinophagaceae bacterium
ATTCATTTTCTACCACTTCATTGAGTGGACGCTGCTCTATTAAGCGGCCACTCAGGCTGTGGCTGAGCATCCGCAATTCGCGCACCGCCTTTCTTGTTACGTCTAAGTTATTGCTGAGTTGGCTGCGCAAATCGGACTCCGGAACTGTATTTCGGATGTTGGCGAGCTGCAGGCAACTGAAAGAAAGTACCTGCCCCAGGTTGTCGTGAATCTCCTGAGAAACAAACTCAAGCGCCTGCTCCTGCAACTCTATGCGGGAAGACATCATGGAGCTTTTGGTAGCAAAGTCGGTTTGCTGGCGCTCGATTTTATTCCTGTTCTGGCGGTGCTTATGAATAATCAGGAAGATCGTCATCATCGCGGCAAACACGGTGATAATGACCGTGCCGCCTATGAATACCGCAAGTAAATAGCTATCACTCACCGGATGGAACTAATTTTTTGTAGTATAAGAATATGATGGCAAATGAAACGTAAAATAATACGTTAGCGTAGAATAAAGACTGATTTAGCATAGAACTGAATTGAATGCTTGATTTTGCAATAATTGGATAAATACCAAAATTTACAAAGGTCAGGCACCAATAAAACAGGAAGGAGCAGGTAATCCAAAACACAGCCATTTTCTTTGGCGTAACATCTTCCAGGATTAATACCATGTCACAGACGTACAAGAACAGGCATATAACAATAATTCCTTCAAGTAGTAGGTAATAGGAATTAATCTGGCTCGGTCCCTGTAGGAAAATTGTATTTAATATACTCAGTAAAACTGCTAAGCCTCCTAATGAACTACCTAGAATTTTCGCTCTCCGAAGCCCAGTTGCTCTTGTGAAGTAATTAATAATAAAAAATACTTCAATTGGCGTGTATATGTGGTACGTGAAATAGTTATTTATGTATAGTATTTTTAACGTACCTGTTATTATTTCTTGACAAAATGTAAGGCATAATAAAATAGAAATCCACTTATCGGCAATACTTAATCTTTTCCATCTTAATATCGATACAGTAGAAGCAAAAATTAATATTGCTTCATAAAGAAAAAACAGTATCATTATATTGTATTCAATTTAAGAATAAACAGAATAAATATTATTGAAAAAAAATTGCGGACCTGATGGTGCAGGTCCGCAATTTACTATCAATTCGATATCTGTCTCGGTATCTACTTGAAAAATTATTGTAGATAGGGGTCACTGGACGAAGGACCGCAATTTGTTGGGCAAGGCATAGCATGCTCATACACACCATTAGCGCTGTTGCGCACCACGTTGCCATTGTTGTCCAAGCCTACTACGATGAGGGTGAGCTTGCCAGGAGCTAAGCCAATGTTCTTACCAAAGCGGTTTAATCCTGCATCCAGCCAAGTAATCTGGTGGGCCAGATAGAACCGCACGTCCTTGATGTTGGAGTTGCTCAGGTAAGCGCGCAGGGTGTCGGCATTGAAAGCCAGGGAGCGGATGGTCGTGTCGGCATAAGGATAGCCAACACTGGACAGGTAGCTGCCAATCATTTTGTTAGCCGTGTCAATGGGCACTGACTGAGAATAGCCTGCAGCTTCGATACGAGCAGCATTGTGCATCACACTGCTTGTGCTGTAGGTTTTCACCTGATTGGCCCCCGGATCGGTGGCCTCCTGCCGATTACAGGCAGTGAACGCAAGAGCCAGTGCAGCCGATGCGAAAAGGATTGTGTGTTTCATACGTTGCATTTGTGGTTAAGAGTTGATTTGCAATGACAAAGTTAGTCACGTGTTAATGGGGGTGTCTGGGGAATTAAACGGTGTTTTCCCATAAAAAAATAATTGAACATAAAATTATATTGTTGATAGTCAGCGAGTTGAACGCAAGCGTTAGGCAATTAACTTTGTAAACCGTTTGTTAATCGGTATAGTCAGCGCCTTATCAGGAGCACAGAAGCCCCTCCCCGCATAAAGTGATTCACTATCAAAATGCCTGAGGGTGTGCTACTTAGTGCAGCATGCTCTGGAAGTATTAATTCCGGGGGTAGCAACGAGCCATTCAGCAGTCTTATTCCCAACCAAAGCCCAAATCCGCTGGCTGTGTCATATTCGCCACAAAGTGGCTTGAAAGCTGCTACTGGTAAGGCTTTTGGAGTATTTGCCAACAACTTTTCATACAGCATATTCTGCCTGCTGTCTCCATTTAAGCCCAAGAGCAGAAGCGACAAATCGGAGATGCTCATTCCTGCGTTTTCAAGCATACAGCCTGCAACGTTCAGAATAGTATCTGGTGTTGCATCCTGAATGATTTCAACGGCTTCGATTCTGCCTAAAGAGTTTGTTTCAAGGCCATTCAGCAAGAAAAAGCAAGCGCCTTCGCCAGCAATTGCGCCCGGAGTTCTGCTTTGTAGCATATGAAGGCTCGATTGCTTTTCCGTTTTCCAATAACCACGCTTGCCCCGAATCAGGAAATATTCCTCCGTCAATTCCTCATAACATCCCGTGAGGATATTGCAGGAAGGGCCAGATTCTAAGCACATCATTTGAGCATCCTGCAAAGCCAGTTCAAAAGAGCGTCCGCGGTGCACGTAAGTCTGGTTGTAGCCGATGCATGCGCTTTGCATGGCAATCCAGCCATTGGGCGAGTTGTAAGTGCTTTGGATAAAGCCGGTTGGGTTCAGGCTTTCTTCATTCAGGCGGCGCAGGTCTTTCACCACCTGTTCCATGTCTGTAATACCGCCGCTACCCGTGCCAGTAATGATTGCGTCTGGTGTTTTGATGCCGGCCTGTACCAGGCATTCCATAGCCGCGCTGATGGTCATCTTCATGATGCGGCTCATGCGCCGGATGGCAACCGGGGAGATATAGTGGGAATAGTCTGCCGGCTGGGCATAAAGCTTCCCATTTTCAACCTCGATCAATGGATTGAAGGAGTCATCGTTGCCAAAACTGTGTTGTGGTGAAATGGCAGTAGCCGCATGAACGAACAAAGCAGGCAGTTTCATGGCAGCGAGAATATTAAGGAGACATTATTTCCTCCAAAGCCAAAAGAATTGCTCATCACATGCTTTGTATCAAGCGGGGCAGCATATGTTGTCGGGCGAATGGAAACTTCATCCATAGGCATACTCCAATTCAGATTAGGAGGCACAAATCCGTCCTGCATCGCCCAAATTGAAAACAAGGCTTCAATCGCGCCAGCCGCTGCGAGTGTATGTCCGGTGAAAGCCTTAGTAGAAGAAAAATTTGGCGGATTCCCTTGCCACAAATCGGCAATAGCCCGTGCTTCTGCCACATCGTTATTGAGGGTTGCGGTGCCATGCGCATTGATATAACCAATGTCATTAGGCGATAGGCTGGCATGCGTCAAAGCTCCTTTCATGGTGCGTAATGCACCTGAACCGTCTGGGGAAGGAGCAGTAGGATGGTAGGCATCATTGGTATTGCACCAGCCGCTCAAAACCGCTTCAATAGTGGCATTTCGTCTATTCGCATCGCTTTCCCTTTCCATCAAAAGATAGGCAGCTCCCTCACCGAGGTTCAGACCGTTTCTATTGCCATCAAAAGGCCGACAGGCCTCATGATCCATATTCTTGAGGGAATGGAAGCCATTTAAAGTGAAGCGGCTTAAAGCATCACCGCCACCAGCAATTGCCGCATCGCAAAGCCCCAGCCTGAGCATTCTGGCTGCGACTAATATGGAATTTGCAGAGGAAGAGCAGGCCGTGCTGATGGTTGCTTTCTGAGGATTTAGCCCGAAATATGCTGCTGAGAATTCAGTGCTTTCCGCACAGTCGAGGAGCTCAATCCATTCTGTTTCTGTGCCCAAAAAATCAGGGTCTGCAAGCTTGTGATATTGATTCTCTACTTCACTCATTCCTCCCACCGTACTGGCGT
>CAYRJR010000195.1:0-4973 GCA_964424655.1 uncultured Chitinophagaceae bacterium
AGCCATGATTTAAAGCCTGCAAATATCATGCCAAAATTAGATGTCTAAATGGTATGACACAAAAAAAATCTCAAGTAGCGTTTGGCTAAGCAGCGGAACAGGAAAGGCAGCCTGCCCTTTTTATCATTGTTTGATGCCTGCAGCGTTGAGGCTGGCCGGGTAATCGCGGAAGCTCCATTTCCCTTCGATGACACAACCGTGCAGCAGCATCAATCCCGGGTCTGTGCGCATCGCGGTTTTGCTGGCTGTCTGGTCAAAGCTGTATATCTCAGAGCTGCGCAATGCGGCCATCTTTTGCCAGGCATCATTGGCCTCGCGGCTACCTGATGAGAGCACATAAATCGGGATGTTTTTTGCTGAAGCTTCTGCTGAGAGTGCACGCAGCTTGTCCAGGTTATCCTGGCGGGCATGGGCAGGGTCTCGCAGGAAGAGGAGGAACTTATAGCCCGGATCTTGCAGCATGGCCTGGGTCTGGTCGTTGCCATTGTAGTCGTTTATCACGAAGTCTTTGATGGAAGGGTCGCAGAGGCCATTGCCCTTGCGCACCACTTTGTCTTTACGGTCCACAAACTCCCAGGTACTGTCAAGGCTGGCCAATTGGTCCATCCCTACATCCTCCAACTTGCCGTTGTGTTTATACACAAACACCATCGCCACACTATCCGGGATGCAACCTTTGGGCTGCTGCATGCCTTCGCAAATATTCTTACCTACAGCATAAGGCATGCAGTCGTAGAAAGGCAGATGTTCCAAAGCCCACCACTGGATGCCCAAGGCAAAGAATACAGAAAGGATGAAGACAGAAGTATTGGGATACTTAGGCATTACCGGACGGATGCGGCTGCGGTAGATAAACAGCAGGATGGCAATAGCCAGCAGCACCACATCTTTCCAGAAAGTCTCAGAGTTGGAAATTTTGATGCAATCGCCGAAGCAGCCACACTCGCGCACTTTCGCCGAATGGCGGATGATGTCCCAGTAGTAGATATAGGCCGTCAGGAAGGTGAAGAAGATGTTCAGCCCCAGCATTAGCCAGGCAAAGAAGCGCCAGGCAAAACCCAACAACAACGCTACCCCGAAGATGATTTCGCAGGCGATCATGATCACGGAAAACGTGAGCGCATGGGGAATGAGGCTGGGAAGATTGAGCACGGTAGGCTCAAAGAACTCAGCCATCTTGTTGGCCAGTCCGCTGGGGTCATTGGCTTTGACGACACCGGAAAAAATGAACAACAGGCCCATCAGCACCCGCAGCACTTGCAGGAATATGTTTAGAGCGCTGAATTTTTTTGCAGGAAGAGTTTGAATAGCCATGATAGAAAGCTGTGCTTGCAAAGAAGCTTAAAATACCAATAGCCCGTGTCGGGTGATGCCTGGGCTTTAAGACAAGTTTAGGTTACCCGAGAAGCTGAGCCTTATGGCCTTCCTGGTTGTTGCGAGCCCAGCATGATGAGGGCAAACACAGCGTAGTTGATGATGTCGCGGAAGTTGGCATCTGCACCTTCGCTCACCTGAGTGGCACCTTCATTGGCGATGATTTGACGGATGCGCATCAGCTTCACCAGGATCAGGTCGGCCAGGCTCTCCTGGCTCATTTGCCGCCAGGCCTCGCCATAGTCATGGTTCTTTTCTATCATCAGGTGTTCCACTTGCTGCAGCTCAAAGTCGTAAGCCTGCTGAGCCCGCTCTGTCGGCCATTCCCAATCCGGGTCATCCTGTGCCCTTTGCTGCACCAGCGCGATGATGCCATAGTTTACGATGCCGCCAAACTCGCTGGCAATAGAATCTGAAATCCGTTGCACACCTTTCTCCTGAATCTGCCGGATGCGCCAGGCTTTGATATAAATCTGGTCAACGATGGATATGGGCCGCAATACGCGCCAGCTTGTGCCGTAATCAGCCGCTTTTTGGAGGAAAAGCTTACGACAGGCAGTAGTTACTTCGCGATATTGACTTAGTGTATCGGGGCTTGCAGAAGCGGAATTGGCCGTGCCGGTGTCGTGCATTTTCTTTGAAAAAGGATGGCCTTCAAAAATACATTATTGCCGGTGGCAGCCACGCTGAGCAGCTCCGGATGCCTGCTCCCGCTGGATCGTCCCATTGTGATGGGCATCCTCAATGTCACGCCGGATAGCTTTTACACAAGCACCCTCAACCACGACAGCCTGCTGGCTACAGCCGAACAAATGTTGCAGGATGGTGCGGCCATTCTCGATATAGGAGGTGCATCCACACGCCAGGGAGCGGATGAAATATCGGAGGAGGAAGAGCTGCGCAGGGTTCTGCCGCTGATTACTTCAATTGCAAAGCGATTCCCGGAAGCCTGGCTGTCGGTGGATACTTACCGGGCAAGAGTTGCCGAATCCTGTGTGGCTGCTGGTGCGCGTATCATCAATGATGTCTGTGCCGGTAGGGATGAAGCCATGCTACCCACCGTTGCCCGTTTGCAGGTGCCCTACATTGCCATGCACATGCAAGGCTCACCCCGCACGATGCAGCAGAACCCGCAATACGAAAACGTGGTGCAAGAGGTGTTTGAATTTTTGAAAGGAACAGCCCTCCGCTGTCGCAATGCAGGCATTCGCGATTTGATATTAGACCCGGGTTTTGGCTTCGGGAAAACACGAGCACACAACTATGCATTGTTGAATGAGCTGAGTGTCTTTCGGGCGCTTGGGAAGCCCTTGCTGGCTGGCATTTCCCGAAAGCGAATGCTGTACGAAGTGCTGGGGCTGAAACCTGCTGAAGCCCTGAATGGCAGCACGGCGCTCCACATGGTTGCGTTACGTGAAGGCGCATCTATCCTGCGGGTTCATGATGTGAAAGAAGCCGTGGAATGTGTCCGCTTGTTTGAACAATTCAATTGAATTTTTTTGCGGAATACTCCGGACGAAGTATTGTGTTTCGGGTCAGTCTGCAATGAAATTGCCCTTCCTTTTTCTACGAAAGATATTTCCCCACAATCGGCACCCGTCGGCCTACACCAAATGCCTTAGGCGATACCCGGATGATGGGGCAGAACTGGGCTCGCTTGTATTCATTGATGTTGACTAGGCGCAGGATTCGGGCTACTAATGCTGCATCAAAGCCCATTGCCGAAATTTCCTTCGGTCCCTGCCTCCGTTCAATATATTGATAGAGGATAGGGTCCATCACGGAATAATCAGGCAGGCTGTCGCTGTCTTTTTGCCCCGGGCGTAATTCTGCACTGGGCGCTTTTTCCAGGATGTTTCGTGGAATGATTTCCTGCTCCCGGTTGATGAAAGTGGCAAGCTGATACACCTGCCTTTTGTATAAATCGCCCAGCACACCCAGGCCTCCGGCCATATCGCCGTACAGTGTGCCATAGCCCGTCGAAAGCTCACTCTTGTTGGATGTATTCAGTAAGATGTAGCCAAACTTGTTGGCCATTGCCATGACCAGATTGCCCCGGATTCTTGATTGAAGGTTTTCTTCTGCCAGCGAAAAAGGCAAATCAGCAAACTGTGGTTGCAGCGCCTGAGTCATGGCCTCAAAAACCGGTGCAATAGCAACGATGTCATAAGGGTTGCCGAGGTTTTGAGAAAGCTGCACTGCGTCTTGCACGGAGTGCTGTGTAGAAAATTGGGAAGGCATCAGCAACGCACGCACATTGCCGGCCCCCAGTGCCTCACAAGCCAGTGCCAATACCACAGCACTATCAATGCCCCCGCTGCTGGCCACAATCGCTTCGCGAAAACCCATCTTGCCGAAATAGTCGCGGATGCCCAGTAGGAGTGCTTCGTGAATCAGAGCAATGTTTCTCGTTTCTTCAAAATGCTCTGGTATTTCCTCTACATCCTTCCTGACTTGCTTTTGCAGCAAGGGCAGTTGCACGAATTTTCCGGATTCATCCAGCGAAATGCTGCCTAATGCTTCGCAGAAATATGGCAGCTCCAGAACGGTGTAGCCTGCTGCATTCATAGCCATGGAACCACCATCAAAAACGATTTCGGTCTGTGCGCCCACTGCATTACAATACAGCATCGGCAGACCATAGCGCGCCACATTCTCACGCACCACATGGCGGCGCCCTTCACCATGCACATAATCGAAAGGCGAAGCACTCAGGTTGATCATCAGCGTGGGCGATTGTTTTATCAATTCGTCCATGGGGTTGATGCGGTAGAGCGGGTCGGAATCCAGGTTCCAGATGTCTTCGCAGATTGTGACCGCCAGGCGATGGCCTTTGAACGGAATTACCGTCCAGCCAAATGCCGGCTCGAAATAGCGATATTCATCGAAGATGTCGTAGGTAGGCAGCAGCGTCTTGTGTGTGACGTTTTTGATTTCTTTTTCAAAAAGAAAAAAAGCTGCATTAAACAAGTCTTTGCCTTCGGGGCGCGGGTTTCGGGCGGGGCCGCCTACCAATATTGCGATACCATCTGCGGCTTCGCGAATACGTTCCAAAGCTTCATGGCATTGCGTGATAAAATCTTCAAACTCCAGAAAGTCGCGAGGCGGATAGCCGCAAATACTCAGCTCTGGGAACACAATCAAGTCGCCGCCACCGGCCTTAGCTTCTTCGATTGCTGCAAGAATCTTTTGGGTATTAGCCTCGAAATTTCCGATGTGGTAGTTCTGTTGTGCGAGGTAGATTTTTATCGGCTCAGGCATGGGGCATATTCATCAAAAAGCAGCTTAGAAAAAGAGTCCGAGGCGCAAGGCAAAATTGTTCAGCCGCGTTTTGGCATCATCAAATTTCCCGGAATAGCCCAGGTTGCCATTGTCGAACAGGTCGGGGCGGGTAGCATCTGGTGTGAAGCCATTATTGAAAAACAGTCCGGCATAAAAGCGAAGCTTATCGCTGACCGGTTTCTCAATGCCGATGCCCAGATTCATTTCAAACAAAATGGGTGCAATGATGCCGAAAGAGCCGGTTAGCTTGGCTTTCGTGTCTGAAGCATCGCTAACTTTTGTTGTATCTGAGCCATAATAATTGACGGTATAATCTG
>CAYRJR010000196.1:0-4931 GCA_964424655.1 uncultured Chitinophagaceae bacterium
CTGCTTATGCACCGGATTTTGACCTTACCGGCATTACTGATTTTTTCCTTTTTGACCAGTAGCCTTTCCGCACAGCCACTTACTGCTTACACCAATATTCAAAATCAGGTAATGGTTTGGGATAATGGCATCATCCGGAAAGTAGATTACCTCCCACCCGTTGCGCTCAAAATTGGACGAACCAATATCCCCTACTTAGACAATTCCCGCTCTTTCAAAATTTACTATCGCGGCGGTGTTCGAACCATCAATGCGGGCTTCACCAATACCTTTTTCACATCAGACAATCTGTGCATTTTCCTGAATGCAAAATCACTGAACGTCTTCGACCGAGGCACCATCCAGAACCTTTCACTTCTCTGCAATGAATATTATCTCGGAGATAGCTTAGTTGTGTTTCTGGATGGCGTTCGCCAGGAATACAAGGCCTATTACAACGGCAACATTTACCCGATTGAATCTTACCTCGCCGGCCCTGCTGTGCAGTCCATCAAGGTGAGTGACAATATCGCAGCCTACAACAATTATGCACAGCATTTTCGGCTCTTCTACCATGGCCAACTGATCAATCAGGAAGACTATGCTGCGAATAGTTTTGACGTTGGCAGAAATACCGTCGCTTATCTCGATGCCGGTAATGTCTTCAAGATTTTTCATTCCGGAAAAACAATCGTTGCTGAGAATTTTCCTCCTGCTTCTTTTACTGCCGGCGATGACCTTGTAGCCTATGTCTCCAATGACGGCTATTTCAAAATTTTCTACCAGGACAGCATTTACAATTTTGGCTATTTCCGCCCCGACTATCAGGTGGGCGATCATGTGGTGGCCTTCCGCGATGCCGGTGGCTATTTTCAGGCTTTCTATAAAGGGCAACTGACCCAACTCGAAAGTTATTATCCCGACAACTACACCGTGCAGTATAACTCCATCGTGTATCAAAATCAGGCACACACCCTGCGTATGTTTAACGCCGGCGAAGTGTATGATGTGACCACCGCTGATGCCGAGGATATTTCGCTGAATTATGATGTGCTCCGCTACCGAATCGGCGATAACCTGTACCGGATTTTCTATCAGGGACAGGAAAATTGAACCGGCCCCGCCTCACCGTATCAGCATCATTGCCTGACGGTTCGTCTTCTGTAACAATTATTTTTTAGCCAGCTACAGATCAAGATTCAGCATCCGTTGCGTCGCACACTGCAGCAGGATTTCGCTGCTCATCTTTTCGCTGAATGGGTATGCAATCACATCATGAGAAAAGCCCCAAAGTAGCACTGGCCCCTCAGTGTGCGACGCAACGGCAGCACCATCAGGGCGCTAAAGCCGACATAGAAAATCACCCCAATTACCTTCAGAAATCCTTTGGCAAAACTCAAATGGGGCCTAACCTTCAGGATGAAAATTCAAGGGTGCTCGTAAGCTGAGGCCACATGAAGAAAATGATACTCTTTTAACGCTGGTTTGGCGAGCCGGATTCCGGACCAAAACTATTTTCGCAACTCTTCATGCGCCCCATTTTAGCCCTCTTCTTCATCTGCCTGCTGGCTTTTCAAACTCTGCCTATTGCAGCGTTGAGCCAGTCGTTTGGTAAGGCTGGGACGATGGTGGCATTGGATGAAGAAGAAAGCGGGAATCATAGTTGCCGGGTGAAAGGAAAATCACAGCCGCCCTTGCAACTGATGGAAGAAGAATACCATCACAACACGTACAACTATGCCGTTGTATCTGTGAAGTTGAGCAAGGCACAGCGTTTCCTGCATGCTGCCGAAATGCTGCCCGCACCTTTTGCTGGTGAAGTAGCGACTCCACCGCCAAACCATTGCTGATTTTTTTTAAGCCTCCGCCCTGCGGATGCCAATCAGGGGTACTGCATCAGCGGCCCCGCAGAGTTGTGTGCCTTTACAGTACGCGGCTCTGATTTTTCAACAAAAAAAAATCAGCACGCATGTCTGCTACCTTAAGAAAGGATGCCCTTTCCGGCATCATCGTTTTCCTCATTGCCTTGCCACTTTGTCTTGGCATTGCTCAGGCCTCCGGCGCGCCTTTATTTGCCGGTATTATCTCCGGTATCATCGGTGGAATCGTAATAGGCTTTCTCTCCAAATCTCAGGTCAGTGTGAGCGGCCCTGCTGCCGGCCTGATTGCAATTGTGGTCACAGCCATTCAGGGCCTGGGATCTTTCGAAATCTTCCTTTGTGCAGTTGTTGTTGCCGGCCTGATCCAATTGTTGCTGGGCCTCATCCGCGCTGGCAGCATTGCCAATTATTTCCCATCCAACGTCATTGAAGGCATGCTGGCAGGCATCGGCATCACCATCATCATCAAAGAATTCCCCAATGCGCTGGGATTAGTGAAGGGTGGACATGCCGGACTTGAAGATGCAGAAAATGGGTTCTCGTGGGCGGAGCTAACCGGACCACTCAGCCAAATTGCACCGGCAGCACTTCTCATTTCCTTTCTGGGTGTGGCGGTGCTGGTTATATGGAGTAGCAAGGCTTTCAGGAAGATAAAATTGCTACCGGCAGGCCTGATTGTTGTGTTGCTCGCAACAGCCATCAATGAGCTTTTTGCTGCCACAGGGAGTGGACTTGAATTAAGTGCGGCACAACTGGTGCAATTGCAAATTCCTCAATCAGCAGGCGATTTTTTCAACCAGTTCCGGCTGCCCGACCCCAAGGGTTTCCTTAACCCGGAAGTATGGAAAACGGGTATCGTCATCGCCATTGTTGCCAGCATCGAAACCCTGCTGTGTATTGAAGCTACAGACAGCATGGATCCGCACAAACGCTACACATCCGGCAATGCTGAGCTGCGTGCCCAGGGAATAGGCAATACACTGAGCGGCCTCATTGGCGGCTTGCCCATCACCTCAGTAATTGTCCGCTCATCTGCCAATATCAATGCGGGTGCAGAAACCAAAAGGTCAGCCATCATTCATGGTCTGTTGCTACTGGTGTGTGTGGCCACATTGCCAGCCTTGCTCAATCATATTCCGAAGGCTGCGCTCTCTGCCATTTTGATATATACAGGCTATCGGCTTTGCCGCCCTGCAGCCTTCCGGCATATGTGGCAGGGAGGGATTTCCCAGTTCATCCCTTTTATCGCCACTGCCGTAGCTGTAGTGGCTTTAGACCTACTGAAAGGAGTAAGTATTGGGTTGGCCATTTCTGTCTTCTACATGCTGCGTCAAAACCTGCGCGTGTCCTTTTTCTACAAGCGCAGCATTTATAGTAAAGGCGAATTGTTCAGGCTGACACTTTCGGAAGAAGTATCCTTTCTGAATAAAGCAGCCATCAAGCAAACGCTAAAGAAAATACCCTCCGGTGCCTGCGTCATTATTGATGCAAGTCGCTCAGAGTACATAGACTTCGATGTGCTGGACATCATCCGGGATTTTGCTGCTATCCATGCTCCGGAGGCTGGCATTAAAGTATCCCTCATTGGGTTTAAGAACCGATACAACCTGCCGGATGTGTTTACAGAACGAGAAGTGCTGCGCCCTTTGATAGATGCCGACGAAGTGCCGAAGCGAAGTGCAGGGAATCATCAAAAATTACTCAGACAACTTTCAACAACCTGACTATGCCACAATCCCGATTATTTACCGATGCCTTCAGCCCTTCGGATGCACTTCAACTGCTCAGGGAAGGTAATTTTCGCTTCCTCAACGGCATGATGCAACACCGCGACCTGCTGGAAGAAGTGACCCATACCCAGGCTGGCCAAAAGCCATTTGCAGCTATTGTTTCCTGCATGGATTCCCGCACCTCCGGCGAGTTGGTTTTCGACCAGGGGCTGGGGGATATTTTCTCCATCCGTATTGCAGGAAACATCGTCACCAGCTATGTGCTGGGTTCCCTGGAATATGCCTGTGCATTGGCAGGGGCAAAGCTCATCGTGGTGATGGGACACACACAGTGCGGTGCTATCAAAGGTGCCTGTGATGGTGTAGAACTGGGCCACCTGACCGGATTACTGACGCATATTAGCCCGGCTTTGATGTTTGCAAAAAGGAAAATCGAAGGCTTGCATTCCAGCTATAATTCAGAGTTCGTTTCGCTGGTAACCCGTCAAAATATCCTGAATGCTACGGCTCAGATTCGCGTGCAGAGTAATATCCTCAATGACCTCGTCCTGGCCGGGAAGCTCAAGGTGGTATCTGCTCTGTATGATGTCTCAACGGGTCAGGTAATCTGGTTATGACTCTTGCCTGTAGCGGGGCACTTTCAGTTTGGGCTGCCGGATATATTTGCCACCCATGAAGCCCCGCTACATTGCCATCGAGGGAAATATTGGTGCGGGTAAGACTACCCTCGCCCACCAGCTTGCTGAACGGCTCAACGCAAGGCTCATTCTGGAAGCATTTGCAGATAATGCATTTCTACCCAAGTTCTACCAGGATCCCGTGCGTTGGGCCTTCCCGCTGGAGCTGTCATTCCTGGCCGACCGCTATAAGCAATTAAAAGAAATTGTGGGCACACCCGATCTGTTTGCTCAGCCTGTGGTTGCGGATTATCTTTTTATAAAAAGCAAACTGTTTGCACGCATCAATCTGGAAGAGGCAGAATATGAACTCTTTTCCAAAATGTATTCGGTAATGGAGCTGCACCTGCCCCAACCGGATGTGTTGCTCTTCTTACAGGCACCGGTGCCCACACTTCAGGCTCATATTCGGGAGCGTGGCCGCGAGTATGAGCAAAAGATTAGTGATGATTATCTGCAGCGAGTCAGCAATGTGTATCAGGAATACCTCAGTACTTTAAATATCCCTGTAGTCCTGCTGGATAGTTCCTCCCTGGATTTCCGGCAGGAACCTGAAGCTTTAGAGGCACTCATAGCCTGGATAGACGATGGAATACAATCCCGGATTCAATACTTCCGGTGGCCTGTAAAGGGTTAGAAAAGCCTTCACATTTTTGCTGCATGGG
>CAYRJR010000197.1:0-4907 GCA_964424655.1 uncultured Chitinophagaceae bacterium
TTCAGGAGCACATACACAAATTGTTTTTGGGGTTGAAGGCTCTTGCCATCCAGGGTCACCTTATCATTAGGCTGCACGCGGTAGCCCGGTTCATTCAACAATACACCATTCACCTTCACCCTGCCTTCTTTGATGATTGCGGCAGCATCCCGGCGGCTGCTCACACCAGAATGAGCAAGGTATTTATTCAGTGTCATAGGGCCCGTTTTCACTACCGTGTTCCACTTGCCAGGCTTTCCCGGATTGCTGTTTTCAGCAAACTCTTCAGGCTCAAAATGGTTTTTTTTCTTACCAGCATTCTGTCGGAAGCCGGCTTGTTTTGACTGCCCGAATGGCTTGCTTTTATATGGCGTTTTGCGTTGCTCAAAATGCTCATCTTCTCGTTTGCGCGGAAAAGACGTTCTCGCTTTACCTGTCCGCTCATGCCCTTCCTGTTTTCCCCGGAAACCTTCTTTTCCATATTGCTTTCCTGAAGCTTTCCGGGAAGAATCTTTTTCTTCAAAACGCTTCCCTGAAAATGGCTTCCCCTCCCGGTCTTCACGGCGGAATGGCTTATGACTATCCTGCTTGCGTGCTTCGAAATCTCCACCTTCCGACTTCTGGGAATATGGTTTGCGGGAAGAATCATTCCCTTCAAAACGCTTCCCTGAAAATGGCTTCCCGTCCCGGTCTTCACGGCGGAATGGCTTATCATTATTTCTCCCCTGGGAAGCATCCGGGCGGCCTTCCGTAGGCTTTCTATAGCTACGTGGTTCGCTATCGGCTCGCCTGGAGTAATTGCTTTTTGGATTGGGTTTCTTTCCGGTTTCCTTGCGGTTATAATGTGTCTCGCCACGTTTTCCAGAGCCTCCTGCTGACTTTGCCATAACTGTTATTTAAAAACGAAAGCCCCTGAATAGGGCAGTTCGCAGCCGGCAAAGGTATAGCCTGACTATTGCCTTGCAGGGAAAGAATGGCTCTTCAGCGAACAATTACCTAAACTGTCTCTTTTAAAAAAGTAGAGGCCGCTCCAGGGAGGCGGCCTCTAAACACACAAAGCCAAAAAATCTTCAGACAGAAAAGCTCTCCCCGCAACCACAAGTTCGGCTGGCATTGGGATTCACGAAGTGAAAGCCTTTCCCATTTAAGCCATCGGAAAAGTCCAGTTCCGTATCGCAGAGGTAGAGGAATGATTTCAGGTCGGTGACGAGGCGCACACCTTTGTCTTCAAACACCTGATCCGCCGGTTGACTTTCATTGTCGAAATCGAGCTTGTAAGAAAGCCCGGAACAGCCGCCGCCCACTACGCCTACACGCAGGAAATATTCTTCACCCAGGCCAGCCTGTTCTTTCAACTGATGCACTTTAGCCGCTGCCTTATCGGTGACATGAATGCCCGGTAATGCTGCGGTGGAAAAGCCAGAGGTCTGTCCGCTGCTCATCTTACGCTCGTTCTTTTTTTTGAAATCCTACTTAGTGTTTCAAGGCTACTTCTTCCACAGCCACGAGGCCATTCTTGACGCGATAATCGTTGACGGCAGCCTTGATGGCATCTTCGGCCAGCACCGAGCAGTGAATTTTCACCGGCGGCAAAGCAAGCTCTTCGACGATGTCCATGTTATCAATTTCGAGTGCCTGATCCACCGTTCTGCCCTTTAGCCATTCGGTAGCAAGGGAAGAAGATGCAATGGCAGAGCCGCAGCCGAAGGTTTTGAATTTGGCGTCTTTGATGAGGCCGCTGGCTTCATCCACTTCGATTTGCAGGCGCATGACATCGCCACATTCGGGGGCTCCGACCAAGCCGGTGCCGACATTGGTCTTATTCTTATCCAGCGTGCCGACGTTCTTCGGGTTCTGGTAGTGGTCAATTACTTTCTCTGAGTATGCCATGATGATTTAGTGTTTTAAAAAATTGTTTGAAGGGATTTATCTGAGGTTCTCTTTTGGCTTTTGGATGATATTCCAAATGACTTACCAATCTGATTAATGGTGCGCCCATTCAATTTTGGTCAGGTCAACGCCATCTTTCCACATTTCCCAAAGAGGGCTCATATCACGCAGCTTCAGTACGGTTTCGCTGACGGCTTTGATGGTATAGTCTATTTGCTCTTCGGTGGTGAACCGACCCAGGCCAAAGCGAAGGGAAGAGTGTGCCAGGTCGTCGCCCAGGCCCAATGCCTTGAGTACATAACTGGGTTCCAGAGAAGCCGAAGTGCAGGCAGAGCCGGAGGAAACGGCAATGTCTTTGTTGAAGCCCATCATGAGTCCTTCGCCTTCCACATATTTGAAAGAGATATTGGCCACGTGCGGCAGGCGATGTTCGCGGTTGCCATTCACATAGGCTTCTTCCAGGGCCAGCAGCGATTGCTCCAGTTTGTCGCGCAACTTGGAAAGGCGGGCTGCCTCTGATTCCATTTCATTCATGCAGATTTCGCAGGCGCGGCCAAAACCAACGATACCCGGGACGTTCAGCGTGCCGCTTCTCATGCCGCGCTCGTGACCACCTCCGTCCATTTGAGCCGTCACTTTCACCCGTGGGCTTTTACGACGCACATACAACGCGCCGACGCCTTTAGGGCCATACATCTTGTGCCCGGAAAATGCCATGAGATCAATTCCATCGCGCTGCACATCCACAGGCACTTTACCTACGGCCTGAGTACCGTCTGTGAAGAAGAGCACATTGTGCTTGCGGGCAATATTGCTGATTTCTTTTACCGGCTGCAGGACGCCAATCTCATTGTTGCCATACATGATGGCGATGAGTATGGTCTGCGGAGTAATTGCAGCTTCGAGGGCCTCCAAATCCACTAAGCCATCTTCTTTCACTTCGAGATAAGTGACCTGCCCGCCCAGCTTTTCAATATGCTTGCAAGTGTCGAGTACAGCCTTATGCTCGGTAGTGAGGGTGATGATGTGGTTGCCCTTGGAGGAATACATTTCAAACACACCTTTTAGTGCGAGGTTATCAGCCTCAGTAGCGCCGGAAGTGAAAATGATTTCCTTGGGGTCGCAGCCGATGAGTTTGGCTACTTGTTCGCGGGCGTAATCCACAGCTTCTTCTGCGGCCCAGCCAAAAGGGTGGTTGCGGGAGGCAGCATTGCCGAAACGATCGGTGAAATAAGGCAGCATGGCATCCAGCACGCGCGGATCCATGGGTGTAGTGGCGTTGTTATCGAGGTATATGGGTAGCTTCAGCGACATGTGCGTTTCAGTATTTTTTGAGAAAAAGATTTTTTTGAGCGTGTGAACGGAATGCAACAGAATCAAACTGATTCAGCTTTAAGAAAAAGACTTTCGCCCTCCGGCACCCTTTCTAATTTGCAGCGGTAAAAATACGCCCACTGCCAGCCAGAGCAGGCCTTGTTAGCCAGATATTGCCATTTACAAAACTTATCTCCAGGTGCAACGAATCGAGCACATCGGCATTGCCGTAAAAGACTTAACCGCTTCAATAGCCCTCTTTGAGCAGCTTCTGAATACGCCTTGCTATAAGACGGAAGTGGTGGCAAGGGAGGGTGTGGAAACCGCCTTCTTCCAAACCGGCGAAAGCAAAATTGAATTGCTGCAAGCCAGCAGCGAAGACAGTCCTATTTCAAAATTTATTGCCAGGAAAGGCGAAGGCATTCATCATATTGCATTTGCCGTAGAAAATATTGAAGCTGAAATGCGCCGTCTGGAGGCCTTGGGCTTCGAACTCCTGAGTGATGCTCCAAAACCTGGTGCTGATGGTAAGCAGGTTTGTTTCCTGCATCCCAGGGGGACTAATGGCGTGCTGATTGAGCTATGTGCTGACTTGAAATCCTAAGCAGGGCTTCATTGCTCATCTCTCGGATCCTTCAGCTTCTTCATCCAAACCGTGATGCTATCACGTAATGCGGGTCTGCCCTTAGCATGCACGCTGAACTGAACTTTCTGAAAATTGATCTGCTCCGGTGCCTGCCAGGCATTGCCGGATATCCTGCCCTGGTCGGCATGGAAGACCAGTTCACTGGTATCTAAAGGCAATATCCTGCCATCCTGGTACTCGCCTTCCACATTCAGGTAGAAGTCGAGTGCAGTCTTGATGCTATCGGTATAGAGGTTGAAATAAATGCGCCTGAGCGAAGCATTGCTGCGAGACTGCGCATAGAGACAAACAGGCGTAAAAGCCACCAGAAAGAGCACAGATTTCAGCCTGGTCATGAGTGACATTCGGCAAAAATTATTCCCGAAAATGAAAGCCGGGCTATTTCACCCGCAGCTTCTGTCCCACTTTGATTTCACTGCCAAAGCTGAGCTTGTTTAAATCAAGAAGCTGCTGCATGCTGATGTGATATTGTTTGGCAATTCCGAATGCTGTTTCGCCTTTCTTCACGGTGTGATATTCTGGCGATGCCGTTGTTGCAGCAGCAGCAGGACTTTCAGCAGGCTGAGTAGTGGTGGTTTCTTTCGCAGGTTGTGCATACACCACCTTATCCAGTCTGGCTTTCAGCCGAGAAAATTCATCTTGTGGTTCTGTAGGTTTTTCTGGTGTATTTCCCTGCGTAACAGAAGCCTGCTTTTCACTGCTTATCGGGGCATTATTGTTTTCAGGCTCAGCCTTGGTGGTCGTTTCTGCGGGTGTTTCTTCCACTGCTTTTTCGTTGGCGATGTTGAAAGGCTTTGCATTGTTGGTTGCAGTCTGTTCCGTAGTGGTAACTGCAGACGCTGTATTTGCTTGTTCCGTTTTAGAGAAAATCCGATCCTCAGATGCTGCGGTAACCTGAGCAGGCTTTTGTTCGGCTGGCGTGACAGAAGCGGAGGAAGTAACCGGATTGGTAGCTACCGGTACCTGAGCTACTGGGGCGGTATCCGCTGTCGCTGCCGGGCTGGCAACCGGAGTCATAGGCGAAGAAGGGTCTTTGGCCATAAGCCGCTCAAGGCTGCCACCACGTTCGATATAAATA
>CAYRJR010000198.1:0-4901 GCA_964424655.1 uncultured Chitinophagaceae bacterium
TTAAGCGCTTATGTCTCCGGCCAGGTTATCGCTGCTGATGGCGGGATGTCCTGATTCTTGTTCGGAATCTGAACTCACTTTTCAGAATCATTCAAACCATTTTTTATAAAAGCCTCACGTCGCTTTGTTGTGGACGAACATCATGATTTGCTCTGATGAAATCTTTCTCATGAAATCATTGCTGTAGGCTAAAAGTATCTTTGCACCCTTATGTCCAAAATTCATGCTGCCATCACCGCTGTGGGCGGATATGTCCCTGATTATGTCCTCACCAATCAGGAACTGGAAACCATGATGGATACTTCGGACGAATGGATTCGTACCCGCACTGGCATTCGTGAACGCCGCATCCTGAAAGGAAAGGATATGGGTACTTCCGAGATGGCAGTAGCAGCCATAAATAATCTTTTTTCTAAGAGACCAGACCTGAAACCAGAAGATATAGAACTGCTCATTTGTGCGACTACCACCCCAGACATGCAGTTTCCGGCCACTGCAAATGTGATTTGCGATAAAGCGGGATTGAAAAATGCTTGGGGTTATGATATTAGTGCGGCATGTAGCGGCTTTCTCTACACACTCACTACCGCTGCTCAATTCATCGAGACTGGACGGCATAAGAAAGTGCTCGTCGTTGGTGGTGACAAGATGAGCTCTATTATGAATTATGAAGACCGCGCAACATCTATCATTTTCGGTGATGGCGCCGGTTGCGTGTTGCTGGAGCCAGACGATAGTGGATTGGGAATTATTGATTCGGTATTGCGCAGCGATGGTTCCGGCAGAGTCCATTTACACCAAAAAGCGGGTGGTTCTATGCGACCTGCAACAATTGAGACGGTGATGGCTAAAGAGCATTTTGTATATCAGGAAGGACAGACTGTTTTCAAGTTTGCAGTGAAGAATATGGCCGATGTTTCTGCTGAAATCATGGATCGCAATGGACTTAGTTCTGAGGATATTACCTGGCTCATCCCGCACCAGGCGAACAAACGAATCATTGATGCTACGCGCGAACGAATGGGCCTGGCTCAAGAGAAAGTGATGATGAATATTGAGCGATTTGGGAATACCACTAACGGTACACTCCCTTTGTGTATGTGGGAATGGGAGCCTAAGCTGCGCAAGGGAGACAACATTGTTCTTGCTGCTTTTGGTGGTGGATTCACTTGGGGAGCCACTTACATCCGTTGGGCCTACGATGGGAAATAGTACTCCCCCGCTACCATATTTAAGATGCTGCAAAAAACAAGCTGCGCCAGCTTGTTTTTTCCTGTTTCCCTTCCTGGCAATAACTGCACATTACGATTCAATGAAGGTTTTTTCTGGCTTATTACGATAGCTAATTCTCGTGGCCCTATTTGTGTATTGGGGCATTAAGCTTTTAGTCCCGTCCCGGTCAATTGGGTTGGCATCTGGAATTTTGTGTCTATCCTTTAAATACGGTAACCGTAAAAGAAAAAGGGACAAACCATTCACATGATTTGTCCCTTTTTGCGGACTGGACGGGACTCGAACCCGCGACCTCCGCCGTGACAGGGCGGCATTCTAACCAACTGAACTACCAATCCGGCTCCCGTTTTGGGTCGGCAAAGATAATGGCAGTATTTCTCATCCGGCAAGTGTCTTCTCGAATTTTTTTCGCAACACTTTGAGGCTTTTCTACCTGATATTTTTTCGATGGACTATGCAGCAAAAACTACCCTTCACTTTTTCAAAAAGCCAAGTCTGACTGTATAGAAAACTACAGATCCTTCCAGCACTATTAATGCACCTGTCGCCCTTTCCAGCGATAGCCTCCTTTCATACCGAGCAACCCGGCTACCACGATATACAAAATATGCAGAGGCTGCAATATCGGAAAGGCAAACAGCTCCCTTTTCTTCCTGAAAAAACTGGCCGCAGGCCACAGTACAAGCAACTCCGAAATCACTTTCAGCAACAGACATACAACCAACAGGCGCCACCAGCCAGCCTGCCAAAAACAAGCGCAACCTAAGACGAGGAGACTCAGATTAAACAGATATACCCAAGTGAGGATGAAAGTGAGCCGATGATCAGAATAACGCCCGCTTTTCGATGCCCAGCGGATGCGTTGCTGAAGAAATGAATACCAGTTTTTCTGTGCAACGGTTCGCACTATTGCCTCTTGGGCATGCAGCAACTGAATCCTTCCCGGGAAATCTTGCTTCATTTTGTGGAGCAGCAAATAATCATCACCAGAGGCAAGTTGCTGTGTCCCATCATAACCATGTACAGCCTCGAATGCCTTGCGGGAAAATGCCAGGTTTGCACCATTGGCCATCCCGCCCATATTCAACTGATGAGTCGCCACAGTGATGCCTTGCATCATCATGAAATCTAAAGACTGAAACAGCTCCACCTCACGCCCGGTTGCTTCCAGGCTCACCGGACCGATGATCATGGCCGCCTGGCTTTGTTCATAGAGACAGGCCTGGCTACGCAGCCAATTTTTCCCGGCAATACAATCCGCATCTGTGGTTACAATCAGTTCACCGATGCTATGAGCGATGCCGGCACTGAGTGCTTCCTTTTTATAAGCATTCACGGCCCGGCCTGCCAGCCATTCTTTCAAGGCAATCACTCGAACAATACCGGGAGCGGTATCCTTAGCAATACTTGCCGTATTGTCTTCGGAATGGTCGTCCACCAGGATGATTTCCAACAGTGAGGCAGGGTAGTCTTGCGCTGCAATTGCCGCGATACAAGCGCCAATATTTTTTGCCTCATTTCTTGCAGGAATAATCACTGTGATTCGCGTAGATGGTTCGAATCCTACAGGAATAGAAAACTGTTTTTGTCGCCCCCAACCCACGCGATACAGCAACATCAACCCGACATAGCCCAGCGTCAGTACAGCACAGCAAAGGGTAAATAGAAGCATCATCAACAGGCCTATTTCAGGCGGGCAAAGATTGAATGTTTAGCGGAAGCCTTCGATGCCTGTTCTTGCTATTTTTTATCGGTCTTTTGGTAATAATGATTTAGAAGAATCCGGATTAACTGATTCCCGAAAGGCGCTTTGACTAAGGTCATTCGGAACCACAAAACCACTTCCTGTATTTTCGCGGCCAAATTCCCACAAGTATGAATTTTCAACTCTCAGAAGAACAACTTGCCGTACAGCAAGCGGCCCGTGATTTTGCACAGAATGAATTGTTGCCTGGCGTCATTGAGCGCGATGAAAAACAAAAAGTGCCGCTCGAGCAACTCCGCAAGTTGGGTGAGCTGGGTTTCATGAGCATGATGGTGGACCCAAAATGGGGCGGCTCCGGCATGGATGCTGTCAGCTATGTACTGGCGATGGAAGAAATTTCCAAGATTGATGCTTCTGCCTCCGTGGCTATGAGTGTGAATAATTCTTTGGTATGCTGGGGCCTCGAAACCTTTGCTAATGATGCCCAGCGAGAGCAGTATCTCCGTCCGCTCACTACAGGTAAAACTTTTGGCGCCTTTCTACTTTCTGAGCCTGAGGCCGGCTCGGACGCTACTTCTCAGCGTACCACAGCCGAAGACAAGGGCGATCATTACCTGCTGAATGGCACCAAAAACTGGATTACCAACGGTTCTACCGCAGACACTTATTTAGTCATTGCTCAGACTTATCCGGAAAAAGGCCACCACGGCATCAATGTGCTGATTGTTGAGAAGAACTGGCCCGGCGTGACCGTGGGTGCAAAAGAAAATAAACTTGGCATCCGTGGTTCAGACACGCACAGCATCATGTTTCAGGATGTGAAAGTGCCCAAGGCAAACCGCATTGGCGAAGATGGATTCGGATTCAAGTTTGCCATGAAAACCCTGGCTGGTGGCCGAATTGGTATTGCTTCGCAAGCCCTCGGTATTGCAAGCGGCGCTTATGAATTAGCACTCAAATATTCGAAAGAGCGTAAGGCCTTCGGAACTGAAATCATGAACCACCAGGCCGTTGCTTTTAAGCTGGCCGATATGGCCACCGCTATTGAAGGCGCCCGCCTGCTCTGCCTGAAAGCAGCCTGGCAAAAAGACCAACATCAGAACTACGACCTCGCTGCAGCTATGGCCAAGCTTTATGCTTCGGAAATAGCCCAATGGGTGACCAATGAAGCCGTGCAAATCCACGGTGGCTATGGCTACGTAAAGGAGTTTCACGTCGAGCGGCTGCTGCGCGATGCCAAGATTACCCAGATCTATGAAGGCACCAGCGAAGTGCAGAAGATCGTCATCTCACGCACCGTGCTGAAAGGCTAAACAAGACAAATACAAAGCGGGCTAAACGGCCCGCTTTTTTTTGCCTCACAACATCGCTTACTTGCAGCCACACCCAGGATTTGAAGCTGTTGATTTGAACATTCTTCTCAATCCGATCCTGACGTCACAGGGATGCTATTCTATCTTTGACCCTCTTTCATGCTCGCCGCGCTCTACAACCGAAGCTTCGAAGAGGCCAATGTGCCTACGCTGCGACACGTCATTCGCCTGCTCGAACGCTACCGGATTAATATCGTCATCTTCAAAGATTTCTACGATAGACTCCAGCCTTGGCTTAAGTTTCAGAGCCCCCCTCAGTTTTTTACCGGTAAGAACGACCTGCCTCAACACACAGACGTGCTGATGTCCTTAGGCGGTGATGGCACCATGCTCGATGCCATTTCCTTTGTAGGCGCTTCCAACATTCCGCTCATCGGCATCAACATGGGCCGCCTTGGGTTCCTGGCCATTGTGCCCGCAGATGAAATAGAACAGGCCATCTTATCACTGGTGCGGAGTGCGTTCACTATCGAAAAGCGCTCACTCATACACCTCGCTGCCTCCGTGCCTCTATTCGGAGGTGCGCCTTATGCACTCAATGAATTCACGCTGCATCGCAAGGACTCTTCTTCCCTGATTAAGATTCATAC
>CAYRJR010000199.1:0-4665 GCA_964424655.1 uncultured Chitinophagaceae bacterium
AAAACGGAAGCGAACGTTCGCCCTGCTTCACATCCGGACTTGCTGCTGGAAGTGCCCGCCTACCGCCTGTCGAATGATCGCATCGTGTGGGGTGCTACTGCCATGATGCTGGCCGAGCTGGAGGCTGCCTTTCAAAGCATGTAGCGGGCGGTTTTCTTTCAGAGAAAAGTAGAGAAGGATTGTTATTCTTCCTTTTTTGGCACCGTGCGCTAAACAATATCCCAAAGCACGGTGCTAACCCCAAAGCCTTTGTCGGGGCATTTGTAATGATGCAGGTGATGATTGCGCCAAAGGGCTTTCAAGAATTTGGGCGGGGTAAAAGCATGGATGGCAAAGTGCATGGAGCCATACATGAGATAGCCAAACAGAAAGCCAGGGAAAAAAGCCAGGGCATGCCAACCCATCAGAAAATAATACAGCGAAAACAAGAGCGAGGCCACAATGATGCTGGGCACAGGCGGCATGAAGAGGCGCTCTTTATCGCGGGGAAATTCATGATGCACACCATGCATGGTATAAACGAATTTTTTTGCCCTCGGGCTTTCCGCAGCCCAGTGGAAAAGCTTGCGGTGTGCGAAATATTCAAACAGGCTCCAGAATAATGCACCGGCAACAAAAAGCAGCAACTCCATCCAGGGATTCAGCCCTTTGTAAACGACACCGAAATACAACATTCCAGCAATGACGGGCAGATACAAACTATAGATGACGATGGGATGGGTCTTCGTCATGCTTTCCAGCAGCTCACTATGGAAGAGTTGCGCCTGTCCCTTATTCTTGATTTTATCAAATTGCATGGCTCAGGCAAATTTAAGCCACAGGCAGGGAGGCTACACGGCACATACCGACAAGAGCAGGCACTCAGCCGAATATTGGCGGGGCCAATTTCACTAAGCCCTACGAAATCAATCACGGGCAATTTTCCTACATTTCAGTAGTCTATTCAACCAGACTTCAGGTAGCCGGAAGTCACAGAAAATCATCGTTGCCATGCAACCAACAGACATCAAGAACCCAGAATATTTTCATCGTGTCGTGGATTGCCAGTGGGCCTGCCCATCGCATACGCCGGTGCCTGAATACATCCGTCTGATTGCGCAAGGCCGCTATACCGATGCCTATATGGTGAACTGGGATAGCAATGTCTTCCCCGGTATCCTGGGCCGCACCTGCGACCGCCCCTGCGAGCCTGCCTGCCGACGCGGACGGGTAGAAGAAGAGCCGGTAGCCATTTGCAGATTGAAGCGCGTAGCAGCAGATAACAAAGACGAAGTGATTGGCAGAATGCCACAAGGCCCCTTCCCTGCTAATGGAAAGAAAATTGCCTTGGTAGGCGCAGGCCCTGCTGCACTGACGGTGGCCCGCGACCTGGCACCTCTCGGCTATGAAATTGACCTTTACGATGAACAAAAGGCTGGCGGCGGATTCATGCGTTCGCAGATACCTTCCTTCCGCCTGCCGGCTGAAGTGCTGGAGGAAGAAGTGGGCTATATCCTACGCCTCGGCATCAGTACCCATTTCAACCAATATGTCTCTTCTCTGAAGGAGCTTTTAGAAAAAGGTTACGATGCCATTTTCGTGGGTAGTGGTGCTCCCAAAGGCCGCGACCTGAAGCTGCCCGGGCGCGAAGAAGCTTCGGCAAACATTCATATCGGCATCAACTGGCTGGCGAATGTGGCATTCGAACACACCCACAAAATCGGCAAACGTGTCATCGTCCTGGGCGGCGGCAATACTGCGATGGACTGCTGCCGTACAGCACGTCGTCTGGGTGGTGAAGAAGTTCGGGTCATCGTGCGTTCTCCTTATGCCGATATGAAAGCATCACCCTGGGAAAAGGAAGATGCCCAGCATGAAGACATACCTATCATAGACAATCATGTGCCTAAAACCTTCGTTCTGGAAAATGGCAAGCTGGTCGGCATGACCTTCGAAAAGGTGCGGGCAGAATATGATGCCAATGGTAAAAGAAGCCTGGTGCCAACGGGCGAAGCGGATGCCTTTTATCCAGCGGATGATGTGCTGGTTGCTGTGGGTCAGGAGAATGCTTTCCCTTGGATCGAACGCGATTTGGGCATTGACTTCGACAAGTGGAATATGCCCATGGTGGATGCAGTCACGTTTGCTACTTCCCATCCTAAGGTTTTCTTTGGCGGTGATGCTGCCTTTGGTCCCAAAAATGTAATCACAGCCGTGGCTCACGGGCATCAGGCTGCTATTTCCATTCATCTTTCCTGCGAAGGGCTTCACCTGCTAAAAGACCGGCCTGCACCAGACACCAATCTGCATGCCCAAAAAATGGGTATCCATGAATGGAGCTATGACAGCTATGTGGTCAATGACGAACGCTATATCGTCCCGCAAGCTGCCAAATCGCTGACCTTACGAAACCGCAAGCAGGAAGTGGAACTGGGATTTGATGAAGCCACGGCATTTCGCGAAGCACAACGCTGCCTCAATTGTGATGTTCAGACTGTCTTCTCTATGGACAAATGCATCGAATGTGATGCCTGTATGGACGTGTGCCCTACCTCATGCATTTCTTTCATACCAGATGGGACTGAAGAGGACTTGCGCCAGCGCAGCAAGGTGCCTGCTGACAATCTGGAGCAACCCTTGTATGTGAGTGGTGCACTTAAGACAGGCCGCATCATGCTGAAAGATGAAAACGTATGCCTGCACTGCGGACTGTGTGCCGAGCGTTGTCCGACAGCAGCCTGGGACATGATGCAGTATTGGTACAATGTGACCAAGGCGCACCAAATGGAGCTGCCCATGATTGCCTGAACCTGCCACTGACAGCATTTCCTTCCTGCTAAACGAACTGTCTTCCGGCCATTTTCAAAAAAAGAAAGCAACCCGTAGGCTGCTTTCAAAAGAAAATATCAGACCTGACTATACAGACTCTGCCACCACTTCCCGCACTTCGGGAATCATGCGCTTCATCATGCCTTCGATGCCGGCCTTGAGCGTAATCATCGAAGAAGGACAACCCGAGCAGGAGCCTTGCATAAGTAGGTTCACCACTCCGTCATCATAAGAACGGAACTGAATCGCGCCGCCATCCATCTCTACGGCAGGCTTCACATAGCTTTCCAGCAATTCTTTGATGCGCTTCACCACATCACTATCGTTTTCGCTGGGCTCACTGTTGTGAACAGCCTTGCGTAAGGGCAGTTCTGATTCATTGATAATCGTTGCACCCGACTCGAGATAGTTTTTCAAAAACTCCCGGATGGTAGGGATCACCTCACTCCAATCGGTATCCTGTGTCTTGGTCAGGGTCACAAAATTGGAAGCAATAAACACCGCACGGATAAAGGGGAAAGCAAACAATTCCTTAGCCAAAGGAGAAGGGGAAGCGCTGGCCTCATCCGGAAAATCAGCACTCTTTCCGGGATACAAAAGCTTGTTGGCTACAAACTTCATGGTCTCCGGATTCGGGGTCATTTCGGTATAAATACTCACTACGGTATTGCCGGTTTTCAGCATAGAATCCATTTTTTGCAAAAATAGCCCAAAGCCATTCGGGCCACTATCAGTTTCGGTAATAAGCTTACGTTACCCACTGACCCGGCCAAATGGTCCGGCATTTTTTAAAATTCTTTTTCGAAAAATCGTCTTCAAAATATATCTGAGCCTGACTGGTGCATCAGATTTGAATACCATAATTCCAATTCATTCCTTGTTTCGTAAACCAGGTTTTCCCTGAAACGACAATGACTCCCTGCCTTAGGATTGACCTTTGGAAAAGTTTTTTTATCCAGACATGAGTAACCGCGTAATTGATGCCGATCAGGGCCACTGGCTGTTGGCGAAAATGGGTAAGAAAGTATTGCGCCCTGGCGGAAAAGAATTGACGCAAAAGATGATTCAGGGCCTCGACATCAGCCGTAATGACTGTGTGGTGGAGTTTGCTCCCGGCATTGGCTACACGGCTATGAAGGTGTTGGAAAAACATCCCAAAACCTACACCGGCGTTGAGCTAAATGAAGAAGCTGCCGCCAATCTCAGGAAGAAAATTAATGGCAATGGCCGGCAAATTATTATTGGCAATGCCTCAAAGGTTGCACTGAATGAAGGTGTAGCTGACAAGGTATATGGTGAGGCTATGCTCACCATGCAGGCCGACCACCGCAAGTCCGAAATCATTCGCGAAGCCCACCGGCTGCTCCGGCCCGGAGGCTTGTATGGCATTCACGAACTGGGCCTGACACCCGACTCGCTCGACCCACAGGAGAAAGCAAAAATCCAACACGAACTGGCTGTAAGCATTAAGGTCAATGCGCGCCCACTCACCCAGTCAGAATGGGTAACCCTGCTGGAGCAGGAAGGCTTCCGGATTAAAGAAGTCCACACCAACCCGATGTCGCTTCTGGAAACAAAACGGGTAATAGATGATGAAGGCTTTTTCCGCAGCCTGAAAATTGGATTCAACATCATCCGCCAGCCCAAAGCCCGCCGCCGCATCAACGAAATGAAACAGGTCTTTAGCCGGCATAAGAATCACATGAATGCCATTGCCATCATTGCAGAGAAATCTTGAGTTGATTCCTCTTTTTCATCAATAAATGAGGCTGCCCCGATTGAGGCAGCCTCTGATTTTTTGGACTCATTCCGCTCAGCGTTGCAGGCTCAGTGGAATCAGGGCGCTCATGCCATCGC
>CAYRJR010000200.1:0-4655 GCA_964424655.1 uncultured Chitinophagaceae bacterium
GCGGGCCTTTCGAAGAACTCCCCCACAGCACATTTGTCTTCTGCGAATTTGCAACGACTATGACGTTTTTGGCTGTCTGAAATCCTCCGCAAACTGTGCCATAACCACCGGTAAATGGCGCACAAGTCATACTGCCATCATTGCCTGCGGCGAACACCTGCAACACACTTGGGTAGGCGAGGGTGATGCTGTCTAAATATTGAGCATAGAGATCGTAGGTGCCGGCATAACTGCAACTACCTACAATGTTGGCGTAAGAGTTATTGGTCACTGACATGTTGTAATGCTGCTGCATCTCGCCGGTCTGTGTCCAGACGTTGGTATAGGTGTGATCCAGCAGGCTCACATGTGGTGCAAAACCTTGCGCAGCCGGGTCCCCAGTACCAGCACCACCTACTGTGCCATTCACATGCTGACCATGATTGGCATAGGGTAGAAAATTGAAATTGGTTACGCGGTCTCGGGTGTCCTCATGATACAGCCCGGAGTTATTGTCGCCCACACCAACGGCAATGCTGTCGCCCAAAAGATTATATCCACCAGCGGCAAATGAAGCCTGTGCCACATTCGCCTTTGTGGCCCGCTCAGATTGCACATTGAGTGGCTGAGGTTCCGCTGCAGCATTGATGGCCACCAGCCCTGGCCAGGCAGCCAGCAGTTTTATTTTCTTCCCGGAAATATTCGTTTTAAAGAGTTGGGCATGGCCTAAGGGTTTGGGTTCTGATGTCGCTCCCAAATACTTCAATTGTGCTGCGACATCAGCCGCCGTGACACCGGGAACACAGCTAAAAATTACCTGGCTCTCCTCATCCTCACCAAGCTTCCCAATCAATTCCCGCCCCATTTTCCAAAGCGGATTCATAGGTACTGCACTAAGCAATCCTTCAGCCGGGCCTTCACCTTGCGGACTAATCAGTGAGGAATAACTATTCTGCCCCAGAAAGCCCAGTAGCCTGATTCCAGCTTGTTGCAGCTTCTTCTGAGCTAAAGCATCGGGCAAGGCCTGGAAGCGAAGAATCCATTGCGATGCCGTCGTGGCATGATTCCGAAAACTATCCAGGAATTTTGTACCGTTTATGGGCAGTTCGATTGCTCCGGCTTGAATTTGCAAGGTCAGCGGCTTCATTTCCTGTCCCAATGCTGGCGCGTAAATTTCCAGAATCAGGCAGGTGGATATGAAGGTTCTGAGTAAGCGTTGTACAACACCTTTTGGTAATGTCCGCTTCATAAAAATTGGATTTTGTGCGCTGCGAAACTGAGGATTCATTTTCGCCAGCATGAGGCATTTCAAATTAAGAGAAAATATTAGGCTATTAGGATGGGATGCCAATAAGGGCTTCATTGAAAAGTCAAAAAAGTGGGCTCAATTACCCTCACTGAGCGGATTTCAATGTCCGCTATCCAGGTGATTTTTTTTCAAAAAAGCGAAAGCCCGTCTTAGCCCGATACTCATCATCGTAGCCGCCACAAATGGGAACGTGAGTACCGGTATATTCAGTTGCAGCAAGAGCATTTGAATCAACACGGATAAGACTACCGCACAAACAGCCCACAACAAATCGTGGGTGTTTTGCCCACAAAGGGCAATGGCGCAAAGCACGGCATTGTAGCTGAGCAGGCCGGCTGCAATAGCATCGAGCGGAGCCTGACACATCCAGGCAACAGCCGCTGCCATCAAGGCGCCTAGAAGGCCCAACATTGCTGCTCGCAAGGAATGTATGCAAACACCAATCAGAAACAGCACACCGGACCAGATACTGTTTTGAAAAATCACTTCTCCGAAACTTCGAAAAGCAAAAGCCCATTTCGCAGGATACCCGCCAATAGTTGCTGGGTTCAACATTTCAGGAAAAGCTGCTCCTACAATCCAAAGTGCCAGCCAGGTGACTACCACAAAAGGCAAGGTGAATGCAGGGATTTTCTTCTGAATGAAAAAATGCTGTAGGAGCGATGCCAGCCCGGCCCCTACGACAATCATTCCCCAAAGCACAGCTCCGGATTTAAAAAATAAGGCGAATGCCACACCGGTCAGTGCAGCGCTGAAACCATACAAGCCTCGTTCGATTCCGTTTTTCTCAAAGCCCAAAAGACGAGCACAGATAGTGCCAGCGACTGTCGAAATCAGTACTGCCAGCCCCATTTGCCAGGAGCCAATGCAGATGCCCGACAAAAACAGCAAGCCCGTGATTCCATTTTCCTGAAGCATGATTTGCCCCAGCCCTCGCAGCAGGATTTTTCCCCAATAAAGGAACTTGCTGATTGGGCTTGAGTAAGTCAACTTCTGGTGCTTGCTTTTTTGAAATATTACCCTCAGGGATGTTTCCCCTCCTTGGCTCATTGCAGCCCGAACATCAACCTCGTATGCCGCTCGTCTTCGCGAAGCGCCTCTTGCAATGCCTCTGTCGTTTCAAATTTTAATTCATCACGCAGCCTGGCCACAAAGGCAATCCTGAGGTCATGCTCGTATATATCGGCATCAAAATTGAAAAGGTGCGCTTCGATAGATATTCGCCCGGCATCGCTCACTGTGGGCCTGGTTCCGATGCTGGCCATAGCCGGATATTCTTTCCCGCCTACTGTAACCAGTGCCGCATAAATGCCAATTGCCGGTATTAATTGCTGTGTATGAAGTGGAGCAATATTCGCAGTAGGGTATCCTAATTGCCGCCCCAGTTTGTCGCCGTGCACCACGGTGCCATGAATACTATAATTCCTTCCCAGCATGTCTGAAGCACGTTGGACATCTCCTTCAGTGAGTGCTGTTCTGATTTTGGTGGAAGACACGGCGGCATCATCAATAATGCGAGCAGAAATCTCATGCACTTCAAAGCCCAGCTCGGGAGCCATGTTGCGGAGTAGGTTCATATCGCCTCGCCGATCATGGCCGAAACGATGGTCATAGCCCACTACAATGGCCGCAGGATGAAACTGAGCTACGATGAAATTGCGCACATAATCTTCTGCAGATAATTGGGCAAACTCAGTAGTGAAAGGGGTTACCACCACGCGCGATGCTCCTTCTGCTTTTAGTAACGCAAGTTTATCTTCCCGCGGTGTGAGCAACTGCATCGGCTGGTCGGGGCGACGCACGCTGCGTGGATGTGGTTCAAACGTGATGACTACACTGGCGCTGGCCAGAGCCTGAGCGCTATGATTCAGTTCGTCGAGGATGGCCCGATGGCCGAGGTGCACCCCATCGAAACTGCCGATAGTGATGACCGATGCTTTGGGATTGGGCTGGCTTGCTGCTGCGCTGTCCATAGGTTTTGGGGCGCGGCAAAGGTAACCGCGACTATGCGGCTCCCACAGGCTGCAACCTATATTTGTCACCCGCCGATTTGGCCTTCTCTTTTCATCCCATGTCTAAGCATAAAAAGCGCGTTCAAGCCGAGCCTAAACCAGCTTCCGGCGAGCCTATTCCTGCTCCTAAGCAAAACCCTGAGCTGCATGCGGAAGTTCAGATGATAGAGGACGATTCGGGAATTGGCCCGGTTCGGATGCCGGGTTGGCAAAGCCGCATCCTCTGGATTCTATTTGCTTTCTGGGCAGTGATGGTGACGGTGGGTATTCTGTATCATGAGCAATGGCGGGATGAAGGCAGCGACTGGATAACGGTGCGCCACGTCAGCATCTCTCAGTTGTTCGGAACAATGATTCCACAAATTGGTCACCCGCCGATGTGGTATTTCCTTATGTATCCGCTGGGCAATATGGGCCTGCCGCTGGTGACGGTCAATATCGTTTCGGCTACCGTGATGGCCATAGCGATCTACTTCATGCTATTCCGGCTGCGCTTCCCTTTTTACGTCAAGCTGCTACTGGTCTTGTCCATGTTTTTCGTGTATGAATATCCAGTGGTGGGGCGCAACTATTGCCTGGTAGTTCTGTTCCTGATGCTCACACTATGGTACTATCCCAAGCGTTTCGAAAACCCAATCGTATATGCGTTGATCGTAGTTGGGCTTTACAACACACACAGCATGGTTTTCCCAATGGCCTTCGCGATGATGCTTTTGTTTTTCTGGGAAATGGTGGAACGGAAGCAGGTTCATAAAAAGACTTTGGGCGCTGCACTGATGATGCTGGTTGGTGGAGGCTATCTGATTCCTTACATGGCCATACCCGGCATGAAAGCAGTGTCAGATAAGCTGCATATCACAGACCATTTTGGACAATTCCAAACAGCCATAGGCAACGGCCTCACCATTGGCGGTCTTGAAAGTATTCCCTTAGATACGATGCGCATGGTGGCCATGCTTATCTTTTTTGCCTTTGTATTGTTGATGCTGCCGAGGCTAAAAATGTTTGCGGTATTCCTTTGCGGCACGGGTGGACTGATTTACCTGCTTACTTATAAATACATCGGCCAGCACCGCCACGATGGGTTGATAATGGTGGAAATGCTGTTTGTATTTGGATTGGCTGGTTATTACAAAAATGACCGGATGAACCTGCCCCTGTTCCGCAGCTTCGACACGCAAAAAATAATAAGCATCATCCTGGCCATTATGTTTTTTATCCAGAGCTATCAAGGCATCGGCACCATCCGTTATGAAGTGGACAGCACCTACTCTGATGGGAAAGCCGCAGCTCAATTTTTGATGGACAATAACATGGAGCATAAAATCCTGGTCGGGCATCAAAGCTGGGCTGCG
>CAYRJR010000201.1:0-4570 GCA_964424655.1 uncultured Chitinophagaceae bacterium
TGCCTAAGAAAATCCGAATGAATCTCCAGTAACAGAAAAGCTACTCAGGTCTTTCTGGGTTTCCGCTTTGCGGCAGGGAAGAGCACATTATTCAGGATGAGCCGATAGCCTGGTGAGCTGGGGTGCAGAGACAAGTCCGTTGGCGGATCGCCCAGCGCATGTTGATAATCTTCCGGGTCGTGACCGCCATAAAAAGTCCAGGTGCCTTTGCCATATTCCCCGTGGATGTATCGTGCCTCGCCTGTGGGCTTGTACTCGCCCATCACCAGCACATCACTCTTCAGAAGGTCTTTGCGAAAAGCCGTTGTCTGCCCCATAAAACCCTTGATGGTGCTGGTGTGATCCTGGCAGAGCATCGTCGGCACCGGGTCAGACTTGGCTGAAAAATTAAACAGCGTGAAGTAGTCCAGATTCATCGGCACCATACGCCCATTCTCCGGGCTGACATCAATGTTGGAATACTCATACACATAGGGTGAGGTGATGAGCGTGAAATTTTTGAAGGCAAAGCAATTATTGTAGTTCAGCTTTTGTTGCGCGTTGGGGTCAGGTGGGTCGCCGTCATAGGGTACATCGCAGATGTCGGTGCCATCGGCTGCCAGCGCAATGTCGTAGGTGTCCGTAGCAGAGCACATGGCAAACAGATAGCCGCCACCAGCCACGAAATCACGAATCTTTTTAGCCACAGCCAGCTTCAGTTGGGACACTTTTTTGAAGCCATGCTTAGCAGCCATCGCCTCATTTGTACGCACCTCCTCCTGATACCAGGCCGTGTTCTGTTGGCCAAACCAAAACTTACCAAACTGCCCGGTGAAGTCTTCGTGGTGCAGGTGTAGCCAGTCATATTGCGGCAGCTTTCCGGCCAGCAAATCATCATCATAAAGCTTGTCGTAGGGAATCTGAGCATAAGTCAGTGCCAGGGTCACTGCATCATCCCAGGGACGCTTGTTGGGTGGCGTATAGACTGCAATACGTGGTGCCTTTTCCAGCTTGATCACATCACCATTAAAGTCTGGATTGGCGATCGTCTGCAGGATGCCATTGTATTCACCTTCACTAATGACCTCATAGCTCACACCCCGCAGCTTACACAGCCTTTCGATGGCATCCACATCATCCATCGCGAAGGAGCCGCCCCGGTAATTCAGCAGCCAGTCCACGGGCACGCCAAGTTGTAGCGATGCATAGGCCACACCATAGGCTTTCAGATGCGCTACCTGCCCATCAGCATCCATTGGAATGAATATTTTCTCCGCCCGGGCCGGCCAGGAAGCGAAAGCAGCAGGCAGGGTAAATAGCAGCAGCGCCAGCGGAAAGAGCGCGCCCCGAAACATCAGCTTCTTCACATAGGAAAGGTAACACATCGCTCGCCCTGCCTCTGACCAAAAGCTCCATACTTAACAGCTTCTTGCCGCTACCCGTACATTTGGCCCTCTCTTTTTTTATGGCTGCCTATAGCAATTTCAGGGCAGGTCGTGCGCTGGTGATCGCCTCCCTGCAGGCCATCATGCGCAGCCCTTCATCGGTGATTTTCGGCCTGGCTTTCCCGCTCATTTTTATCCTCGTTTTTGGCTTCCTTGGGGGCGGCGATGGCGGCTTCTCTTCCACGCTTTCCCTGGCGCCCGGCTCCGACACGCTGAACCCCATCTACGGCGGACTGAAGCAGATGAGCGGCATCACCTGGAAACAATTTCCCGACAGCGCCGCCCAAAATGAAGCCCTCCACAAAGACAAGCTCGTAGCCATCCTTTCAATTCGCAAGCAGCCGGCCAGCATGGGCTACGACGTTCGCATCCGCGCCGCATCTACCGACATGCCCAACGCGCTCCAACTGCGCGGCGTCATTCAAAACATCATCATCGGCAGCGACCCCACCTTGCGCCAACACATCCAGCACATCGCCGACATTCACGTGGAAGAAACCGTGGTGCGCGAGTACAAACGAATAGACTTCATCCTGCCCGGCCAGCTTGGCTTTTCGCTCCTCGCCGGCTCCGTCTTCGGCACCGCCTTCGTCTTCTTTGGCCTGCGGCAGACCCTCGTGCTGAAACGCTTCTTTGCCACACCCGTCCGCCGTGCCACCATCGTCATTTCCGAAGGCATCGCACGGATGATTTTTCAACTTCTGACGGCCATTGTCATCATTGGCATCGGTTACTATGCCTTTGGTTTCACGCTGGTCAATGGCTTCGCCACATTCATGGCGCTCATGGCCCTGTCCGCCCTCTCCATCATGGTGTTTATGGGCTTCGGATTTGTGGTGAGCAACGTAGCCAAAAACGAGTCGGTGATTCCCGCTTTTTCCAACATGATTACGCTGCCGCAATTCCTGCTGGCAGGTGTGTTTTTCCCCATCACCGTCTTCCCGAAATGGCTGCAGCCGCTGGCCGGCGCTTTGCCGCTTGCCTTCCTGAACGATGCGCTGCGCAAGGTTTCATTTGAGGGCGCATCCTTTTCCGCCATAAGTTGGGATGTGCTCTGGCTTTGCGTGTGGGGCGTGGTGCTCTACGCGATTGCCAGCAAGATTTTCAAGTGGGAATAAACGGCGATCTGCGCCGAACGTTTCTTGTTGCGATTTTTTGTTGGTCAGCTTTCGGGCCTTGATGCAGCTTCGGTGGCGATGGCACCAGTCGTCTGCGTGCTGCTATTGAGCTTTTCCCGTGAAGAAGATCACCAACGACTGCGGCGGCTTCTGGAAAGGCATCCTCGTGGAAGGCGACCCAGCCCTGCCGCAGCGCCCCAACAGCAACCAGGGCATTGCCGAAGTGAAGAACGGAGCGGTGATAGAGCATGCGCGGGTAGCAGTGCCTTAAGGCTTTCTCTATGGACTTCCAAAGCAAGGGTTTAGCTTTATGAAAGTTTTTTGAAAACACTCGAAATGATTTTCGCATGAAAAACATTCCCCTCGTTTTATGGCTGTTCCTGATAGGCGCAGGTACTGCAACTGCCCAGAAGCGTTGCGCCATTCTCTCTACACAGGCCTTCACCGGAAACAGGAGCGCAGGTCCGGCCAATAACAAATCGGCTATCCCCACACCGGATGGCGGATTTATTCTTTGGTTAGTATCTAATTGTACCACTGGAAACTTTCCTACAGCCGTTTGTCTTACGGACACGCTGTGGGGTGAGACACGCCTTATAAAATACGATGCGGACGGAATGATGGTGCAATGGCTGCATTGCTTCGATAATCGAGCAAGCAATATCAACAGCTCAATCTTTGGCATCTATCCGCTGGGCGATGGAAATTTTATGATGGCAGGCGATGGAAACATTTCCAAGCTCAATGGCCCTATGATAACCAAGCTGGCGCCGGACGGAACTTTAATCTGGAAAAAGGTATATGGCAGCACCTACAGCTCGACGACAACACGAGCTGCCTGCCGCATGGCCGACAGCGGTTGCGTCCTGGCCAGCGAGACTTATGGACATGGCGACGACGTAGGCACGCACTATGGTTCTCAATTCACTTCCGATGTCTTTGTTGTCCGGGTGGACAGCAGCGGCAACAAGGTCTGGGCAAGAACCTTCGGCGGCAGCTATGACGACAAGGTGAGAGCCGTCGTTCCCGCATCGGATGACGGCGTGTATGTTATCGGCTTTACTCGCTCGAACGATTATGATTTCAGCGGGCTGCACATTGCGGCTAACGATGGTGCGGACGGTTATGTCATGCGTTTAGACAGTGCGGGCAATTTCCTCTGGAAGCAATGCTACGGCGGCTCAGCATGGGATGTGCTTCTTACAGCCTGCGCAAATGAACAGGGGGGCGTATTAGTTGCCGGCTACACGGAGTCAGCGGACGGAACGGTCGTTGGATACAAAGGTTCCGGCTCGATTCTGTGGGTGAGCGATATTGACTCAACAGGCAACATTCGCTGGACAAACTGCTTCGGCTCAAGGTCGGCCGGAGCATATGAAGAACCAAAAGCTGTCTGTCGGCAGGATGACGGCACATATTGGGTTGCTTCCATCAGCAGCAAGGCGGGCGATGAAGTAGATACCGCTTACGGTAAAGGCGACACCTGGGTGCTGCACCTTTCTAATGCTGGAGACTTTATTAATTCCCGGGTCTTGGGCAGCCCTAACGGAGCTTCCGGGCCTTCCATGATTACGCCCACAACAGCCGGCGTGGTGGTCGGCGGATACTACACTACAGCGGGCGGCACCATGCCTTCCATCTGCCTCTCCGCACCTTCGGACGCCAGCGGCTATCTGATTCATCTTTCCTCGTCCTCGGTCAGCGTACCGGAAGCCAGCCCGCCGCAACATGGGCCGGAACTCAACGCCTATCCCAACCCCGCAAAGGATGCCATTTATGTGTCGGTGCAGGACGCCGCGCAAATCAGCGGGCAGGTCTGGCTCTCCAATATCTCTGGGCAGCCGGTTACGCAAAAAGCAGTTACGCATGGCGCTCAGAAGATAACCCTATCCTGCGCCGGTCTTCTTCCCGGCGCCTACATCGTGCAGTATGAAAACAGCCGGGGCAGCCGCCGGCAGCAGAAAATTATCATTGAATAATCTCAGTTCATTCTCAAATTTTCACGGTTATGCGTTCATTAATTCTCAT
>CAYRJR010000202.1:0-1059 GCA_964424655.1 uncultured Chitinophagaceae bacterium
TTACCTGCAAGAGATAACTACCGGGTACGAGCGTATTGATTGAAACTCTCAGGTCGCTCCCTACGCTTCCCGCCTGAACCTGCCGCCCGCTCAGGTCAAGTATCTGATAGGCTGAGCCGGCCCTGGCACCGCCCAGCCGCAACTCGTCTTTAGCCGGGTTGGGCCAGATACTCAGTGTTCCACTCGTATTGGTAGTAAAGCCAACGCCGGTTGATTGCCCCGGCTTAAAGACCATCGCATTGGGGCTTTCTTTATACACGATGTCCATGCCATCGTACCAGGCCGTCAGCAGGTTCAGGCCGCTGTTGGAGCAGTTGGTTACCGCCATGCTGCGGGCAGCATCCCAGGGATAATTGACCATGCCGCAGTTAGGAATGTAATAGTTGCTGCTGACCAGGCCGGCATTTGTGGTCCAGGCTATCTCCGTCAGGTCCGTCTTGGTGCGCGGAAAAAAGCCGATGGTGTATTGCTGGTTGCCGATATCCGACGACATGCCCGGGTCCACCGCAGCCGCAATGCAGGGCGCTTTCATATCGCTGTCTGAGGGGTTCGGATACATACTCGAAACCCAGTTCCAGGTAACGCCGCCGCCGGAATTTGGATAGAAATTCCAGGCCTGCCACTGGGGAATCAGGCCAAAATTGCTTACCGAGGAAACGGCCATCCATTTGTAATCGCCGTTGCCGTAATACTGGCTCATGGCCTCAATGCGGGGCGAAAACAAACCGCCCACGCTTGCATTCCAAACCATAGTCGTGGTTTGGGTAGGCACATCGAACTCCACCACCTGAAAGCTGCCGCTGCAAATATAGCTGTGAACAATCTCGGCTTTTTCCACTGCCGCGCCGCTGCTGTTGTCGGTAACACAGGCTACATCCGGCTGGTAAAAGCCGGTGTCTATTAGCTTCGGCGGAACAATCATCGCACCATTAAGATCACGAACGGTGATGTACAATTGGTCAGCATAGATGGGTAAGGGGCTTGGGTAAAAAGGAACCCCGTTAATCATATCGGGCGGCACACACCAGGGCCATTTGCGGGTACCCTCGGTCCACACAA
>CAYRJR010000202.1:1069-4391 GCA_964424655.1 uncultured Chitinophagaceae bacterium
TGGTGCATCGTAGGCAGGCCGGTTGCCGGGTCAAGCACATTCAGGTCGCTCCACATGTCCACATGCGGGTCGTTGTGATAGTCATCCAGCAAATTGCCTGGAGCTCCTTGAACAGATGATGTAGAAACGTGTACCGCCGCAAACGTGGGCAGGCCCACATCTTTAAAGGACCAGATGTCGTAGTAGAGCTGGTTATTGGCTTCGTATGCGATGACGGCCCGGTAAGAGGCTACGCCGCCCTGTGCGTCAGACGCGCCGAGCGCTATATCCGCCTTGCAAGCGCCCGATGTTGCGAGCGCAAAGTTGACGCTATGGCCTGCAAAGTCTTCGGCATACACATAGCCTTGCGGGCTGCTGCCGCGTTTGGCATAGGCGATGGCCTTTAAGGTCTGGCCGCCGCGGCCCACCTGAATCATGTCTGCATTGACTACCACATCTTCATTGAGTGTAGCAGGGAAGGGGGCCACATGATTTTCAGGAACCGAACCCGCGCAGGGCACCGGTACCCACTGGGCATGAGCACGCGGCAAAAAAAGAAACAAAAACACGGATGCCATAGCTATTAAGATTGATATGCGTAAATGCCTGACGTGTGTGTGTGTGTGTGTGTGTGTGTGTGTGTGTGGATGCTGGCAGACAGCATTCGGGAAAACATGTTCGTGGATTCATGATAAGATGAATTTAAAAGTGAACGAAAGGGTCCCTGCGGCCGCAACGGACTATCATAAAGTTGAGGCAATCTCCCAAGAGCTGCAACACCGGATTTAAACGGTAAAACCAATAACAGCAATAGCTTCAGCGTACACTGCAAATAATTAAATCGCTACGTGTTGAATAAAAAACCGTTTAAGATTTGGCTCCGGTGAATCACCCAAATATTGAGGTTAGCCTTTGTAGCGAATCCTTGAAAACCAAGGCCGTTTGTTAAGAATTTGAAATCGGCCTTCTGCAAACAAAAAAAGCCCGACATCATCTGCCGGGCTTGAACGCTTGTGTGGGGCTGAGGCTACGAAGCTTTGAACTTCTTCACTGCTTCGGTGAGTTTGGGCACTATGGTCATGGCATCGCCCACTATCCCATAGTCTGCAGCCTTGAAGAAAGGGGCTTCCGGGTCTTTGTTGATCACCACAATAGTCTTAGAGCCGTTCACACCGGCCAGGTGCTGGATGGCGCCCGAGATGCCTACCGCAATGTAGAGGTTAGGCCGGATGGTACCGCCGGTTTGTCCCACATGCTCATGATGGGGGCGCCAATGGCTGTCGGCCACGGGCCGGGAGCAGGCGAGGCTGGCGCCCAGGGCTGCTGCCAGGTCTTCGAGGATGCCCCAGTTTTCAGGGCCTTTCATACCGCGGCCTCCGCTCACTACCAGTTCTGCTTCCGTTAGCGGCACCGCGCCACTCACTTTATTGGTTGCAGTAGCTTTCACGGAAAAATCTTTTTCATCAAAAGCGACCGCAAGCGCTTCGATTATGGTGCTCCCCGCTCCGGGTTTCAGCGGGAAAGTGTTTGGCGTCAGGGCAATCACTTTTACCTCGCTGTTGAGTTTTACATCGGCAAATGCCTTGCCTGCAAATACCCCTTTGCGAACCACGAAACCATTGCTCAGGTCGGGCAGCGCAACGGCACCTGCCACCAGGCCTGCATTCAGGCGGGCGGCAACCCGTGCGGCAATCATGCGCCCCGTCATATCGTGCGTGAAGACCACAACCTTGGCGGCTTCTTTATGCGCAGCAGCAACAAGGGCTTTTGTAGAAGCACGGATGGCAAAATGATCCAGCCGTTCGTCGGCCAGATGCAGGACTTTGGCAGCGCCATATTTCCCCAACTCGTTTAGCTGAGCCTCGGGCATGGGCCCCAACACAACGGCAATGGTATTGCTGCCTGTGGCCTGGGCGATACCGGCAGCATACTGCACAGCTTCGAGTGATTTTTTCTTAAAAACGCCTTCGGAATGCTCGGCGAAAACAATAACTGACATGAAATATTGAGATTATCGGATGGAGAGATGGGATGCTTTTCCGGGGGGGGGAGGCTTGTAGCCTGCTGAGCGATTATCGGACGAACACTCAGATTACTTTAGCCTCACTGTGCAAGGCCTGTACAAGGTCTGCCACCTGGTCTTCGGTGAAGAGCTTCACACCGGTCTTTGCCGGAGGCAACTCGTAGTGGACAATTTCGCTGAGCGATGCCGCACCTCTTGCGGGCACCACCTTCAGCGGTTTGGTGCGGGCAGCCATAATACCGCGCATGTTGGGGATGCGGGCTTCGGCCATTCCTTTCTGGCAGGACAGCACTAAGGGCAGGCTGGCTTCATCCACTTCCTCACCACCTTCAATTTCACGGCTGACGGTTGCGATGTTGCCATTCAGGTCCAGCTTAGTGGCAAAGCCAATGTAATTAGCATCTAATAGTTCGGCAATCATGCCGCCAACGATGCCATTATTGTAGTCAATACTTTCCTTACCGGTAAGGACTAAATCGTAGCCGCCTTCTTGGGCAAAGGCAGCGATTTCAGAAGCTGTTTGGCTGGGGTCGTTGCTGTCTGAGTCAATGCGGAACGCTTCATCGCCGCCGAGGGCCAGCGCCTTGCGGATGATGGGTTCGGCATCGGCCTTGCCGACAGTAACGAGGTGAACAGCCGTAGCCAGGCCCGCTTCTTTAAGCTCTAAGGCACGCACCAAAGCATACCATTCATCATAGGGGTTGATGATCATGGTGACACCGGCGGTGGCGAATTGGGTATTGTTATCCGTGAACGCGATTTTGGCGGTCGTGTCCGGAACCGGGGAGATACAAACGAGGATTTTCATAAGCAGCCGCGAAATTACGGGGAAAGGGCTCCGAAGCCATTTTGCAAGCAGTAGGTTGACTACAATCATGCCACCCAATAGGGTGCCTCCGATTCGTCCCATTCGGGTAGCATGACTGTGTAATGTCATTTCTTTAGCCGGCTTTTGGAATGCTATGCAGCATCCGTTGCGTCGCACTCTTCAGCCATATTTCTCTGCTCGCCTTTACCCGAAAAAACCGAAAGGCCGCCTCCCAACGAAGCAGCCTTCCTTGTCTTCTTGCAGCGCGTAAAAATCCTACTCTGCCACACTCACCCTTCGGCTAAATACCTCCCCATCTGCCGTGATGCGCACGAAGTAGATGCCGGGCGCGGTGCCACTGAGGTTTATCTCCTCAAAGAAGCTTTTGCCGGGGTAGGCATATTGCCGGCTCAGCAACTCCCTGCCCGTGACATCCGTGATGCGGACGCTCACTTCTTTCATCGGCTGTTTGGCATCTAAAGAGATATTGAAACGCCCGCCGGGCGCTGGGT
>CAYRJR010000203.1:0-4385 GCA_964424655.1 uncultured Chitinophagaceae bacterium
TAGGCGGGGTTGTGTGAGCGAAAGAGCCTCGCCCTGCCTGTCTCTTTGATTTGCCTGTGTGCATGCAGGATTACCGAAGCCATTCGGCCTTTGTGGTATTCGTTGGGGCCATAGACGTTGAAGAACTTGACACCGGCCCAAAAGGGTGGATGTGACTGCTGCTGCAAAGCCCAGAGGTCGAAGTCCTGTTTGGACTGCCCATAAGGATTTAGGGGGTGCAGTTGGGGAACGATGTTGTGGCTGTCGTCGTATCCGTGTTCGCCACCGCCGTAGGTAGCTGCTGATGAGGCATAGAGTAGCGGGATGTTTTGCGCACAGCAAAGTTTCCAGACCATTTTGCTGTATTCCAGATTCAGCCGGCGATGCACTTCGTAGTCCATCTCAGTAGTGTCTGTGCGGGCGCCGAGGTGGAAGATGTGTTGCACACTTCCGGGCCTGGCCTGGAGCCAGTCGGCAAACGCATCGCGGTGAATTTTTTGGATGAATTTTTTCCCGGCCAGGTTGGGGGCTTTCGCTTCTTTGCTGAAGTCATCCACGAGGATGAGGCGTTCGAAACCGAGGCTGTTCAGGTAGCCGCAGAGGTAGGACGCGATGAAGCCAGCCGCGCCTGTGACGACGATCGCGGACTCTTTTTCCATCTTGTTGAAAATTGCTTAGTGAGCTTCGTGGCTGCCGGCAGAATCGTGTCCTTCGGCAGCGGGGGCAGCAGCAGGAGTGGCTTGTTCGGCATGTTCACCAGTGGTGCCGGGTGCCTGTACGCTTTCATTGGCTGTGCGTTCGTGGCTTTCCTGGTGGCCGTGGCTCTGGCCCATGATTTCTACGAAATTCAGTGTGGCCACAAACAGGCCGGCTACTATCAGCATAAACCAAAAGGCAGCCCGGCTCGAAGTGCGGGATTTTTTAAGTTCGACTTCGTGCGTGTTGTCGTGGTGTGTAGTGCTGTGGTCTGACATTGTAGATTGAATGCTTGCGGGCAAAAGTAGCGTTTTTGCCTTGCGGATTAAGGGCTTGGGAAGCGGAGGGAAAGGAGGGAAGTTCCCAGATACTTTTTATTGGAAGGCTTAGCCCGCCTTAGGTGGAGCCGGTGGTTCCATCACAGTGCCACAATGCTTGCAGCGTCGCTTTTCAGGGTCGGAATAAAATCGGTTCATTAGCGGGGGAAGCTGGCTGACGATGTCGGTCAGCTTGAGGTATTCCTCATACAGTTTCTCGTGGCAGTTTTCGCAAAACCAGATGAAGCCGTCTATTTCATTTTCGTTGCGCACAGCTTCTACGACCAGGCCTACTGTGTTGGCGCCACGCTGGGGCGAGTGGGGTGTCTTACCAGGCAGTAAAAACATGTCGCCTTCGCGGATCGGTATGTCCACCAGCTTGCCATCTTCCTGGATGCGCACCACGATATCGCCTTCCAACTGGTAGAAAAGCTCTTCGCTTTCGTTGTAGTGAAAGTCCTTCCGGCTGTTAGGCCCGCCCACAATCATGACGATGAAATCACCTGCATGCTTATACACTTCGGCATTGCCTACAGGAGGCTTGAGCAGGTGACGGTTTTCTTCAATCCAGTGTTTGAGGTTGAATGGGCGGCGTACCATGAGAAAAAATATTTGGGTTGTACAATATGGTCCGGTTCGTAGGGTAGTCAGGATTGCAGCACTTTCAGCTTCACGGTTTCGATGCGGGTTTCGGTGACCAGCAGCACCACAAATTCGTAATTGTCTATGATAATCCGGTCTTTCATTACCGGGATGGCTTCATTCTTATCAATGATATAGCCCGAGAGGGTCTCGGCTTCTGTGTCGGGGAAACTGAGCCCATACTTCTCGCTCAGGATGTCCAGCTTGAGGCGGCCCGAGAAGATATATTCATTGTTGCTGATTTGCTTCTCCACATACTCTTCCACATCGTATTCATCGTTGATCTCCCCAAAGATTTCTTCCAGCACATCTTCCATCGTCACGATGCCGGCTGTGCCGCCGAACTCATCAATCACCCAGGCAATGCTCTTATGCTCGCGGGTGAAACGGTTCATCAGGTCCACGGCGCTCATAGCCTCGGGCACTGCGGTGATGCTGTGCAGTACTTCCCGGATGGCTTTGGGGCGGCGGTTCAGGTCCAGGTGGTGGAGGTAGCCGAGGATGTTGTCTATGCCACCTTCATACACGATGATCTTGGAAAGTTTGGTGTCTATAAACTTTTGCCGCACATCCGAAATATGGGTGCTGATGTCCACCGCTTCGATTTCATTGCGCGGAATCATGCAGCGCCGGATCTTGACATTGACTAAGTAGAGCGCATTCTCAAACAACTCGGTGTTCAATTCATTGCTGCTTTCGTTTTCGATGTTGTGGCCATGCAGGCTTTGCTTCACAAAGTGTTCCAGGTCCACCCGGTTAAATACATCATTGTGGTGCCGCAGCCGCACATTGAACAGATACTTTAGGATGAATTCAGAAATCGCAACGAAGAATTTTGCCAGCGGGTAGAGTACATAGTACATCACCATCATGGGCAAGGCGAAAATGGTAAGCACCTGCTCCGCTTTCGACCTGAAAATGGCTTTGGGCAGAAACTCGGCGAAAATGAGAATCAGCAGCGTGGCCACCATCGTGTCTATCACCAGTCGCAGATATTCATTAGCGATCAGCGCAGGCGGCAGCATCAGTTTCATCCAGGTGTCGTTGAGCTGCGTCATCAGCAGGCCGTAAATCACCAACACAATATTGACCCCGACCAGGCTGGTGCCGATAAACTCAGCCGGCGTACGGGTGAAACGGGCCAGAATATTACCGGCAAAACTTCCCTGCTTTTTTTTCAGTTCCAGGTTGAGCTTGTTGGCAGAGACAAACGCTATCTCAGTGCCTGCAAAAAAGCCAATCATCAGGATGCAGGCCAGGATGTAGAGAAGCAGGTGGGATGTGTCCATTCAAAAAAATATCGCTGCGCCCGATGGGCATGCTCGCATCTTGAAGTTCGAAGATAATGCCCTGTGCTACTGAAGAGGCTGAATAGCGGCCTGCGCTATAAAGTCATGAGCCAGATTTTGTAATTCCTCAGTTGCCCGGTCCAGATTTTCATTCACTACTATCCGGTCGAACTCTGCTGCATCCATCAGCTCAAAATGAGCCTTGGCAAGCCGTTCCTCCAGCATCTTACTGCTTTCTGTTCCCCTTGCCATCAGGCGCTGGCGCAGCACATCCAGCGATGGCGCTTTGATGAAAATACTGAGCGATTCTTCCGGATATTTTTCCTGAATCGCCAGGGCTCCTTTCACGTCTATATCCACCAGGGGTGTCCTGCCTTCGGCCCAAATCCGCTCCAGCTCCTGGCGCAGCGTACCATAATATTTCCCGGTATAAACCATCTCCCATTCCACAAAATCACCGGCATCAATACGGTGCTTGAACTCCTGTTCCGTCAGGAAATGATAATCGCGGCCATCCTGCTCACCCGCCCTCGGTGCCCGCGTGCAGGCCGATACTGAAAATGCGAGCTCCGGCATCGCAGCCAGTAGCCGTTTCACCAGCGTAGTCTTGCCGGAGCCGGAAGGGGCCGTGATGATGATGATGTGTCGCCGCAGCATGTAGGATGAAAGTTCACAAAAATAGCCAAGTGCACCCATTGACTTTAGGGACATACCCCCCAAAACCCTTGCATGCAGCCTGCTCCCGAAGTGTTAGGCATCCGGGTTTTTCATTTTTTTGTTTGTCGGCTTTAGGTTCGCTACCCATCATCCGTTGCGTCGCACATTGAGGGGTTCGTCAGTCTGTTTGGCTGTTCGCGGCAAGGGTGTTTTGGGTTGACTCAGGAGAAGGGCCGGCATCTACAAACCGCTACCACATCCCATGGGCAAAGTCGCACAGCGAAATCCAGCCGAAATGTGCGACGCAACGGATGCCCCATAGTATTCCGAAAGCTGGCTCAATAAAAAAATAAAACAAGCAGGAAGTGCAACCTGTAGTAACCTCAGGTTTCGCGTACATCCAGTGCATCGCGGAGGGCATTGGCGAGGATGTTGAAGGCGTACACAAGCAGCAGGATGGCTACGCCGGGCACGAGGGCCAGTGCAGGCCGGTTGGTGAGCAGAAAACTGAATTGCTCTTTAATCATCAGGCCCCAGGATGCCGTGGGTGGTTGCACACCAATGCCGAGAAAAGACAGGCCCGCTTCGATAAGGATGGCTGCTGCAAAATTGGAGGCTGCAATCACCATCAGCGGCCCGGCAATGTTGGGCAGGATATGGCGCAGGATGATGCGCAGGTCGGGCAGGCCAAGGGTGCGAGCCGCCTGTATGAAATCCATCTCGCGCAGTACCATCACCTGCCCGCGAATGAGGCGGGCAGCACTCACCCACATAGTGAGGCCGATGGCTACGAAAATCTGCCAGA
>CAYRJR010000204.1:0-4305 GCA_964424655.1 uncultured Chitinophagaceae bacterium
CGCGAGCAGCATATCAAACGTGAAAAGGCAACTTCCAACATCTGTACAGCCCAGGCATTATTGGCCAATATGGCTGCGATGTATGCCATCTATCACGGTCCGGAAGGTTTGAAGAATATTGCTCTGCGCGTATCACTGCTGGCACAAACACTGGCCGAAAGCCTGCGTGAAAAAGGACTTTCGCTCTGGTCGGATTCTTTCTTTGACACGGTTGTTGTTCGGGTGGAAGATAGCCAGACACTGCGCAGTCGCGCCGAACAATGGGGCATCAACCTGCGCTATTTCGATGGGCAGCTTGTCAGCATTTCCATTGACGAAACCACTACAGAAAGCGACCTCGCCGACCTCATCAACCTTTTTAGCCCTGAAGACGCTGCCGTTTCTTTCAGCCTTTCTGAAGATGAAATCTTGCAACATATTCCTTCGGATTTGGTGCGCAGCTCATCTTTCCTGCAACATGAAGTATTCAATCGCCACCATAGCGAAACGCAGATGATGCGTTACATCAAGATGCTGGAAAACCGCGACCTCTCGCTCAACACGAGCATGATTAGCCTCGGCTCCTGCACGATGAAACTGAATGCAGCTTCCGAGATGATACCCCTCTCCTGGGCACACTGGAGCAAGATGCACCCCTTTGCACCAGCCGACCAGGCACAAGGCTATCTCCAAATCGTTCGTGAGTTGGAAGGCTATCTGGCTGAAATCACACAATTCGATGCCTGCTCACTGCAACCCAATAGCGGTGCACAAGGCGAATATGCCGGCCTGCTCTGCATCCGCGGCTACCACGAAAGCCGTGGAGAGAGCCACCGAAATGTGATGCTCATTCCCATTTCTGCACATGGTACCAACCCGGCTTCAGCAGTGTTGGCTGGTTATAAAGTTGTTGTCGTGAAAGCCCTCGAAAACGGCACCATTGATGTGGACGATTTGCGGGCTAAGGCACAACAATACCACGACCGTTTAGCAGGCATCATGATTACTTATCCTTCTACCTACGGCGTGTATGAAGAAACGGTAACCGAGATTATCGCTACCGTTCATGAACATGGCGGACAGGTGTATATGGATGGTGCCAACATGAATGCTCAGGTTGGCCTGACAGCGCCCGGACTGATTGGCGCTGATGTCTGCCACCTGAACCTGCACAAGACTTTTGCCATTCCGCATGGCGGCGGCGGCCCGGGCATGGGCCCCATTTGTGTAAAAAAACACCTACAGCCCTTCCTACCCAAATCAGCGCCCGACAGCACCACGGGAGGCGGCATGGTGAGTGCGGCACCTTATGGTTCCGCTTCCATCCTGCTCATTTCCTATGGCTACATCCGGATGCTGGGTGCTCAGGGCATGAAGCAATCTACCATCATGGCGATGCTCAACGCGAACTATATGCGGGTGCGCCTACAAAACGATTACCCCATCTTGTACACCGGCAGTGGCGGCACCTGCGCACATGAGTTTATCGTGGATTTAAGGCCCTTCAAAAAATCAGCAGAGGTGGAAGCCGAAGACATCGCCAAACGGCTTATAGATTATGGCTTCCACGCACCCACTCTGTCGTTCCCGGTGCCGGGAACTATCATGATTGAGCCTACTGAAAGTGAAGACAAGGCCGAGTTGGATCGTTTCTGTGAAGCGCTGCTTTCGATGCGTGGAGAGATTCGCGGGATTGAAGAAGGACACACAGAACGCAGCGGCAATGTGTTGAAAAATGCACCTCATACGCAGTTTGAAGTTTGCGCCGATGAATGGCCCCACAGCTACAGCCGTCAAAAGGCCGCATATCCACTGCATTACGTCATGAACAACAAATTCTGGCCGGCAGTAAAACGGGTAAACAACACCGTGGGCGACCGTAACCTCATCTGCACCTGCGAGCCGACAGAGGCTTATGCCGATGCTGAGGTGTAGTGGGACCATTGCAGAACATCCAAATGAGCTATTGGGGCTTTCCCGGTATCATTTTTTTCGAAAGTGTCGCGACCGGTTATCAGGTTATATCCTTCCCAACTCAATTTTTCCCGCTTTCCGGCGGCTTTCAACGCCTTTACAATCCAGTTCTCGCTGAATCTCGATTTTTTCATTGCTCCTGTGCCCTATGGGCGTTTTAAAGTTAGCAATGAGACTCTACTTTTAAACTGTCCGATTTTTAGGGGCACTGACATTCCAGCTAACTTATTGCTTTACAACTCTAATCCGTTCTATTCTCGTACCTTGAAATAGTGATAGCGTATAGATGCCTGCTACATATTTTGACATGTCAAACTCAAGTAGACTTCCACCAATAAACTGAACAAGCTCATTAGGATAAGCATGTCCATATATGTCGGTAACGGATATTACAGCTGGGAGGCGTTTATCGTACCCCACACCAAGAAGAATGCTTACTATTCCTGTAGTAGGGTTCGGAAATGCTCTACTTATTTCAACATTTTGCGCACTACCACGAGAAGATGAAGGATACATCTTATAATTTTCCATCTGCGAACTGTCAAGTAGAAGATAAGGCTCTAATTCATCCGCCATTATTTCAAAGACAGACTGTTCATAGGCTAATGTATCATTCCCAACCGTATCTGGAAGAAAAATATGGCCTATACGCGCTTCTATCGCATCTTTGTATGAATTAGTGTCTGTTATCAAAGCATTATACCAGCTCACCTCTTGGGCAGACGTGCTATCATCCCCCTGGACTTTTACAATTTTGGCTTGGGAATTTGCTTTTGAAAAATTGATGACCCTTGTTCCACAAGCATTCGATATTGCTACACTGCCAGAAATACCACCATATTGATTGGGATCAAAACCAGCCATTGGGGTTATTAAATACGGACCGGTACTTGAAAGATGATAACCATAGCTTGGCCCGTAATTTACGTCCCATTGATATGAAGTAGGAGAAAATGGCCCTTTTGTATTTTGCACCATTAAACTATAGAAACAATATGGGAAAACAAAGCCAACCCGAATAATATTCACATAAGTAAAGGGGAACGGGTTCGGCGGCCCCACATCTACTAATTTGGAGGAACTTTGCACGGGGCATGTAGCCGCAGCCTGAAAATTAAAATTAACGCTCCCAAAAACGGGTTTCATCGCTGTTGGTGCTTGTACGGTAACACTTGCAGGGGTCTGGCTGACAATGTTTAGCCCATTTGCTGTCCAAGTGCCTGTCACCCCCGAATTTACCGTATAAGTCGCTGTGGAACACACAATATTGGGGCCCGTAACCGTAGGCATGGGGATATTACAAATGTCCGTGTGGCCATCTTGTTCAGGGTGTCTTTGCCATATGCGCACATAATCAATAGACATCTCGCCTTTTAAGTATCGAGAGGTGTCCCACGTATTCGTCCAAGGGTTATAATTAGTTTCATCTTGCATCATTTGTGTGGTAAATCGCAATTGAGAATGTGAGTTATTGAAATAAGGAAATCCCCTTAATGTATGATACTGAATGCCTGGCACTGTAGCACCATAGCAAAACACCGGAACATTCCGACAACCTGTTTGGAAAAGAAAAAATGGGAAGAGCGAGAAAATTGGAAATGGAAGGCATTTGTAATAATAATACTTAGTAACTCTATTGACAAGCACCCCGTCTAAATAAGTGGTTACCATAGCTGTATCCCAGTCACAAGTATAAGTGTGCCAGTCATCTAAATCAAAATAGTTGCCCCGTACCTTATTCCACCAATGCTGATTGGGATATGAATTTGCTACTTCATCATTTTGCAGGCCATAGGGATTTGGATAACCTAGCGGGGGTGGCTCGGCATGAAGACTGTAAGAAACTTTTAACTGATTAGTTTTTCCAAAAGGCCCGGCAGGGTAGAAAGGCCCGCCATGCGCTTCTGCGATGTCAATTTCATTGATGCCAGGAGGATGACCATGGTATGCCCACATCGTACTCCAAGTATAATTAGACCTCGGAAACTTTATTCTGGCCTCAAATCTGCCATTGTTGTAGTACTGACTATACAGCGTCGTTAGCCATCCGGACGAATAGTTGGCATAATGTGTAGTGGAACAGGTATCGCAATGCCAATATTCGGGGCCGTGTTTGATTTGCAGTTTGCAAATACCATTATCTACAACGACATTTTCGTCTCTGATTATCGTGTGTCCGCCCTGAAAGTCATATCGTGCTCCATCCCAATCGTCATTTTCTGAACCACCTTCATAGCTATTCCAGGTCCGCCATTTCGAATAATCAATTGCATCTGCATCAAACTCCTCATCAAACACCAACTTATAGGGCGTCAAATCACGGATGTCTTTCCCCGCAGGGAAGGTTACGAG
>CAYRJR010000205.1:0-4275 GCA_964424655.1 uncultured Chitinophagaceae bacterium
CCCCGGCCAACTTAGGAAGCAGCAAGATTGACCTTCAAATCCGCGCCCATCTGGAGCAACTTCCCGCCCAGGCCACGCCAAAACTGGAAACGAAAAAGGCTAAGATTGCTGAGGTAGCAGCTCAGTTGGAAAACCTGAAACAAGAACAGAAGGAAAGAAGAAATGCTAACCGGCAACCCGGCGACAGCCCAGAAAAAACAGAAGCCGTGCATACTACCGGGCCTTCAGAAACTGCCCCCGAACCGAAAGCCGATGCGGCCCCTGAGGCAACTGAAACGAATGAACCGGTAATAGAATAAGCTTTCTGGCATCGAATCAGAATATTAGCCCACGTCCTAATGGCGTGGGCTTACCTTTGCGCCTCCTGAAAATTCTCCCTTTAGCGCCCCGTGGGCTTAATTTCCAATTTCCTGAAAAAAAGAGGCCTTTCCCCAACGGGTGAAATGTCTTTTCTGGACCACCTTGAGGCGCTACGCTGGCATATCATCCGTGCCTTATTGGGTATTCTGACAGCCTCCGTGGTTGTGTTCATCTATGCGGATTGGATTTATGATAAAGTCATCATTGCGCCTACCCACAGCAATTTTATCTCCTATCGCTGGCTATGCGCTCTGGGTAAGGCATTCGGCACCGACAGCCTTTGCCTGAAAGACATCAACCTGTCCCTGCAAAACACGGAGATGAGTGGGCAGTTCATGCTCTCATTTTCATCTTCCCTGATGATTGGCTTTATCGTCTCTTTCCCTTATGTCTTTTGGGAAATTTGGAAATTCCTGAAGCCGGCCCTGAAACCCGAGGAACTGAAACATGCGCGGGGCATCGTGTTCTGGAGCTCCCTACTCTTTGCCACTGGCGTAGTGTTCGGCTATCTCGTACTGGCTCCTTTTACCATTAATTTCTTCGCCAACTACCAGCTTTCTGCTGACATCAAAAACATCTTCACGATAAAGAACTACTACGAATCCCTTTCAGACATGGTGCTGGGTATGGGCATCGTCTTTGAGCTGCCCATCGTGGTGTTTTTCCTGTCGCGGCTGGGCATCCTCACGCCAAGCCTGATGCGCAAGCAACGCCGCTACGCCATCATCATCCTCATCTTCCTTTCAGAAATCATCACGCCACCCGACTGGTTTTCCTGGTTGCTGGTGTTCATCCCGGTGTATGTGCTCTACGAGATTTCCATCATCATCTCTGCCCGTGCTGAACGCGACCGCCGCAAACGCGACCGTGCTTTGAACAAACTTTAAGCAACATGCTGGCGGCGCAATTTTTCTTGAAAAAAATCGTTGAAGAAACCTCTTGAATCATGGAAGACAAAACAAATCAGCCGAATGCCACGGCCATTCAACTACCCATCGCAATTGGCGCAGACCATGCAGGATTTACTTATAAAGAACAACTCAAGACTTTCCTGACACAGCATCACCTGACCCCGGATGATAAAGGCACACACAGCACCGACAGTGTGGACTATCCCGACTTTGCACATCCTGTAGCCACGATGGTGGAGCGGGGCGAAGCTGCTTTCGGCATCCTGGTGTGCGGCTCGGGCAATGGGGTATGCATGACGGCGAACAAACATGCCGGCATCCGCGCAGCACTTTGCTGGAATGTGGAACTGGCCCGGCTGGCCCGGCAACACAACAATGCAAACGTGCTCTGCCTGCCTGCCCGCTTCGTATCCTATGAAGAAGCAGAAGCCATGACCGAGGCCTTCCTGAACACTACTTTTGAAGGTGGCAGACACGAACGTCGTGTGGAGAAGATGGCCCAGCTTCATCGCAATGAGCCTTAATACAGCACAACAAAACCCTAACAGCCGCCACAGACTACTCCGCATCATCGCATCCTAATTTTGAAAAACATGAAACCCGCTTTTCAACGCCGGCTGTGGCTGAGCCTGCTCTGTGTGCTGTTTGCAAGCCAGATTTTTGCACAGGAAGTTTATACCAGCAGTGGCCGCAAGCCCGGCGCTGCAAAGCGTGCCACACAGCAAAAAGGCTTCGATCCGCAACGCCTCATCATTGGTGGAGGCTTCAATCTGGGGCTTGCTGATGGGGCTTTTGCCGTAGGCGCTTCACCCATCGTGGGCTATCGGCTCACCGAAAATATATCCGCCGGCATTGGTCTGGGCTTTCAATACTACAGCTTCAAAAACTACATCACGCTGAACGTAAACGGCAACAACGAATCTTATCCTTTACGGGCCACGCTCTACTATCCCAGCATCTGGTCGCGCTACCTCGTCTATCGCGATTTCTTCGTGCAGGGCGAAGCTGAGATGGATTTTCAGCAAATAACCCAGTATGGCCCTGATGTGAATGGTTATCCTGAAAAGAAAAAAGATTCCTACAATTCACCGGCACTGTTGCTGGGCGCCGGCCTGCGTCAACCCATCTCAGACCGGGCTTCGCTGGTGGTCATGGCGATGTATGATGTCATTCAGGACACCTACAGCCCTTACAAAGACAGGATAGATTTCCGTTTTGGTTTTAATGTCGGGTTTTAGCTCCTAAAGGAGCCTGCCATACGGTAGCGGCTCATGAAAATTTGTTCCCGTCCGATATTTCTCTTTTCTCGGGCACCGCTTCAAGGGCAACTTTGCAGCCATGCTGCTTCATAAGACCCGGGTGATTGCCACCGTCGGCCCTGCCTGCAATACACCCGAGAAACTACTTGCTTTAGTGAATGAAGGCGTCAACGTCTTTCGCCTGAATTTCTCGCACGGCACCCACGAACAACACCTCGCCGTCATCCGCCACATCCGGGCGATTAACGAAGAAAGCCCGCGAAACATAGCCATCATGGCCGACCTGCAAGGCCCCAAGCTGCGCGTAGGCGAATTGGAAGGCGGCTCACTCAGCCTCCAGGCCGGTGATGAATTTTTCTTCTCCAGCAAACCCTGTACGGGCAATAAAGACTGCGTGTATATCTCATACCCCGACTTCGCCCGCGACGTGAAGCTGGGTGAAAAAATCCTGCTGGATGACGGCAAGATGGAAGTGGTGGTGCAGGAAATCACACCAGACGACCGCGTGCGGGTGCAGGTGACCGTGCCCGGCACCTTACTGCCGCGAAAAGGGGTGAACCTTCCCGATACAAAAATTTCACTGCCTTCTCTTTCTGAAAAAGACCTGAATGACCTGGATTTTATCATCAACGAAGGAGAGATAGACTGGGTAGCCCTGTCTTTCGTACGCCGCCCCGAAGATGTGCTCGAGCTGCGCGAATTGCTGCGCCAGAAAGGCTCCACAGCCAAAATCATTTCAAAAATTGAAAAGCCGGAAGCCCTCAGCTCACTACGCGAAATCATCCTGGCCTCTGATGCCGTGATGGTAGCCCGTGGCGACCTCGGCGTGGAATTACCCTTAGAGCAGATCCCGATGCTGCAAAAGAAAATCATCCGCATGTGCATCCACCGGGCCCGGCCCGTCATCATTGCCACGCAAATGATGGAAAGCATGATGGACCGTACACGCCCAAACCGATCTGAAATCACCGACGTGAGCAACGCCGTGCTGGAAGGTGCCGATGCTGTGATGCTGAGTGGCGAGACGGCCATGGGCCAATACCCCGAGCTGGTCGTGCGCACGATGGTCAGCATCATCCGTGAGGTGGAAAAAGAAGACACCGTGTACAACCGAAACCTGGAACCACAGCCTCATTCGCCCTCTTTCCTGAGCGATGCCTTATGCTATAATGCCTGCGAGATTGCCAAAGACCTAAAGGCAGATGCCCTCATCGGCATGACCCAAAGCGGCTACACGGGCTTCATGCTCTCTTCCTATCGCCCCCGCTCGCCCTTATTCGTGTTCACCAAGACCCGAAGCCTGATGGATCAGCTCAGCCTGAGCTGGGGCGTTACCGCATTTTATTATGACAAGGAGGAAAGCATAGACCAAGGTATCTCCGACCAGATTCAGATTCTAAAAGAGCAGGGGTTCCTGAAATCCGGCGATGTAGTGGTGAGCACAGGCTCGCTACCCGTCGAAAAGCACCTGCCCACTAATATGCTGAAAATATCTACGGTGGAATAAACACCTGCCCGGGCAATTTATACCTGCCTTCCAAACAGTTAGCCAATCAAAAACTCTGATTCGGGTGACAGATTTTTTTTTAACCAGCTTAAGAATCCCAATTGAGCATCCGTTGCGCACACTTCGGCTGGATTTCGCTATGCGGCTTTGCCCGGAAGGAGGATGAAGGAAGGACAGAGTCATGGGTACGAACAGGCTCGTCGGCAGCATTGGGAAACCATTTGACGCAATAGACATA
>CAYRJR010000206.1:0-4253 GCA_964424655.1 uncultured Chitinophagaceae bacterium
TCGCCGCGACGACCCAGAGCGAATACAAGCAGCACTTCGAAAAGGACCCGGCGAAGAAAGATGCCATGCTTGATGAGGCCGCCAACTACCGCGATGATGCCGCACATCTCTTAGGCAAGGAAAATTCAGAAACTGAAGTGCTGGCAGCCATGATCAACAACGCCCGTATCGGTGTGGACCCACGAAACCGCTGGCAGAAATATGGTAAGGAATTCGAGTCGCACCTAGAAAAAGCCAAAGAGCTGAACGCGGACAATCCCCGGATTTATCTGGAATACGGTATTTCCAAATTCTACACACCTAAAATGTTTGGCGGTGGCAAGAAGGTGGCTCTCCCCTACTTCGAAAAGTCAAAAACGCTGTATGCAAAAGAGGACCGGAATGACATTGAAAAACCCTACTGGGGCCTGACAACGATGGAATATTTCCTGGAAAAGGCAAAGGGAGAAGACTCGGAAAAATAATTTCCGGAACCGTAAGAAACGCGCCTGATGGCTGCGTATTCTCATCCCAGAATATTGACATAAGAAAATAGCGCACTCCTTATCGGGGTGCGTTTATTTTTTGCCTTGTCGTGTCTGCAAACACCATCTTATGGCCCCAGAATTGCGCAAAGAAGCGATTGCTATTAGAGGGCCAAAATGTGATGTCAGTGAAAAAAATGGGATTGTCTGTCTGAGCAGCAATGGGCTGCAAATACAAAGTATCTGCTGTGACTACTGCTAATCGGGCATTCCGTTCTTGCCAGGCAAGGTCAAATTGCTGAGGATGATGGCGCAAATAGCTCTTTGTGATTTTAAAGAAATTGCTTTGGCGTAAGTCGTGTGTATAGACACTCATGAGCAGCAACAACAAGAAAACAATCTGTCCCATTTGACAAATGGCAGCAGAACAATTTGAGGAAATCTGCAGCGAACGGAGATATTGAATCAGGCGCAACAGAAAAAACACCCAACCCAGCAAGAAGAAGGCATACACTTCATTAAAAACACGGGGCGGTGGCATCTCGCCCAGTCCAATGGACGCAGGCAGTAGCAACAAGCTCAGAAAGAGGAACGGTAATAAAAAAGCCTGCCACAAGCGAATACGGAATAGCAAGCATTCATAGCCCGAAAGGAACCAAACGGCAACGGCACTAAAAATCATTAGAAAAGGATTGCTCAGCCAATTCCATCCCGTGCGCAAAGACAACTTCATCCATGATATCAGCACCCCAATGCTTGGCTTGGGATTGAGAGACTGACGGGCAAAATTGCCCGGAGCCAAAAGCGCAACCAGCAGGAATAAAGCCGTAGCAAGTAGTAGCCAGAAATAGAATTGCCTGTGCCCAACATCAGCCCGACGAAATGACCGCCACCAAAGCACCAACACAATAGGAAAGCAGATGAACAAGGTTTCGTTGCCACCAATAGCGAGGGCTACCATAAGTATCGCAGCAATCTGGGCGAGCCGTGATGGCGCCTCGCGGTACGCTGCATAAAACAGCAGGCAAAACAGTGCAAGGCATGCGGCAACAGGCATCATGTAGGTCATGACGCTGCTGTACCAGAAAAAGCCTTCATTGAGCGAAGGCATATTGTTGAAGAAAAGAATCAGGGCAGCGCATGCCAGTGCCAGCCTGATGGAACCCGGCGCTTTGTTGAATCGGCGCAACATGACCAGTAGGAGGGCAAGAAAAGAAAGCGTGAACAAAAAGAACACACCTATCATCACCCAGCGATAGCCAGCCAGGGAATGCCAGTGCAGTGGGCTGAGCGATACCAAGGCATTGGTGACATAGCGTCCAGACCAATCATGATAAAGTTCCCATTGCCGTTGTGAGAAATCTACCCAGGCAATGTTTTCATAATCGTCCAGGATGGCGGGATGTATGTAGCGAAACAGTGAACAAAGCAGCAGCAGGAGCAGGCTACAGAAACCGATAATCCAGGCTGGCAGCGCGCGTGATGGTCTGAGCAGACCATCCCAGCGGGAAGAGAAAATGCGAAACATTGCCGGCTGCAAGGATAGGCTACTTTTGCGCCGCTTCGCCGAAAACCGAGTGCCACTTACCAGAAGGGAATCTTCCCAACATGCGAAAAGCTTCATAGCGAATAAGGCCCCTCAGTGTGCGACGCAACGGATGACCGGCAGCGTGATGCAGTCGACTAAAAAATCATCTTATTGCGGCGCGAAGCATGCCAAAAACAGATTATGAATTTTATTGAAGAACTACGTAGCCGCGGGCTGATTCAGGATATGATGCCGGGCACGGAAAAGCAACTACAAAGCGAACTGACGACGGGCTATGTGGGCTTCGACCCTACTGCCGAGAGCCTGCATGTGGGTAACCTACTGCCCATCACGCTGCTGATGCGCCTGCAACGTGCAGGACATAAACCACTGGCCCTGGTGGGCGGGGCGACGGGCATGATTGGCGACCCCAGCGGCAAGAGCGCTGAGCGGAACCTGCTGGACGAAGCAACGCTGCGCAGCAACTGTGCCGGCATCGAAAAGCAGCTTCGTAAGTTTCTGGACTTCGAGCCGGGTGCTACACAGGCAGAGGTGGTGAACAACTATGATTGGTTTAAGGAATTTTCCTTCCTGGGCTTCATCCGCGATGTAGGCAAGCACATCACGGTGAATTATATGATGGCGAAGGATTCGGTGAAGAAGCGACTGGAAACCGGGATTTCATTTACAGAGTTCAGTTATCAGCTCATTCAGGGATATGATTATTACTGGCTGCATCGCAACAAAGGCGTGAAGCTGCAAATGGGTGGCGCCGACCAATGGGGTAATATCACCACAGGCACAGAGCTGATTCGCAGGATGCAGTTTGCACAAAAGGCCACAATGCTGGAAGGCGCTGAAAACATAGCATTCGCCCTCACCTGCCCGCTGATTACAAAAAGCGATGGCGGCAAGTTTGGCAAGACGGAAAGCGGTACCATCTGGCTGGACGCTGCGCGGACTTCACCATATCAGTTTTATCAGTTCTGGCTGAAGCTGGCAGATGCAGACGCTGCACGCATGGCTTATATCTTTTCGTTTAAGCCGGTGGCAGAAATCGAAGCACTAATCGCCCAACACGAAGCCGCACCCCACCAACGTGCTTTGCAGAAAGCATTGGCAGAAGAAATGACTATCATGGTGCATTCAGAAGAAGACCTGCATTTTGCCCAACAGGCTTCACAGATTTTGTTTGGCGGAAGCGCAGTGGAAGCCTTACGTGCGCTGAATGAAAAACAACTGCTGGAGGTGATGGAAGGTGTACCTCAGGTGCGGGCATCACGGGCTCTCATAGATGAAGGCCTGGGACTAATTGATTTTTTGGCAGAGCAAAAGATTTTCCCTTCGAAGGGTGAAGCGCGGAAGATGATTGCTGCCGGCGGGCTCAGCCTGAACAAAGAGAAAGTGACCACAACCGATTTTGTGTTGCACGCAGAGCACTTGCTGAATGGGCGCTACCTGCTCATCCAAAAAGGCAAGAGCAACTATACGCTGGCTGTTTGGGAATAGAGAAACTGCCCTCTGAGGCAAACCCTGTCAATAAAAATCGTAGTCGCGGCGGGCGATGTTGAGGCGAATGCCCCCGTAAACATATTTGGTTGTCTGGTCGGGTGCGAGGCCATTTTCGAAACTCATCTTGCGGTAGCTGCCACCGAGGTCTATGAAGAGATTTTCGCGCAGCTCATAGGAGATGTTTAGGTTGCCTGAGAAGGTATTTGTCTCCACGCCATTGGTCATTCCGAAGCCATATTGCTGCTCTCCCGGCGTGTTGTTGACGGGCGTGAATTGGTTGTAGTTAAGGAAAGGATTGCTGCCATAGTTGGTGCCATTGCTGTCTAATCCCTGGCGGTAGGCCAGCACTTTCAGGCTGAGGTATAATTTGGGAAACGGCTGGTAGCGGAGGATACCCACAAACTCAGCAAAGCCGGCGCCCAGCGGATGTGCGAGTGGCTGGTTGTAATGCGTGTAGGTGGCAGTGCTGTCGTAGTGCGAATACGTGAATGGACGCACCATATTCACTTCTGCCTGTAGGTCGAGGTTGGGAATCGTAAAGGCATCAAACCATTTGCCGCCGAGCTGCACAGCATATTTATTGCCCCACCAACCGCGGCTGCTAAATAGCTCTTTACTCTTGAATTCATCAAAGAAAAGCTGCCCATAAAACTGGAGATGCCTTGCTGCAATGGCTTTGAAATTGAAGCCCAGATTCACATTGTCCGGAGATCCGTTGGCGCGCTCAATCGAGCGGTAGAAAATGATTG
>CAYRJR010000207.1:0-4210 GCA_964424655.1 uncultured Chitinophagaceae bacterium
GATATTTCTTGACCCAAGTTCTTGTGCCACACTCTTAGTAAAACCAATAATACCGGCCTTGCTGGCAGCATAGGCACTTTGCCCGCCATTACCCAGCAAACCCACCACCGAGCTCATATTAATGATAGAGCCTTTTCGAGCCTTCATCATAGGGCGAAGCACTTGTCGGGTGAGGCTATATACCGATTTCAAATTGGCAGCCATCACTTCGTCCCATTGTTCCGGAGTAACGCGCAACAGCAGGTTATCTCTTGAAATTCCCGCATTATTCACGCAGACATCAATCGATCCAAATTCCTTCAACACCTCTGCACAAAGCTGCTCTGCAGCGGTAGCATCCGATGCATCGCTTTTATAAGCACGTGCGCGCACCCCCATTCCAGCCAGCTTTTCAACCAGTGTAATGGCCCTTTCTTCTGAAGAGAGATAGGTGAAAGCAATGGAGCAACCCTGGCTGGCAAACTTCAAAGCAATGGCCTCTCCAATTCCCCGGCTGGCACCTGTGATAAGAGCAACTTTATTTTCTAAGAGCAACATAGGCACTGAAATGAGGGCGCTAAAGTAAAGCCATTCGTTGTAGCAGGAAGAAGTGGTTAGCCTGCTTTTTCACTGAAAAAAAGATCCGATGCAATTGCATCTGCAAAGAGCTTGCCTCGTGTGGTTAATAACATACATTCTTCATGAATCAGAAGCTGATTTTTCTCCTGAAACCGGGCTGCATGATTCAATAATTCCAGCCTGAAATCACTACCCCAGCCTGCTTCCACTTGCGATAAATCACAGCCCCATTTAGTACGTAGCGAGGTCATAATATACTCATTCAGGCGTTGCACAGGAGTCAGGATTTCCTGCTCGAATGGCAAAGATTTTTCGCTAAGAATATTGCGGACATAAAGCGCATTGTTCGCCACATTCCATTGCCTGATACTCTTTCCGTCGAAAGAGTGTGCAGAAGGACCAAGACCCAGATAAGGTGTGCCCATCCAATAAGACGTATTGTGGATAGCATGACATCCGGGCTTAGAAAAATTAGAGATTTCATACTGCTCATAACCCAGCCTGGGAGCCTCATCCATCAGCAATTCTGCCTGAGCAGCACTTTGCGCAGCATCAACCGGAGTGGCGGTCTTTTTGGTGATAGCATGGTGTAGTGCTGTGCGTTCTTCCACAGTGAGCGCATAAGCCGAAAAGTGGGGAATTTGCAAGGCGGACATAGCATGAATATTTTGGAGCCAGGCTGCATCATTCATACCTGGAGTACCGTAAATCAAATCAATACTCAGATTGTCGAAGCCCGCATCCTGAGCCGCTTTCAGGGCATAGTCACTTTGGCTGGCGTTGTGTGCGCGATTCATGTAGCGCAGGTCTTCATCCCGAAATGATTGTATGCCGACACTCAACCGACTAATGGGCGTTCGTTTCAATGCACGCAGGTAATTCGAGCTGAGGTCATCAGGATTTGCCTCAAGGGTAATTTCTTTTAGTTCACCAATTGAGTAGTTGGAAAAAAGGGCTTCAAAAATGCGAAGAAGCTCATCCGCCTGAAGCAACGATGGCGTACCTCCTCCGAAATAAATTGTTTCCACCGGCTCGTCCTGTAGCCAATGACGCTGCAAGGAAATTTCCTGCAATAAAGCCCGGATCAATTCGTCTTTATGGCGCAGGGAAGTAGAGAAATGAAAATTGCAATAGCTACAGGCCTGACGGCAAAAAGGGATATGGATGTAAATGCCTGCCACAGCGCGGGGCTTGGGATTAGTAGTTTTGAAAAGCAGGCTATGCAACGAATTCCGGCCTTGATATTATTGCTAATGCTCGTGGCGGGAAGCCTGCGTGCACAAAATTACTTCGTGCATCTGCAGCGGATAGATGGCAGCGACACATCGTTACGGCCTTTGCTAAAAATTCCGAATGATTTTCCAAATGAAACTGCAGCACTTGGCTACCTGCGTCAGGTACCCGCTGAGCTGCAAGAAGCCGGTTATTTAGCTGCTTCCATAGATAGCTTTTGGATTTCTGGCATTCACTTTCATGGAAAAATATTTGTAGGAAAACGCTGGCATTGGGTAAGACTTTCTTTAGAAAAACTACCCGCTGGCCTGCTGGTCAATACAGGTATTTCAGAAGCAGAATATTCGGGACAGGCATTGAGCCCAAAAGCCATGAGTGGGCTCACCCGGCGCGTATTGAATTGGTGCGAAGCACATGGCTACCCCTTTGCTCAGGCAGGACTGGACAGTGTGCATGCAGATGTGGCAGGAGGTATCAATGCGACATTCCAATTAGAAAAAGGGCCGCTATGCCGGATAGACAGCATCATAGTGGAAGGAGATGAAAGGCTTTCCAAAAACTTCCTTCTTCGTTATCTGGACTTGCGAAAAGGTGATTTGTATGACGAGTCCCGCTTGCGGAAGATAGACCTGCGGCTTCGTGAATTGCCCTACTTAGATGAAGGCACTACTTCGAGTGTGCGATTCAAGCTCAGTGGTACCGAGCTTCATATCCGCTTAAAAGAAAAGAAAGCCAACCAGCTTAGCGGTATAGTAGGGCTTCAACCTAATAATTCGGGAAGTGGAAAGTTGCTGTTTACAGTGGATGCGAATGCTGCGTTTCAGAACTTACTGGCGCAGGGTGAGCGATTTTCATTTTCATTCCAGAATCTTCAGCCTAAAAGCCCGAGAATAAAGGCTGACGCAGCCTATCCATATATTTTGGGAACGCCCTTTGGCGTTGATGGGAAATTCGATCTCTACTTCAGGAATACCGAATATCGGCGCAGTAATGTTGAATTGGGAGTCAGCTATTCCATGCACGCACTGGATTACTTAAGGGTCTTTTTCAGCAGCAGCAGCAACCGAGTTATTACGCCTGACACAGCCTATGTTTTAGCTTTTCATCGCTTACCAGAAAACATAGACCTACGAAACTCAGGTGGCGGAATTGAACTTAAGCTATCCAGAACGAATTACCAGCCTAATCCATCAAGAGGCTGGAATCTTACTGGCAGTGTTGCCGCGCTTCAACGGGAAGTATTACGCAATGACGGTATTACTCAAATTCAAGATGGTAGTGGCTTTGATTTTGAAAAATTGTATGATACCGTTGCCCACGACAACAAGCAAATTCAGGCGCGGGCAGCGTTAGAAACATACTTCCCGGTTTCAAAACATATCGTCTTGAAAACGGCCTATTCTGGTGGCTGGATAAGTGGCGATCGGCTCTTTCAAAATGAGCTATTTCAGCTTGGCGGATTCAGAATACTTAGGGGCTTTGATGAAGCAAGCCTGTATGCCAATCAATACCACGTCGCTACAATAGAACTACGATTCCCGCTAGGTCAAAACAGTAACTTTTACGTCTTTTCAGATAATGCCTGGCTACAATCCAACTTCAATGGCAATCTAAGTGATGGCACCTTTTTCGGGTTGGGAATAGGAAGTTCCATAGAGACAAAAACGGGCATTTTCAGTATAGCCTGTGGTATCGGGAAAAGCCCTGACAGCGGCTTTCAATGGAGGCAAGCCAAAATACATGTAGGGTATGCAGCCTACTTCTAAGTCCTTATGTGAACGAGCGGTAACAGCAGCAAAAATGAAAAGGGATAACAGCTCATGATTTAAGGGATAAAAATTTTCGGAAGTAGCGCCTCTCATCGGTCCGGCAATTAAGGAATTGGAAATCTCCCCTTCCTTCCAAGTTTCAATTCCATCGAATCATATAACCGGGCAATCATCACTTCGTCGTCGCTAATCAGGAATCGGGACAAAAAACAGAAGCTTTCGGAAGCGCAAATCGTCAAATGATTCTAATTTGATAATTTTCTATCCGTTTTATTGTTAAGCGTTCGTTACAGAGAGCTGATTTAGTGCAATATAGGTTTGAGCAACTTGCTCATGTGGTTTCATTCCAGAAATTTTTCCATAAAAACATTGATTTTCGGGCCACTGCAGTACATTTGAGAATAATAAACCTTCACGTATCGTTAACCAGCGGGCTCAATCCTCATTAAGAAAAATCTTAAAACACGATAACAATACCTCTTTGAGACAATTCTTTTCTCCTACCCTAAACCACTCCACTATGTATCTAAACAAGACCCTCAAGATTAACCTAATTGCCTTGCTGGTACCCCTTGCAGCAATGGCACAAGGTGACCTGTTCATTCCTTCTGGTGGGAATGCCTATTTCTTTGGCAGTGCTGCTGCTTTTG
>CAYRJR010000208.1:0-4083 GCA_964424655.1 uncultured Chitinophagaceae bacterium
GATACATAATGAGTGCTGCGAAGCTATTTCCTTTTTGCCGTTTTGTAAACTGCCTGAATCAGGCCGGGAGGAAGGAAGGACATCGCATACAACAAATACGATTCTGAACCTTTCGGATATGCTTTTATGGAAGCCCGCAAATGGAATCGGGCTTGGGCTGCATTGTGATTATCCCATAAATATTTCTTGGCCACCAGCGCATGATAGGAAGCCAGTTTAAATGCTCGTCCGCCCTGTGACTGAATCATCCTGGACAACTGTTCGGCATCTTCTTCCAGCACCTGGTCCTGCTCCAGCGATTTGCGACGTATTTCGTGAAATGCTTCAGGCCGCCAGCGCTCATCTATGGTCACGGATTCCGGGTTGATTCGGACGTTCAGCAATACTTCCGGGAGGTTGCAGCCCGGGCCATTTTTCATCATGCGTAACCACAGCAGCCAATCTTCGAATTGCAAAGCGTTTTTGGGATATCCGCCCGAAGCCAATGCAGCTTCTTTCCGAAACAAAACTGCCGGGTGTATGAAAGGGTTTTTTTCAAAGCGGCGCTTCCAAATTTCTTCAAAGCTGTGCCCAACAGGAGCCTCAAGCTGACACAGGAAATTTCCATCCTGATCCACATATGCAGCATCAGAGCCAACCAGTAGATATTTAGGATGTTTTTGCAGGAAATCGAATTGCTTTTCGAGTCGTTGCGGCAGGCAAATGTCGTCTGCATCGTGGCGGGCAATCAGACTGGAACGGGCCAGGGCAATGCCTTCATTGAGCGAGGCAATTAGTCCTTTGTTGGGGCGACTAATCACTCGGATGCGTGGGTCCTGAAAACTTTGAATGATGCTGAGCGAATCGTCTTTAGAGCCATCATCAATGATGAGAAACTCAAAGTCACCGAAGCTTTGCGACAACACACTTTCTATAGCCTCGCGGATGTATGCGCCGGCATTATAGGCTGGCATCAATACAGTGATGGCGGGCTTAAGATTCAGCATCTGCAGATTTGCGGGCGAAGATACCCAGCAGTAAAATGAACTCCATGACCACAGTAAGCGTCATCATCTCAAACCAATAATCCAGCCAGAACAAGCCGAGCATTGCCAGCAGCAGCCATCGTCCATCTTTGAAATCGCGACATTTCAGCCACAGCCATCCGAAGTATAAAACGACAAAAAGCATAAAGCCTATCAGGCCATATTCTCCGAGCAATTGCAGGTATGTACTGCCTGGCATATTAATCACTGAATGTTCTCCAACCTCGCGGGAAAACACATACATCAGCGTGTAGAAATGATACTCCAGGAAAGGCCGGCTGATGTAAATCTGTTTTTGCGGGAAGCTGCCCTGAAGCCGTAGCCCGGTCATCTTGACGGCCAGTTTTGATGAGAAATTTCCCAGTCCGGCCCCAGCCAACCAATGCGCAGGGTTTGTATTCAGATAGCTGATGGTTTGGCGTATCGCAAACACTTTGGCTGGTTTCCCGTAATGTGCCAGCAAAGTGTGCTCAGGTGGAACGCCATACCATTTTTCAAAGGCAGGACGAATGGCAGCAGGCTCCAGGACGAGGTAGCTCCAGGCTGGCTTTTCCATTGTATCACTTGCATGGCGCAGCTCAATTAAAAACTGAGGCATTTCCCGAAACGTAGTGTCGGACACATTCAGGCTTATGCTGCGCATAGGATAGTCCAGCATGCGGGCAGCGCTGTCCGTAAGCAATGAATCGGCATCTGCAAGCTCTGGTGCAATAAAAGGTTTGCTTTCATTTCCCAACCGGCTCAACACATGGCGTACGTACAGAAAATTCTGCGGCGATAAAGTGGGATAGATTACGGCGGTCAGCAACATCAGCTTCAGAGCATCGGCACGAAGCCCCTTGCGACCACCAACCATCAACATCAATAGCAGCAGGAGTATCATCCCAAAACTGACGACATTGCTGGTGCACATCAGCAGCACGAGCACGCAGATAGCCGCATAACCAAGATTTTTTCGCAACAGGAAAAACAAAGCTCCCATTAGTGAGATGGCAGCATTGTTGAGTGAATTATTCAGGCAAAGCCCGGTCAGGCGATCGCCGGTAGAAGCCCCATACTTCAGGCCGCTGTCGTAAAACCAATAAGGCATTGCATGGCCCGATTCGATAATTAATCCGGCAAATTGCCCCAGCGTTACTAAGGCATTAAGTAGGAAAAATGCTTTGGCAGTTGCGAGCAGCGCATCCAGGCTTTTTTGATTTGCTGATAGGAATAAGAGATAAAAAATCGCCGCACCAGCAAACCACTGTATGGCACCTAAAGCAGCCCCCAACATATAGCCCTGTTGCGCAAAGGAACCGTATAATCCAGCAACACTAATACCAATCACAGGCATTAGGAGATAAAACCAGGCAGGCCCGGGCAATGCTTTCAGGGAAACCTTTTTCCATAGCAACCAGCAGGCATAAAGCACAATGCCAGCCAGCTTCACATACAACTTGATGTGCACTGCAGCCACCAGAAATGCCAGCAATGCCCAGTCAGTTTGCAGCCACAAACGACGAAAGGATTCCTGGAAAGAAATGCGTGCGGGCATGGTCAGTTCAGAAAGATGTTTTCAAAAAAGGAAATTGGCATCAGGCATTGAAATTGCGAAGCACCACCCAATCATTCCGTCGTATTAAGCCCAAGGGAAAACTCAGGAAAAGATAAATCATCAATCCAAAGGCAGCTTGCAGGGCAAAAGGAATAGGCACCCATAGAAGGCTCAGGCCACAAGCAGCAGCAAACAGAGCCAACAATAGCGGACGATGATTCAGATGCACCAGATGTTTACGCATTTCGAGCGCATAGAGAATAGCTTGAAAAATAGAAGCCATCAGGTATGCTGTAGCAGCGCCACGCCCGGAAAACAGAGGTATCAATGCTGCATTGGCCGCGATGTTGAGTAAAGAAGTGATGATGGTAATGCGGGCAACAGCCTTGTATTTTCTGGCTGAAAAAGCAAGCATCCAAAACAGGTTTTGCGCAAAATGAAAAGGAAGAGCCAGTGAAAGGATGCCCATCTCTGCAGCATTTGTATAGCCATATTTCCCTGCAGTAACAGCTGAAATAAATGGCCCCCAAAACAAATTCATGCACAGCACAAGCAAGGCAGCCAGCCACATCTGCATTCGATATATCTGCTGAATCCGGGCCGTGTCTTTTGCGTCAAGCATCCGCACACGCAGCAGCATCCGCGCCAATTTGGGCATCAGCAACATGCTGATTACAGAAATGGGCATCCGCAACAATTCAAAACCACGAGCAGCAAAAGTGTACAAGCCGGTTGCAGAATTGCTACTGAGCAAACCCATCAATATCCAGTCGGCACGACCACCCAGACGAATATCAAAAACGACCGTTATGGCTTGAGGACTTGCTTCGCGCAGCAGACGTAAATAGCTGCGTCGCTTCACCTGCCAGTTCATTCCTTTGATGCGCATCAAAAAGAAAAGGGACATGACCACCAGCTCCAGCGCATAAGGAATCATCAGCAACCATGCAGCATCTTCGAGCGTTACCGGGTTGCCCCGTTGCATCAACCACACCAATGAAGAAATGCGCAGCACATTGCTGCAAAGCGATACGATGGCGTAAGGCAAATACCGCTCGCGGGCATTCAGCAGTGTCTTCAGCGGTGTCACCATCAGATTGAAGCCTTGCGCCAAAAACAAAAGTGGCAAGATGGCTAACCCATCATGTCCTTCAGGAAAAGCAAAGCGCAGCACAAAAAGCACAATGGACGTAAAAAGACATCCACTGATAGTGTGATAAAGGAAGGCTGCCGTCACCCAGGTACTGGTATCGTTTCCTGCGGCTGAACGCCGGAGTGCCACCTGCTCCAGCCCAAATGAAATATTCATGATGAGCCACATGCTGATGGCATTTCCCCAGGAAAGAACCCCGAATGCCGCAGTACTGAAATGCAGTGATAGGATGTAGTAAAAGGCAATACCGAGCAGCGGCACGAGCGCAGACTGCACTGTGGCGGCACCTATTCTGGCAAGGGACTTTTGGGAAGTTGAAATAGCGCTCAAGCTAGTATTGATGCGGAAGCGGGGCGCAAGTTAACAAT
>CAYRJR010000209.1:0-915 GCA_964424655.1 uncultured Chitinophagaceae bacterium
GCCTGGGTGGAACATGAGTTTGAAGCCATGCAGCAGATTCAGCTCAGTATTGAGCAGAAAAAGCGCATCCTGGAAAAACTCAATGAAGGCGTCGTCTTCGAAAAATTCCTGCAAACAAAATTTATCGGCCAGAAGCGCTTCTCGCTGGAAGGCGGCGAAAGCACCATTCCTTTCCTCAACACGGTCATCAATGAAGCCGGAAAAGATGGGGTGAAAGAAGTGGTGATTGGCATGGCGCACCGGGGGCGACTGAATGTGCTGGCCAATATCCTCGGCAAGACTTACGAACAGATTTTTTCGGAGTTTGAAGGCGACATGCCCACCGACATGACGATGGGCTCCGGTGATGTCAAATACCATCTCGGTTTCCGCGCCACACACAAGACTCCGGACGGTAATGAAGTGAATGTGCAGCTATGCCCAAATCCTTCCCACCTCGAAGTAGTCAACCCTGTAGTAGCTGGCTTTTCACGTGCCAAGGCTGATGCCATTTACGACCATGAATACGACCGTGTGTTGCCCATCTTTATTCATGGTGACTCTGCCGTCGCAGGCCAGGGCGTGGTGTATGAATTGCTTCAAATGAGCGAGCTGAAAGGCTACGACACTGGCGGTGCCATTCATTTTATCATCAACAACCAGATAGGCTTCACTACTGATTTTGATGATGCCCGCTCTTCAGATTATTGCACCAGCATCGCCTCAATGGTGCAGGCGCCCGTGCTGCACGTAAACGGTGATGATCCCGAAGCCGTAGTGAAATGTGCTATGCTGGCAGCGAAATATCGTCAGCAATTCAATGAAGACATCTTCGTGGACATGGTCTGCTATCGTCGCCACGGCCACAATGAAGGCGATGAACCTGCTTTCACCCAACCGCTGCTCTACGACCTCATCAAGAAGCACCCCAACCCG
>CAYRJR010000209.1:925-4076 GCA_964424655.1 uncultured Chitinophagaceae bacterium
CGCCCGCGGCGATGTGGACGGGGAGATGGCTCAGAGGATGGAAGCTAAATATTGGAAGGCCCTGCAAGACCGCCGCGATGAGGTGAAGCAGAAGCTACGTCCATATAAACTACAGCCTCCCGAAAAAGCCTGGGAAAGCCTCATCATCGCACGTGTTCAGGATTTTGAAAAATCGCCTGAGACGAGCATTGCCAAAAAGGAATTAGAAAGCCTGGTGCCCCGCCTGATGCAGTCGCCGGAAGGCTTTACGCCCCTGCGAAAAATCAAAAAGCTGCTCGACGACAAACTGAAACTTTACGAAACTGAGCAGAAGCTGGATTGGGCCACAGCAGAGTTATTAGCCTATGCCAGCATGGTAGCGGAAGGTCATGATGTGCGCATGAGTGGTCAGGACGTGCAGCGCGGCACCTTCAGCCATCGCCACGCCATCCTGCACGATGAGCAAACCAATGCACAATACAACCGCGTGGAGTTTGCCGCTGAAGCTACCCGCGGCGACAGCCGGTTCTATATCTACAATTCACTCCTGTCCGAATTTGCCGTGCTGGGTTTTGAATATGGCTATTCCATAGCCAACCCCAATACCCTTACCATCTGGGAGGCGCAGTTCGGTGATTTTGCCAATGGATGCCAGACGGTGATTGATCAATACATCGCTTCCGCCGAAACGAAATGGCAAAAGATGAGCGGGTTGGTCCTGCTATTGCCTCATGGTTATGAAGGTCAGGGGCCGGAGCACTCTTCTGCCCGTATGGAGCGCTTCCTGCAACTCTGTGCAGAAGAAAATATGGCTGTCACCAACATCACCACGGCTGCCAATTTCTTCCATGCCATTCGTCGCCAGTTGACCTGGAATTTCCGGGTACCACTAATCAACTTTTCTCCCAAAGCCAACCTCCGCCTGCACCGTACTTATTCGGTCAAAGAAGAATTTACCTCCGGAACTTTTCAGGAATTGATTGACGACAGCAGCATCCAGTCGCCGGCGAAAGTGAAACGCGTCATCCTCTGCTCCGGAAAAATTTTCTATGAACTTTCCGACAAGCAGGAAGCCGACAAACGTAGTGATGTGGCCATCCTTCGCCTGGAACAGCTCTATCCTTTGCCCACTACACAGTTGAATGCTATGCAGACGAAATACAAAAACGCTGAATGGATTTGGGTGCAGGAAGAGCCCCTCAATGCAGGTGCCGCCTCCTTCCTGAACATGCACTGCGAAATACCTTTTAAGAAAATGGTATCACGTGGCTTCCATGCTGCTTCTGCTACCGGCTTTGGTAAGCAGCACGCCCAAGAGCAGGCACGTATTCTGGAAGAAGCCTTTGCTTCCTAAATCGCAAATCACCGGTTGTGGTATCTTGTCTAAGTGTCTAACAGAAGTTGCCTTTACGCATCAGGCTGCTGGCTGTACTGCTTTATTATATCACGCAGACTTTTGCATTTTTATCAGCAATTGAATCTTCTTTCTCTGCGTGCGCCAACAGATCACCCTCGCCTTAGCACCCCAATTGGTGGCCGATGAGGCACAGTTTCGCGAGGCACTTGCCGCCGCTGCCGGCCTGGCATCCAACCGCATCTTTGGCTACACCATCCTGAAACGCAGCATTGACGCCCGCTCGCGCAGCATAGGCGTACAAATCGTGCAGACCCTGGAGCTGCAGATTGACGAACCCACGCAGACGGTGCCCGATTTCAACCTGGGCTTACAGGACGTGCATCATGCCGCACATGCGCTCATCGTTGGGGCCGGGCCCGCAGGCTTGTTTGCCGCGCTGGAGCTTATCCGCCGGGGCATAAAGCCAATTATTTGGGAGCGCGGTAAAGATGTCCGCACCCGCCGCCGCGACCTGGCCCGCATCAACCGCGATGGCTTGGTGAACCCGGAGAGTAACTACTGCTTTGGCGAGGGTGGGGCAGGCACCTATTCCGACGGCAAGCTCTATACCCGCTCCAATAAGCGTGGCGATGTGGCCCACATCCTCGAAACCTTCATCCACTTCGGTGCTGAGGGACGCATCCGTTATGAGGCTCATCCGCATATCGGCACCAATAAGCTGCCACACATCATCACCGCCATGCGCGAGCGTATTGAGGCCTACGGTGGACAAGTGATATTCGACAAGAAGCTGACCGGCCTACAGATAACGGAAGGTCGGCTCGTTGCGGCTCACAGCGCCGATGGTGAGCACTTCGACACGGACTCGCTTATCCTGGCCACAGGCCATTCCGCCCGCGATATTTTTCAGATGCTGCATGCGCAGGGACTACTGATTGAAGCTAAGCCCTTCGCCCTTGGTGTACGCATCGAGCATCCGCAGACGCTCATAGATTCTATCCAATACCATTGTGCGCTTCGTGGCGATTTTCTGCCGCCCGCTTCTTACTCATTGGTGGCTCAGGAACAGGGTCGTGGTGTTTTTTCGTTTTGCATGTGCCCCGGTGGCATCATTGCGCCGGCTGCCACTGCCGCGGGCGAAGTGGTGGTGAACGGCTGGAGCCCTTCTAAACGCAACAATCCCTATGCGAACTCCGGCACGGTGGTGGCCGTGGGCCCCGATGATTTTGCAAGTGCCGGTGTAGAAGGCCCCTTAGCCGCCATGCACTACCAGGCGATGGTGGAGCAAAAAGCATTTACCGCCGGCGGTGGACAGCTCGTGGCTCCTGCCCAACGCATGGCTGATTTTGCTTCGCGCAAGCTGTCGGCTACGCTGCCCGAATGCTCTTATCTGCCGGGCCTCAGCAGTGTAGTGTTGGATGAGGTATTGCCCGCACCCGTGGCCGGTGCATTACGTTTGGCCGTGCAGGACTTTGGCAAAAAGATGAAAGGCTATTTCACAAATGAGGCAGTGTTGGTAGCTACCGAATCACGCACCTCATCGCCGGTGCGCATCCCGCGCGATACCGGCAGCCTGCAACACCCGCAGGTTCGGGGGCTGTTCCCTTGTGGCGAAGGGGCGGGCTATGCAGGCGGCATTGTGAGTGCTGCAATGGATGGGGTGCGTTGTGCAACGGCCATTGCCCTGACCCTTAGCCATTGAACAGAAGTTTTGAGCATTTGTGTCTAATTTTTTTTGCCAGCAGTTGCAGCCCGATTCTGCATCCGTTGCGTCGCACTCTTCGGCTGGATTTCGCTAGTCGGCTTTGCCCGGAA
>CAYRJR010000210.1:0-4036 GCA_964424655.1 uncultured Chitinophagaceae bacterium
ATCGTCTTCATCATCATTCTGATTATCTTCAAAAAAGTGGGCGGCGGTGGTGGCAGCGGTGGTTATATCAGCCGTCGTGGTTTCGGTGGTTTCGGTGGTGGCTTCCTGACAGGCAGTATGCTGGGTGGATTAGGCAGCAGTGGCGGCTGGGGTGGCTCATCCGGTGGTGGCGGCTTTGGTGGTTTCGGCGGAGGCGGCTTTGGTGGCGGTGGCGCCAGTGGAAGCTGGTAGGCATTTTTCAAGCCCACATCACACGCTTGACGCAACGTCGGTTTATCCTACACCTCTTGCAATGCTTCTGGCCACAATTCCATTCAGAAGAAATTTTTTTGAGTCAGCTATAGCTCACTCCTCTGCTTCCGTTGCGTCGCACACTTCAGCAGGATTTCGCTACGCAGCATTTTTCAGAAGAAGAAGCAGGCTGGTTTCCTAAAACGAAAACGGCCCTGCTCACTGACGAAAGTGAAACAGGGCCATTCCCAGAACAATCGAATGCGGCAGACTTAATGCAGCCCCTTTGCGCTCAGATACCGTTCCGCATCTAAGGCAGCCATACAGCCGCTGCCCGCAGCCGACACCGCCTGACGATAGATTTTATCCTGTACATCACCGGCGGCAAACACACCTGCTACATTGGTGCGCGTAGAGCCAGACTGAGTGATGAGATAGCCTTGCTCGTCCATATCCAGCCAGCCTTTAAAAATGCCGGAATTGGGTTCGTGGCCAATAGCTACAAAGAAGGCTTTGATTTGAATATCCTGCTTTTCACCTGTCTGCACATTGCGTATGCGCAGCCCTTCCACAGTCTTGTCGCCCAGCACCTCGTCCGTCTCCGAATGCCAATAGACCTTGATGTTTTCTGTCTTCAACACGCGGTCTTGCATCACCTTACTGGCGCGCATTTCGCCCCGGCGCACCAGCATGTGCACCTTGCTGCAAATTTTAGAGAGATAGAGCGCTTCTTCGCAAGCCGTATCGCCGGCACCTACGATAGCGACCTCTTGTCCTTTGAAGAAAAAGCCATCGCAAACGGCACAGGCACTCACGCCATGGCCATTCAGGCGCTGCTCACTATCAATGTTGAGCCATTTGGCAGAGGCACCGGTGGCAATGATGACGGAGTCCGCTTCAATCCATTTTTCTTCATCTATCTCCACCTTCAGCGGGCTCTGAGAAAAATCAACTTTCGTAGCCAGCCCCCAGCGGATGTCGGCACCCATGCGGCTGGCTTGTTTTTCAAAATCAATCATCATCTGCGGCCCCATAATGCCTTCCGGGTAGCCTGGATAGTTTTCTACTTCCGTGGTAATAGTGAGCTGTCCGCCGGGCTGCAGGCCCTGATAAAGCACAGGTTTCAGGTTCGCACGCGCTGCGTAGATGGCCGCAGTGTATCCGGCAGGGCCAGAGCCGATAATGAGGCATTGAACTTTCTCGGTCATATCATTAATATGGGTTGGTGTGCTTGAAAAAATCTTGTGTCTGAATGGAGGATTCCCAATTGCGGGCGCAATGTTACGATGGCATTATTGGGCCGCAATTATAGGCTTATCGGCAATTAAGCTTCCCCCGAAAAGAGCCTGGCTTTTTATGAATCCATTCAAAAAAAGGAAGCCTGACTTGAAAAACCCATGACGGGTATCATGCGTTGCCCTGCTATTTCGGAACGATGAGGGTGGAATATGTAGAAGCATATCCGGCCCATACGCCGAGGGCACCACCCGAAATATTCGTCATCACATTGATGGGGGAAGAGAACGGGTTGCCTACCGTACCAAGCGAATATTCCAGCGTGCTGTAAAAATTAAAGACCCCTCTGTCAATAGCTGCCCAACGCAGGGTAACGGTATCACCCGGAAACACGTAGCCTGTGCTGTCTGTTGGGTCCAGATTGTTGCGGGGAGCGCCTGCCGGTAGCAGAAATTGAAAATGCTTGGTACCATTCACCACCTGGTCATCAAATACAGAATTGGGCCCCGGATAATAAGGCTCATGATTACGACGGGTGAAATATCGGATAGCATTGCCGAACGTATCCGGATCAGAATACCAGACGCTAAGCTGCAAGGCCGTGGGCGCTTTGGGTAAGGTGGCTCCCGGTGGTATTACTGCGAAAGAATCTATCGGCTTCGGGTTGGGGATTTTCGTAACGCTGGTGTAGGATTTTCCATTGCTTTCGATGCTCAGAGTATAATATTTCTCCACCTCACCCACGAAGTTTCTTGCGTCCGGGTCAGTCGTGTCAATACCATAATAATAGAGCTTCGCGAAGCCTGTGTCCAGGGAATATTCTTTCAGACGAATGCTCTTGCTGCCATTACTCACTTGCACAAACGCATCATGCACAAATGCATTTTGAAGCGTATTCAAATCCACTTTGGAGAAATAACCAAATGAATTCGTCAGAATCACGGTTGGGTTGGTGCCTAAATCTATCTGACCATTCACCACAAGCTGCGGCGTGCCACTGCTCATGTCTATATGAACTTCTTTCTCACAGGAAATAAAAAAAGCTGAGCATGCTGACAGTAACAGCAGTGAGATGCATAACCTGAACATAGCGTTGGATAAGCCAAAGATATGTGCTTGCTACGCTGGAAATTTGGCTTACAAATATGCCCGTCACATTATCTGAGTGCTATTCTTCCTGTTGCTCTTCTTCTGCTTTCGGATACAGGTCTTCCAGCTCCTCAGCCCTTGCCTGATTGATGTAGTCTTCAATCATCGCATTAAAGTTTCGACCAGCGTCAAACAGAAATTCTACTTCGATGGGCAGTACAGCAATGGGCAATTTCATTTCCATCAGCCGCTCCCGATGCAGCAACAATCGGGTGGCATCTTTTTCTGTAGTCAGGATGACTTTATCCGGCTGTTGCCAATTGTTGAATGTGACAGCAATCTCTTCCAGGTCGCGGGAGCCGTAATAATGATGGTCGGAAAAACGGAGCAGATGCTGGGCGCTGCAAAGTGTGCTCACATGCGCCACCAGAGGCTCTGGTCGGGCAATGCCACACACCAGCAAAGCCTGCTTCCCTTTCAGATCCAGTGGCTCGCGACTCAGCAAATCATAAGCCCTTCCATAGCGGATACTGCTAAAAAAAACCTGCTGATGGGCTTGCGGATTGATGGATGTCACAATCGAATTGGCATCTTGTCGCGAAAGCCCCGGCGGGCATTTGGACACAATGATGATTTGCGCTCTGCCAGCAGCATTGCGCCCTTCGCGCAAACGGCCATAAGGCATGATATAGTCCCGGAAATATGGCTTCGAATAATCAGTGATGAGCAAATTGATTCCTGCTTTCACCGAACGGTGCTGAAAGGCATCATCCAGCACCACGATCTCCACATCCGGGCGGTGTTGCAGCAGCAAAGGGATGCCCGTCATGCGTTCTTCAGCCACACTCACAGCCACTTCCGGAAAGCCCAGATGATACTGCATCGGCTCATCACCAATACGCAGGGCATTGCTGTTTGCATCAGCCAACACAAAGCCCTGTGTGCTCCTTTTATATCCACGGCTCATCGTGGCTACCCGGTATTGGTATTGGAGCAGCCGCAGCAGGTATTCCACATGAGGAGTCTTCCCCGTGCCACCCACAGAAAGATTGCCCACACAAATAACAGGCAGGCTGAATTCCACAGACGAAAAGAAACCGGAGTCGTACAACCGATTGCGCAACCAGACGACAACGCCATAAATGAGCGCGAAAGGATACAGCAGAAGGCGAATGAGGGAAAGGAAATGAAATGGCCCGGGCGGCATCGTTCAAAGGTAAAGGCCGGCATGAGCCAGCGACCATTCCAGAATTTTCTGACCCGGTTCAAAATCTTTCAAACGATCCAGTCCCAGATGCCTGATAGCTTCTGCAACCAACACTTCTTTGGGCTCATCAGTTTTCAGGCCACGATGACGCAATGCAAAGCGCCCCGCTTCCAGCATACATTCTTCAGGAATCAGCCCTATCACTTCGCTGCCTGCAATGCGGACACCCATTTCTGCGGCAGCCTGCCGGCAAGCCTCAAAAACCTGAAGCGG
>CAYRJR010000211.1:0-3981 GCA_964424655.1 uncultured Chitinophagaceae bacterium
ACTGATTTGAATTTCAATATGGGTGATGGCTCCATCTTCCAGGATTCAACTCAGGTAGTGTACACCTTCACAGAACCCGGCACCTACAATGTAGTCCTGACTGCTAACTATCGTTATTGCCCTCCAGGGACTGTTACTCTGCCTCTGAAGGTAAATCCCTTCCCCTCTGTTGACCTTGGCCCGGACACTGCTCTTTGCCCCAATGGCTCGCCTATTATCCTTTCTGACAGTAAGAACTTAGGCAACACCTCGGCCAAATATCTTTGGAATACGGGCGAAACCACTCCTTCGATTGCGGCACGTACGATTGGTACCTATTGGGCTCGCGTCACTTTAGCCGGCTGCGAAAACACCGACAGCATTTTGATTCGTAAAGCCTGCTATGTGGATATTCCAAATTCATTCACTCCGAATGGTGATGGAATTAATGATTACTTCCTGCCCCGCGAAACGCTCAGCCATTCTGTAGCAAGCTTCAGCCTAGATATCTTCAACCGCTGGGGACAAAAAGTTTTCAATTCAAAACTAACAGAAGGCCGTGGCTGGGATGGTAAGTTCAACGGCGAAGACCAACCTCAGGGTGTGTATGTCTATATGCTTGATGTCACCTTTACAAATGGCACCCACGAGCACTATACTGGTAACCTCACATTACTGAGATAGCAGTTGCTATGGCTTATGAAAAGAGGCTGTCTTTATAGACAGCCTCTTTTTTTAGAAAATTTTGGAAACTCAGAACTGAGTAAAATCCTACAGGGGCAGCAGCGTTTATCTGCGGTCAGGATTCATAAAATCGGATTTGGCTATACGCGCTCCGGCTTCTTTATTTCTTCTACCACGGGTAGCGGATTGGCCAGACGCATGGTGGTCGTTAGGCCACTGCGTGTAAGCTCTACTGCTGCATGTGTAGCGCCTTTAAATTTTGTCAGCCCTAAAGCTTGTAAACTACTTAGGTGTCTGTCAACTTCGTCAGCGTCAATGTGTAGCTCCCGCATGATGACGCTCACTAGAACTTGAGGATTTGCGGCACTCGACCGACCATGTACCTCTTTAATCTTTGAAAACACCTCAACCTTGTTTGCCACTTGATTATTTTTTATAAATGTACAATTCTCAACTCAAAATTACTGACGATACTATGATCAGTGCTGCCCATAGGGCTGAATCGGGGCAAATTTTAACTGCTAAACACAGCTCATTTGGACAGCTATTGACAGTACTTTTTTTAAGAATAACCGGGATGGATAAAGGCCTTAAAAATTACGTAAGCCTGAGCAAAAGCTGCATCGCGTCGTGATACGTCTCCATTCATCAGCAAGAGATAAAAAGCAAAATCAGACAAAGCCCAATCTTCCGCAACATACTCATTACCGTTATGCACATGAATCCTTTGGAAGTGATAGCGAATAGGGATATGTACCTGCATACAAACCAAAAAAGCCCTCTGAAGCGCTCGCTTTAAGTCAGTCTCATCATATATGCCATCTTCTATCAGGTTGCTGGCGCGATGGGGTAAATAGGGTTGTTCATAACCCGCCCATTCTTCAAGGCCATTTTCATACACAACAATAGTTCCCCGGTATGTCATAATCACTACTTTTTCTTTTGAACGATCTTTTGAATAGTCGCCCAATCATCTGAACTCAGATTCCTTGGACTTACCAAAACAAGCCGCAAGTATGTATCTCCAAATTGGCCAGGCTTATCATATCGGGGCATCCCCTGTCCATTCAGTCGCAATAGTTTCCCCGAATCTGTGTGGGCAGGAATACTCAGGTTGATTTTTTTGTGAAAAGTCTGTACCACCATTTTTCCACCCACGATAGCCAGAAGCGAATCAATCTCTTGCTCCATAAATAAATCATCGCCTTTACGTTCGATGTGTGGGTCGGGAGTCACCTGAACCTGAAGCAACAAATCACCGGAAGGCCCTCCATTCCTTCCCTTTTGGCCTCGGCCTTTCAATCGCAATACCTGACCATCTGCAATGCCTGGCTTCAATTTCAAGTTGACTGCCTGCCCCTGAATATTCAGCACCTTAGTAATGCCGGTGAACGCTTCTTCCAATGAAATACTGATGGCTGCCTGAAGGTCAGCCCCAGCACCAGGGCGACTACTCCTTCGCCCTTCTTCTTTAAAAAACTGACTGAAGAAATCAGAGAAATCTGCACCCTGCGCACCCTGCATATAATCCTCAGGATTGAAATTCCCATAGCTGCCCTTGTGCTGCTGAAAGGGTCCGGCGCCTGCTGCCTGTGCCTGATCATACAATCTCCAGTTTTCACCCAAGGCATCGTACTTCTTGCGTTTTTCCGGGTCAGAAAGCACATCGTATGCTTCATTGATCTGTTTGAATTTTTCCTCTGCAACCTTGTTCCCAGGGTTTTTATCAGGATGGTATTTGATGGCTAATTTTCTAAAGGCCTTTTTTATTTCATCGGCATCCGCCCCCTTTTCTACTCCCAGAAGGCTATAATAATTTGAAGCCATAAAAAAATAAGAAGCAAGCTCAGTAGCACGTGTTTTTCTGAAAACCGTTATTCTTATCGGCAAGCTTCCCGTTTTAATAATTAAAAGACTGTGCCGGGAGGGCCTACCAGCAAGGCCCCTTTCATGGCTACTCTTTATTTTTTTTGAAAGAAAATAAGACCTGTAATTTCCGCCCCCTCAGATAAGTCAGCATTAAAATAAATCAGAATTACTCACATGGTGTTTCGCATCCTGAAAGACAAGCCTGGTAAGCTTTTCCTGGCTTTAACTGCCTTTTTCGTAGCCAACGCTTTGATCGCCGAATGTATTGGTGGAAAATTGTTCTCGCTGGAAACATCCCTGGGCCTGAAGCCGCATCCCTTTACATTATTCGGGCAACATGGCCTCACTTATGTGCTCACATGCGGTGTCCTGCTATGGCCTCTGGAATTCGTGCTTACTGACATCGTCAACGAATTCTACGGTCCCAAAGCCATTAAACGTATTTCTTACATCGCGGCTTCACTCATTGGTTATGCCTTTTTGATGTTCTATATGGCCATTCATATCCCTGCCGACCGTTCATTCTGGGTAGGCTCGCAGGTCAGTGAAGGAGTGCCGGATATGCAGGCGGCTTTCAATTCCATTTTCGGGCAAGGGTTATGGATCATTTTAGGTAGCCTTACCGCATTCCTGCTTAGCCAGGTTGTAGATGTGTATGTGTTTCATCGCATCAAGCGGGTGACAGGCGAGCGCAATGTTTGGCTGCGGGCAACCGGTAGCACATTCGTATCACAGTTGGTGGATTCTTTTGTTGTGCTGGGCATTGCTTTCGGGCTGGGCAAAGGATGGAGTTGGCAACGTGTTCTGGCCATCGGTCTGGTCAATTACAGTTACAAGGCAACCATGGCATTGGTGCTCACTCCGCTTATCTACCTCGTCGAAAATAGAATTGCGGCCTACTTCGGTCCGGAACTAACACACCGGATGAAACAGGCCGCAATGGGGAAAGAGGAAGAATAGTTTAGCCCAAAAATCAATGTTGCTTTGTTCCAAACTTGTAACCGACAGAGATCTGTATGGAAGGTGTACGCAACAAGTCCTGAGCTACTTGTTTAGCTCCTCCTGTCTTTGAGTTATCCCAGACACTTTGCGTGATGCGTCCATCCACATAAATATTGGGGGAGAACATAAAGCCTGCGCTCAACACATACCCGATTCCAAAACGCTGACCAAAATCTGAGCGTAGTACCAGAGGATGATCATTGGGGACAAATGGGCTGGTGTCATGATTAGCCGGTCGAAGTTCATTGTGCGATAAAATATCATTGAGCGTATCGGATGTTTCGGTAACCGCAATAGCGGAATTCAACACTAAGTTGACCCCACCCTGCGCATAAGCTCTTCCCCAGCTTCTACGCATCATGACCGGTAATTCACAAGTGCGAATACCATCATAGCAAAAACTATGACGAATACTCAGAACCTCCCCTTTATACCCATTGTAATCAA
>CAYRJR010000212.1:0-3877 GCA_964424655.1 uncultured Chitinophagaceae bacterium
CAACAATAGGTCGGCAGAACATAAGACTGTCTTTTGACGAAAAAGGTTGGGTTACTGGGTTGTTAATGGAGAAAAAAATGCTTTAGGGCAACATGCGATTCGCTTGCCAAAGCGAAAACGCATTCAGCCATATTTCTCTGCTCGGCTTTGCCCGGAAAAAAGAAAGGCCGCCTCTATAACGAAGCAGCCTTCCATACCTTCTTGCAGCGCGTAAAAAATCCTACTCTGCCACACTCACCCTTCGGCTGAAAGTTTCCCCATCTGCCGTGATGCGCACGAAGTACATGCCGGGCGCGGTGCCGCTCAGATTCATCTCCTCAAAGAAGCTTTTGCCGGGATTGGAAAACTGACGGCTTTGCAGTTCCCTGCCCGTGACATCCGTGATGCGGACGCTCACTTCCTTCATCGGCTGCCTGGCATCTAAAGAGATATTGAAACGCCCGCCGGGCGCGGGGTTGGGGAAGAGGCCTATTCGAAGCTCAGGGTTGCCGACCAATTCCGGAACGCCCACGCCCCGGGCAGAATCTTTTACCCGGTATAGCTCCCAGCCAGTGGACCCGTTGTTGCCGAGAAAATAGACGTAGCCGCCAAAAAGGGCCATATTCGACTGAGGTGAGGCACCACTTCCAGGCCCTGGGTTCAAATCCGCAACCAGTGACCCGTTCGTGCCATCGTATTTGTAAAGCTCAAGGCCTGTGCCGGTATTGGGAATGGAACTGCTGCTTGCCAAGAAGTATAGGTTATTCGGCGTGGGAAATAAATTTGAATAACCATTACCATTGGGCAGCAAGTCGTAAACCTTCGCAGTCATCCCACTGGCCGTATCATAGCGAAACAGCGCACCGTGAGTCCGCGATGTTAAACCAATAAAAAATATGCCTCCATTAAAGAACGCAATGGTACGCACGCTATTAGGCGCCAAGCCATAATCCGGTCCAGGCATTAAGTCTGTAAGCCTTCGCACCGCAGTGCCATCAAAAGAATATAATTCACAGCCATGTGCGGAATCAATAGCCTTGAAATATAGCTTGCTACCGGCCAGTACCATGTCACTTGGGCTGCTTGGTCTGAACCCTGGCCATATGTCAGACACCAGACTCACAGATTGGGTAGCCGGGTCGAGGCTCCATAACTCAGTGCCAAAACCAATTGAGTCTGCACCGAAATATAGTTTCCCTTTGTACGCAGCGTAAGGCCATACTCCTAGCCCGTTTTTAAACCCCGATTTCATAAAATTGAAAATCTCTACCGGAGGATGTACATCATCGTAGCTCCATATACCCCAGATGCTGTCACTACGTTTATTGTTGATTAATAGCAACTTGTTGCCTAGCTCCATTAATGCAAAAAAACTTTGAGAGGAATCTCCAATGGTGTCTAGAGGCACAACACCTTTATACTTTAAGCAGCGTTGTTCAGTTAAATCTGTATTCGTTGAAAAATAAACGCTTCCATTATACTCAGGCATCGGCATAGTTGAAGCATTATCGAGAAGGTTGACACATCCGCTAAGTTGGATTGACCCATTGTCTGTGACCCGCTCAGCCGGCATACCCATTTGCTTCCAGCGCCAAAGCTCTTCACCGTGCAGGCTATCTCCAGCAGCGAACAAAAGCCATTCGCCCCACGGCGTTAAGGAACGTGGATAAGATCCCATCACACCTGGCCAAATGTCTTCAACAAGTTGCGGCTTTTGGGCAAGAGCGTTTAGCGAGGTGATCAGGCAGGCCAGTATCAGGCTCCATACATATATTGTTCTCATGATTTTTTAATGTTTTTTGCTGCTGTTGCTACTGCCGGCTCTTGATAGAGTCAGCAGCAGCCAGCAGGTAAGGCAATTATTGCTTGTTGAATTTTAGGTTTGTGACACTGCCAGAAGCTTGTTGCAACCGGATTAAGTACAATCCAGAAACAAGACTGCTAACGTCCACTGATGTCTTCCCCATTTGAACACGACCACTGAGCAGGACTTTACCTGCTATGTCACTGATGATGTAAGTACTCCCCGACGTAGTTTGTATTTGCAGCCTGTCTGACGCGGGATTGGGCGACACCCAACTCGTTTGAGCATTGGCCGGTACGGTACTGGCATTAGCCGACAACTGCCGAAATAACATCGCGTTGGCCGAGCTATACTTATACACCACATTTCTGCCATTATACCAGGCAGCAAAAATATCCTTACCGGTGTTGGAGCAATTGCTGATGGCGTAGTTGATGGCTCTATCCCAATGGTAGGTCACAGTATCATTGTTGACCTGATAGACCGCAGAAGGTGTGATAAGCTGGCCTGTCGAGATGTTTATATCGCGAGCATAGAGGCTATCGTGCTGCCAGGGATAGAAGCCCACGGTATATTGTCGGTTACCCACGTTCGCCGAGGGAGCGCCGACACCAACACCGCCCGCCACACAGGCTCCCATTGCAGCATACTGCCCCCAAGGGTAGGGATACAGCGGACTGAGAATGGAAGAAAAATCGGTGGGGCCGAACAATAGGTCGTTGTAACCATACACGGCCTGAGGTCCGCTGGACATGGGTACGGTGCTCGCAATTTGCCATTTTGCAGACTTCCCATCATACTGGCTGAGTGCTTCAATTCGGGGATAATATCCGTCATTGGCGTTATCCACTGTCACCGGCGCAGGAATCGGCGTTCCCCCCAGGCTGTATTCATACACCTGAATTTGACCGGGTGCGAAGGGCGTGGCGGGAACACTGTATGATAAGATGAATCGTTGGTCGCCCGAAGCGACATCGGTAAAGGCTGCGACATCCGGTAATACACCACTGGTAATCTTTGTTGGGGCAAGAAACCATGTGGATGAAGGAGCAGCAATATCTGCAACATTCGCAATCACGTTATTACCGTCTGACCACGTATAGACGAACTGGTGGAGCGAAGGATCACCATTGAAAAGCGTGCCTGTATCTGTCCACATGTCTATATGCGGATAGCTTGGATTGCCTGTGAAAGAGTAAATAGATGAGAGCGCCCCAGTTGGAGTATTGGATTCCATGTTTGCCGAAGCAGATGTCACTGCTGATTTGAGGTAGAAAGAAGGCAGGCCAACATCGTAGAGGTCGTATGCATCATAGTACACTTTCGTGCCATTTGCATTATCATACACCAGGCAGACCTGATAGCCGCTGCTTCCATAAGGATAATTCGGAGCATTGGTGCTTGCAGCGATTACCACATCGGGCCCGACGAAATTGTTGATAGGAATCGTGACGCTATTCCCCGCGTAATCTTCTACGTAGAGCGTCGTGTTGCCCGTATTACTCGAACTCCAGGCCACTGCCTTAATCACGCCGTTTCCCTGCACTTCCACCGCATCGCAGTTCACCACGATGTCATCACAGGGATTCGTTCCCGGATGGCCTCCGCAATGGTAGAACGCATACGATGATATCCCCGTCTCAGAAAAAGCTGAGGAAGGGATAATCTGTGCGCTTGCTGCATCCGCCCCGCTCAAACAAGGCGACACGAGCAGCGACGCTGTCATAGCTGACAGTATTGCCACACGTAATCGCCTAAGCCATGTGTGTGTGTGTGTGTGTGTGTGTGTGTGTGTGTGTGTGTGTGGTGTGTGCAGGCACCTGAGCAGCCTGCAGGGGCGCGGTGTGCAGCGCCGGGAGTGGATTGTTTGCTCGCATGGCTTTTTGGTTTTAAAAAAATGAAATGAATAAAGAATCGCCAACAATAGGTCGGCAGAACATAAGACTGTCTTTTGGTGAAAAGGGTTGGGTTACCGGGTTGTTAACGGATAAAAAATGCTTTAGGGCAACATGCGATTCGCTTGCCAAAGCGAAAACGCATTCAGCCATATTTCTCTGCTCGCCTTTACCCGAAAAAACCGAAAGGCCGCCTCCC
>CAYRJR010000213.1:0-3488 GCA_964424655.1 uncultured Chitinophagaceae bacterium
AAATTCAGAGACTACCTGTGGATTGAGGCGACCTCTGAACTTGTGGGCTTGAAAACAGACTAAGGTTTTTCTTCCAGTGCGTGAATGCTGCGGAAGAGGCGGCTCCAGCGAATGCCGTTGGGGCCATAGCTGAGCCACACGAACGAAGCTTTGCCCACCACGTGGCTTTCGGGCACGTAGCCCCAGAAGCGTGAGTCGAGTGAGTTGTGGCGGTTGTCGCCCATCATCCAGTAGTAGTTCATCCTGGGCGTGAAGGTGCTGGTGGCTGTCCCGTTGATGAAGAATTTGCCATCGCGTTCTTCCAGTTTGTTGCCTTCATACACGGTGATGAGTCGGCGGTAGAGGGCGATGTTTTCCGGGGTGAGGCTGATGGGTTTTCCTTTTTCCGGAATGGTGATAGGCCCGAAGTTGTCCACGTTCCATTTGTAGTGGAAGGTGTCCTGCGGGAAAGTCCAGTTGGCGGGGCCGCCGAGCAAACCTGCAGGCTCATAGTAGCGCGTGATGGAAGCTACTTCAGGGGCATGGCGCAGCACGTCCACTTTGTCATTTTGAAGCAGCACATTGAAGCTGCTGCCTGGAGGGCCCTGGCGGAGGTCTTTGCTTTCGTTGATCTGGGCAGCGTCTTTCGTGTCATCGCTAAGGCCCAGCATGCCTTTCAGCACCACGCTGTATTCATGCTTGATGTGTGGAAAATCGGGAGCCGGCTTACCATTGACATAAAGCAGGCCGCTGCGTATTTCGACCACATCGCCGGGCACACCCACGCAGCGTTTGATGTAGTTGTCGGTCTTGTCCACCGGGCGGTGTTCAATGCCATTGGAGAGGATGAAAGCCTGCTCGCGTGCCGGCAGGCGACGGATGGTGTAATAATCTTCCTGACGAATATTGCCGTTGTCGTCTTTGAACACAGTATCGCCATCAGGGAAGTTGAAGACGACCACATCGTAACGCTGCACATGTCCAAAGCCCGGCAGGCGGTGATAGCCCCATTGCACGGCTTCTGAAAAGCTGCGGCCACCGGTAATCGGCATGGTATTATGCACGAGCGGAATGGCAAGCGGGGTCATGGGCAGGCGGGGGCCATAGGCCATTTTACTGACGAAGAGATAGTCATTCACCAGCATGGTGCCTTCCATACTTTCTGAAGGGATGGTGTAGGCCTCAACAATAAAGGTGCGAATCAGGGTGGCAGCAACGATAGCAAAGAGTGCTGCGTCTAACCACTCGCGCCAAACCGGTTTTTTCTTCTTTTTCTTTTTCGCGTCTTTCTCGTCAGCGGGATTGTGTCGGCGGAAGATGTTGCGCATAGCGGCGAAAGAAAAGGGATGAAGGAAAGCTGCCAAAAATAGGAATTGACCTTCCGGAAGGCTGCTGTGATTCTTTATTTAACATTGGCTCATGTGAGCCTGATTGGGCTGAGCCACTGGTATTCATTTCTGTCATCAATCTTTCGCGGCCTTTGTCGCGCCTACTTTTGTGCCGCATGAAACGCCTTATCATTTTTGCCTCCGGCCAGGGTAGCAATGCCCGTGCTATTCATGATTTTTTTAAAAAAGAAGGTGGAGCCGAAGTGGCGTTGGTTGTTTGCAACAAGGCTGGTGTCGGCGTGCTTACATGGGCGGAGGAGGCCGGAATCCCTACGATGCTCTGCCTGAAGGCCATGCTTCAAGAGCCTGGGTTTATCAAGGAATTGCGCAGCTATCAGCCCGATCTGCTCGTGCTTGCCGGCTTCCTGCTTCAGATTCCACCGGCATTGATTGCGGCCTTCCCCAACCACATTATCAATATTCATCCGGCTTTGCTGCCCAAATGGGGCGGGCAGGGGATGTGGGGGCATCATGTGCATGAGGCTGTGTTAGCCGCAGGTGAAACACAATCCGGCATCACCATACATCAAGTGGATGAGGTGTATGATCATGGGGCCACTTTATTGCAAGCCTGCTGCCCGGTGTTGTCCGGAGATGATGCCGATGTGTTGGCAGCACGCGTGCTCAGGCTGGAGCATTATTTCTATCCGCGAATGATTCAGTTTTTGCTGACGCAACAAGCGCATTGAGGCACCAAAAAATCCGTTTAGCGAAGCAGGCTGATGTCGCCTTTCCAGATCATAGGCTCACCATTTCCACAAGTGCCTTCGATGATATAGACATATACATCCGGGGCCAGCTTCTGCCCTTTGTAGGTGCCATTCCAGCCGGAATATTCATCATTGACAGGCATCATATCACGCTGGAACAATAACTCACCCCAACGGCTGTAAACCCGGAATGACTTCAGCACATCTATGCCTTTGCCGCGTGGAAAGAAGTAATCATTCAGGCCATCGCCATTCGGCGTGAAACTATTCGGGATGAAAAGCTGACTATTGTCGCAAAGCACCCGAATCGTGACGCTATCCGTCGCCTTACAGCCCTTCGATGAATAGCCGGTGACGTAGAAAGTGGTGGTCTTGTAGGGCGATACAAAAGGTGCGTAGCAATCGGTACAGGAAAGCGAGGAATCGGGTCTCCATGCCACCCTCGTGATGCCATTGCCTGAAATCTGAAGCTGCAATTTGTTGCCCGCAATTAAGCGTTCATCCGGGCCGGCATCAATAGTGGGTAGTGGATTCACCACTACTCGCACCATGTGTGTGTCGGCGAGGCAACTACCCTCATGGCCTGTAGCCGTATAGACCGTGGTGACCTTGGGTGTAGCGATGGCTCTGGCACTGTCTGCATTGATAAGGGAAGCTTCAGGACTCCAGTGATACGTGGTTGCACCCGCAGCAAAGAGCTGGAAAGAATCGCCGAGACATATTTCTCCATTGGCCACGATGTGGAAGGTTGCTTTTGTCTGGATGCCGATGTTAACGGTGTCTTTATTGATGCAGCCATGCAGATCCTTTCCGGCAACGATGAAACTGGTAGGTACTGATGGGTTGGCAATGGGTGTATCGCAAACTGTGCAGGACAATGGCCCCACTGGCGACCAGGAATAACTCAGACCACCACTGGCCCATAGCGGTACCGCATCGGGCACGCATAGCGCCGTGTCTTCACGAGCAGTAATGATGGGCAGGGGATAAATGGTGAAGCTGTCGGTCAGTGTATCCTTGCAACCCCAGGTATTGGTGGCGATAAGCGTTACCGGATAGCGGCCCGGTGCCGGATAGATGCGGGAAACCGGACTGCCGGTGGCAATTTGATTATTTCCAAAATCCCAAACCCATGCATTAACCGGTGCAAATAGGCTGGAGGAGCTGTCTCTGATTTCGAGTAAAGTCTTTTCGCAGGGTGGCAGCACATGGAAGCCTGCAGTCACTTTATCTACTTTGATGGTGTCGAGCCCGGAAGAAGAAGCAGAGCAGCCTGAATAATCATAGAAGATAAGCTTGGGCAGATAAGCCCCGGGCGTGTTATAGGTGTATGTAATGGTGTCCACAATAGCTAGGGCAGTGTCTCCGTTGGAGAAGTCCCAAACCATCTTCGGCACATTACTTAACAAAG
>CAYRJR010000213.1:3498-3820 GCA_964424655.1 uncultured Chitinophagaceae bacterium
GAAGTAAAGTGAACCGTCAGAGGCACACAGCCGTGGATGGGGGTGTATTGCAAAGCGCCTGAATAGCCCAGGATACGAACATTACGGAACGCAGTATCGGCACAGCCGTTTCCATCATGGGCGATGAGCCGCACATTGTAATTGCCTGGGTTGACAAAGGTGGTGGCAGGATAAGCCAGGGTAGAAACACTACCATTTTTAAAGTCCCAGTTGTAGCTCGAGGCATAGGTAGAGTTGTTCATGAAATTCACAATCAGTGGTGGGCATACCGAGAATGAATCTGAGACTGTAAAGGCCGCAATGGGCTTGGAGATACTGATGA
>CAYRJR010000214.1:0-3809 GCA_964424655.1 uncultured Chitinophagaceae bacterium
GGTCAGGAGTACGCTGCTGCTGGAAGATAAAAACGACGTGTCGCGAGATGTATTGAAAGCTTTGGGCCCCAACAAGGAGAAAAGCGACGTCAATATCTACAATGAAATTTTTCAGCTACGCTCGCAAGACTTGGTGTTGCGTGCCGTGGATTCGCTGAACCTGAATGTGCATTACTACATGCAGGGCAGGGTGAAGGAAAATGAGATTTATGCAGAGACGCCCATCACAATGGTGTTTGACAGTGCCGGCTATACAGGCAGTCCCCGCGATTTGCAGATTCAGCAAAGCTCAGAGGGCATTTTCAAGGTGACCGATGATGAAACAAAACAAAGCTTCCGGGTACCTTTCGACACCTGGACCAATGCCAGCTTCGGACGGTACAAAATCATGTATCACGAAGGGCCAAAGGTGAATAAAGGCTACCTCGACCGTGAGATAAGGGTGCATCTGGAGCCTGCCTCTGCCATGGTGGGTACCATGCTGGCTAATTATAAAGTCTCACCTACAGATGGGCGTACTTCCATGCTCGACCTGTCCAATACGGATAATGTACCCGAGCGGGGCGTGGATTTCCAGAATACCATCCTGCGCCTCTACCAGCGCGATGAACTGGCCAATGCAGAACTGAAAGCGGAACGCACCCGAGAGTTTATCCGAAATTCATTGCAGGAGCTTGAGTCGCAACTGAAGAATACCGACATCAAGGTTTCAAATATTAAAAGCCAAAACGGTGTGGTGGACGTAGGCTCGCAGGCGGGCGCGTATGTGACTGCAAAAAGTGCCGTAGAACAGCAGATAGATCAGTTGGAAACACAACGCCGGGTTGTAGGGATGCTGCGCCAGAGCGTACAAAACACCAACAGCGGCATTGCCGGCCTGCCCATTGATGACCCCAGCTTGCTGGCCTTAGTTGCAGAATACAACACGGCCCTGAGTCAGCTTGAGCATTTTTCCAGTCCAGAATTTCCCAAACTCAGCGGCGAAAGACAGTTAGCCGAAAACAATCTCGCTTCGGTGCGCAAACGCATCATGGATGCTGCGGATAAAGTGACGGCCAGCATAGATGTACGATTAAAAGCAGCTTCTGCAACCGCCAGTGATTATTCAGGAAAGCTAAGCTCTGTGCCCATGCTCGACCGTTCCATCAAAGACGTACAACGTAGCTACGAAACGAAGAACAGCCTTTACCTGATGCTGTATCAGCAGCAGCTTGAGAATGAAATTTCTGCCAGTTCTATCACCAACAAGTCGAAGATTGTAGTAGCACCCTACGCAAGCGGAGGCCCCATCAGCCCCATCCCAAAAATGGTATATATTCTGGCCATTTTTGCCGGTATTGCCCTGCCGCTTTCGGTCTTCTCGGTGCGTGAATTACTCAACAACAAACTGGGTAATGAAGGGGACATCACTAACCTCACGGAGATTCCAATATTGGGCAGCATCAGCAACAACAATTCTGAACAGGATATCGTTGTCGGCGAGTCTATCCGCACTGGTATTGCCGAGCAGTTCCGACTCGTTCGTGCTAACCTCGACTTTATGTCGTCCGGCGTAGAACATAAGAAAGTTGTGATGGTGACTTCCAGCATCAGTGGTGAGGGTAAAACCTTCGTCACCATCAACCTGGGCCTCACCTTAGCCATTGCATCCAAACGGGTAATCATCCTGGAATTTGACCTCCGCAAACCCAAAATTTCTGAGCGCCTGCATCTGAGCCGTGAAGGCGGCATCAGCGGCTACCTTGCCGATATGTGTGGGCTGGATAAGGTGATTAAACCTTCGGGCATCCACAACAATTTGTTTGTAGCCAATTGCGGCCCTGTTCCGCCAAACCCGGCAGAATTACTCTTGCTCCCAAAGAACCGCCAGTTCTTTGAAGAGTTGCAGGAAATGTTCGATGTGATATTGATTGACACAGCTCCTGTGGGCATGGTAAGTGATGCCTTTATTCTCTCTCAATTCTCAGGTGTCAACCTGCTCATTACCCGCCAGGGTCGCACGGTGAAGGAGCACATTCGCATGTTGCAGATGATTTGGAAAGATGGCAAGCTGAATAATGCCGCTATCATCTTCAATGGCGTAGAACACCACAAGCGCTACGGCTATGGCTATGGCTATGGCTACGGCTATGGCTACGGTTATGGCTACGGCTATGGTGGCAATGGCCAGGGCTATTACGAAGACGATAAGAACGATTCGAAGCGTGGCCTCGCCAGGTTTTTCAAGAAGAAAAAACGGAGTAAAAAGAAAGCGGATGCCTGAGTGCTTTTTCCTCTGAAATGATGTTATTTGCCAGCCGCCGCCAATCAGCGGCGGCTTCCTTTTGAATGATGGAATATTTCGTGCATCCAACTGCTATTGTTGACGAAGGTGTCCGCATCGCTGCCGGGGCTAAAATCTGGCATTTCTGCCACCTCATTTCCGGCTGTGAGATTGGCGAAGATTGCAGCATTGGACAGAACTGCGTCATCTTTCCTAAGGTGATTCTTGGCAGGAATGTCCGGGTGCAAAACAATGTTTCGATTTATGAAGGTGTCTGCTGTGAAGATGATGTGTTTTTAGGGCCGGGCATGGTATTCACCAACGTTTATAACCCGCGTAGCGCCATCCCGCGTAAGCAGGAATATCGCCAAACTCTGGTCCGGAAAGGGGCTACCATCGGGGCCAATGCCACCATCGTTTGCGGCATTGAACTGGGCGCTTATTGTTTTGTCGGTGCCGGCGCGGTGGTACTCAAATCTGTGCCTGCCTATGGCCTGGTAGTCGGGAATCCTGCCCGTCAGATTGGTTGGATGAGCGAGTATGGCCATCGCCTTCATTTTGATGAACAAGGCCGCGCAAGCTGCCCGGAAAGTGGCCAGCATTACCTGCTGCACGATGGGCGTGTCAGCCGCGATATACAGGATTAACCCGGCACAGAATAGACTTTTTAATTCATGAACGAGACTCCCCAACTCTTATACTTCCCATCTCATGGCGCTTCCAACCTGGGTTTTATTACGGTTGCCGAAATGGAGAAGAATGTTCCTTTCAAAGTGGAGCGGGTTTACTGGACTTATTATACCCCCAATAATGTCGAGAGAGGCGGCCATGCCCACCATGAGTTGTTTCAGGTGCTGGTAGCGGTAAGCGGTATCATTGACATCACCACCGAATCCCGCAGTGGTGAACAACAAACCTTTTTACTCAATAGCCCGGATAAAGGCTTGCTGCTGCCTCCTCCTTTTTGGCATACCATGCGCTTTTCGCACAATGCCGTCTTGCTAAGCCTCTGCAACATGCATTATGCTGCGGAAGATTATATCCGCGATTATCCGACTTTCAAAACCGGTCACGTGAAAGGAGCCTGATCCGTTTTGCACCCGAACTTGCAGGCGACCCGCAACTATTTTATACACTCATGCCTCAAATCCATCCCTCGGCAGACGTACAGACGCCGCATATCGGCGAGGGCAGCATTGTGTGGCAATTCAGTGTCATCTTGCCGCAGGCCCGGATAGGTGCCCACTGCAATATCAATTGCCATTGCTTCATCGAAAATGATGTCATCATTGGCGACCGCGTGACTGTGAAAAGTGGCGTCTATCTCTGGGATGGTGTGGAGCTGGAAGATGATGTATTCATAGGCCCCAACGCCACATTCGTCAATGACCTCTACCCCCGCTCGAAACAATATCCCGAACGTTTTGCCCGCACTATCATCCGCAAGGGAGCTTCCATTGGCGCCGGTGCTACCATCCTCGGCGGTATTGAAATCGGTGCCGGAGCAATGATTGGCGCCGGAAGTGTGGTCACGAAAAATGTCCCA
>CAYRJR010000215.1:0-3801 GCA_964424655.1 uncultured Chitinophagaceae bacterium
GGGCACTCTGTTGCCAGAAGTACAATATCGTGATCACGATGCGAAGCTCCGCATATACACCAGCCTCTGCGCCAATCTCAATACACAGCTCGGGCAATACATGCGCCTGCGCCGCCTGGTCATCCTGCCCTATTTTGAGGAACTAAAAAAGAAAGAAGAAGAAGGTCATGACTGCCGTACCTGCGGAGATCGTTGCGAGATGCAACATGCACGCCACCTGGCTGATATCCAGGAAGCACATATGAGCCTGCATGAGCTTGCCGAACACCTGCATCCTTTCAATCTGGCCCTTCCTGATTCGTCGCTTACTGGTAGTGAACTGCTGCGCGATTTCCGTGCAACGGTTATCAAAGTAGAAGAATTACTGGCTGAAATCCTGTTTATCGAAGAGTCTGCCCTGGTGCCGCTGATTAAAGAATTGCAGCGCAAAATCTGGGCACATGAGTAACCCCGACTCTAAGAGAATCTCTGATAGCAAAGACCTGAATACTGCAGACAGCGATACGCTTTGCTGCTACCATTGCGGCACGCCCTGTCTTTCTTCCCGATTCAGATCCGATGATAAAGCCTTCTGCTGCGATGGCTGCAAGCTGGTCTATGAGATTCTTTCTCAGAAGGGCCTGTGCAATTATTACGCAATCGGGCAACACCCTGGCCTGACGCAAATCAAATCGCTACGCAACGAAAAGTTTGCATACCTAGATAACAATGCAATTGCTGAAAGGCTTTGCAGCTTTCGTTCTGCTGATTACAGTATCATAACCCTTTACCTCCCTGGCGTTCATTGTGCCTCCTGCCTCTGGTTGCTTGAGCACCTGTCGCAGATTAATCCTGCAATTACACAAAGCAGGCTTTCATTCAGTGCCAAAGAACTCACAGTTCATTTTCGTCATGATCGCTTCAGCCTGCGGCAATTGGCCGAATTACTCAGCACCATCGGCTATGAGCCATATATCAGCCTCGATGATGCAAGTAGTAAGCGTGCTGCAACGCATGCCTTTGACCGCAGGCGGATAGCCCGGCTCGGCGTGGCTGGATTTTGTTTTGGCAACATAATGATGCTGGCTTTCCCTGAGTATTTCGGGGGGGAAGATATTGGAGCTCGTTTCACACAGTTGTTTCGCTGGCTGAGTGTGGCACTGGCACTTCCCGTCTTTTTCTATTGCTCTTCCGAGTTTTTTGTGAATGCCGGCAAGAGCCTTCGGCAAATCTTTTCTTCAAGGAAACAGCGCGGTACTGTACTCAATATTGATGCACCCATTGCACTGGCTATTCTCATCACTTTCCTACGAAGCCTCTATGAGATATTCAGTGGCACCGGCAGCGGCTATTTAGATAGCATGAGTGGGATTGTCTTTTTTATGCTCGTGGGCAGGGTGGTGCAAGAGCGTACCTATCGCAGCCTTTCTTTCCATCGCGACTATAAGGCTTATTTTCCCATTGCTGTTTCGGTAAAGACGGACGAAGGCCTCGAAAGCCGCAGCCTGCATGACCTGAAAGCCGGAGACATCGTACAGGTTTCAAGTGAAGAAATTATTCCTGCGGATGGCACAGTGCTGGAAGGCGATGCTCGTATTGACTACAGCTTCGTGACTGGCGAGAGTGAGGCTGAATGCCTGCAACCCGGGCAAAAGGCTTATGCAGGTGGCCGGCAAAAGGGAGATCAAATGCTGTTGGTCGTCGAAAAGCCTGTTGCTGGAAGCTATCTCAGCTCACTTTGGAATAATCACGCCTTTTCAAAAGACAAACAAGTAGAGGCTTATGGTCGCAGCCAGGTGCACCGACTCAGCCTTTGGTTCACGGTAGTGTTGTTTTCGCTGGCAGCCATCACAGCCATATGGTGGTTCATGCATGATTCATCGAAGGTTATCCCTGCTGTGTCTGCCATGCTCATTGTAGCCTGCCCCTGTGCACTGCTACTCTGTGCTAGCTTCACCAATGGATCCCTGATGCGGCTGTTTTCGGAACGTGGCTTATTCCTGCGTGATGCTACAGTGATTGAAAAATTAGGAAACATCAGCCATGTAGTCTTCGACAAGACCGGCACACTCACCACAGGCAGCAGGTTACGTCCCGACCTAAACACAATGCCCTTTTCGGCTGAAGAAAAAAGGTTGGTAGCTGCGCTTGTCACCCGCAATAACCACCCGCGTAGCCGTGCCTTGGCTGAATTTCTTGGTCCACAGGAGCGGTGCAATGTGCTGGAATGGGAGCAGGTGGCAGGTTCAGGAGTTCGGGCCATTGTGCGGGGCCGGCGTATCCTGGTGGGCAATGCCTTGTTTTGTGGAAGCCCAAAGTCGGCGGACCTGGTGGTGCGTATTGATGGCAGCTTCTATTATTTCCATGAAGAGCCATGCATGAGGAAAGGATTGCAGGGTATGTTTCGCCAGTTGGAAAGACGCCATACGTTTTCGATGCTTTCCGGTGATGGCTTCCGTCATCTCAGCAGCATGAGGCAACTTTTCGGAAATAGTCATTTGCATTTTCAGCAACAGCCCGAAGAGAAACTCCGATATATTAATTCACTCCAACATCAGGGAGAAAACGTATTGATGATTGGTGATGGCTTGAATGATGCCGGCGCTTTACAGCAAAGCGATGTGGGCATCACGCTGGCAGAAGATGTGAACAATTTCACGCCTTCCTGCGATGCTATCCTAGACGCATCCAAGCTAAGCAGCTTGCCGGCCCTGCTGACTATGGCTCGCTGGGGAGGTCACATCATTCACATCGCATTTGGCCTATCCCTGTTATACAATTTAGTAGGCTTATACTTTGCCATGCGCGCTGCCTTGCATCCACTCATTGCAGCCATCCTGATGCCGGCAAGTACACTGAGTATTGTACTCATCAGTGTTGGATTTAGCACCATCGTTTCCCGGCTGATCATGTCAAAGAATAATGCCGGTTCATATCCTGTACGCGTGTAGTCGCTACTTGTTTTAATAGCCAACACCGCGCTGACAGAAATCAGTATTTAGCTCAGCAAACATCATGGCCACCGCCTGTAGCCCCGGATAGTTTTACGCCTTCAAAAAATCTGTTTCGTGAGTGCGCTCCTAATACTGGTTCTCGCTTCTGTGGCTGTTGCCAGCGGCTTCCTGATTGCTTTTTTGTGGTCGGTAAAATCTGGGCAATATGACGACAAGCAGGGAGCAGCCATGCGCATGCTACACGATGATTAAGCTTTTTTTCAACACACATACACTTAAACCACCCAACGCAATCCCAGCATGGATCCCAGCAAAACGCAGATCACCAACTCAGCGCTCGAAAGCAGCTTAGGCCCCATGGATCAATTCAGCTATGACAATAAGATTGTCCGGCTTTTTACCTACGCTACCATCTTTTGGGGCATTGTGGGCATGCTGGCCGGCCTCTGGGCTGCGCTGCAACTCAGCTTCCCGCAATTATCATTTAGCCTGCCCGCAACCACTTTCGGCAGGGTAAGACCCGTTCACACTAATGCTGTTGTCTTTGCCTTCGTAGGTAATGGCATTTTCATGGGTGTTTATTACTCCCTGCAACGGCTTTGCAAGGCTCGTATGTATTCTGATTTGCTCAGCAAAATCCACTTCTGGGGCTGGCAGCTCATCATCGTGCTTGGGGCTGCCAGCCTGCTGGCGGGATACACCACCAGTAAAGAATATGCTGAGCTGGAATGGCCTCTGGATATCCTCATCGCAGTGGTCTGGGTCATTTTCGGCTGGAACATGTTTGGCACTATCATGCGCCGCAGGGAGAAGCATCTCTATGTAGCCATTTGGTTCTACATCGCAACGTTTGTCACGGTGGCCATGC
>CAYRJR010000216.1:0-3753 GCA_964424655.1 uncultured Chitinophagaceae bacterium
AGCTGCAGGCATCGAAACCTGCGTCTTCGACCGCGGCGGTTATCTCTACCATGGACGCGTAAAAAGCCTCGCTGATGGCGCTCGCGAGGGAGGGCTTAAGTTTTAAAAATTAATAAGCCTGATTGCAAATAAGCTCATCCATTCAGTACATCTCTGACCCCTGGGTTCACAGATTGCGAATCAAAGAGAATTAGCAAAGGCATTCAAGCGAATACAAAAGAAAAATGGCAAATCAAGAATCAAACCGCGTGAAAGGCAGCGACCTCGAACTCACTGAGAAAGTGGTCGGCATCAACCGCGTGGTCAAGACTACAAAAGGTGGCCGTGCATTTTCCTTCTCCGCACTCGTTGTTGTGGGTGACGGAAATGGTGTTGTCGGTCATGGCCTGGGCAAAGCCAAGGAAGTGCAGGAAGCCATCACCAAAGGCATTGATGACGCGAAGAAGAACCTCATCCGCATCCCGGTCATGAAGGGCACTATTCCTCATGAGCAATTTGCGAAAGAAGGGGCTGCTAAGGTGCTCATAAAGCCCGCTGCGCATGGTACCGGTGTGATTGCCGGAGGCTCTATGCGCGCAGTGCTCGAAAGTGCCGGTGTTACCGATGTGCTTTGCAAAAGCCTTGGCTCTGCAAATCCGCACAATGTGGTGAAGGCAACATTCAAGGCACTCTCCCTGCTGCGTGAACCCGTTAAGGTGGCTCGCGACCGGAACATCACCCTCAAAAAGGTTTTCAACGGATAATTTGATGTACTAAAGCTGCCACCTCATTGGTTCGCAGCATAGAAAGCAAGCGTCAAATCAGATAATAAGTATCAAAAATGGCTAAGATTAAAATCACACAGATCAAGAGCGGCATTGACCGCCCGGAACGCCAAAAGCGCACGCTGGTGGCGCTGGGCTTGCGTAAAATGCAGGCCTCAGTAGAAGTGGAAGCCACTCCTCAAATTCAAGGCATGGTTGCGAAAGTTGCCCACCTGGTAAAGGTCGAGGAAGTAGCTGGCTAAGCACAGTTGGTGTTTGATAACAGACACTTTCTATCGGGATGGACCTGGCCAGGACTCTGGCAGTTCTCATTTCTGAATCATTAAATAATTGCGAGCGGTACGTTCGCCGCGAAATCCGGGAAAAACGTAACCGGGCAAAGCAGTAAACAAAAGAACAAATCATGGCACTCAACAACATTAAGCCTGCACAGGGCGCAACTCACAGCACGAAACGCATAGGTCGCGGTGAAGGTTCCGGACTCGGCACTACTGCCGGTAAGGGCAACAAGGGGCAACAAAGCCGCACAGGCGCCAAGACCAAACGCGCTCACGAAGGTGGCCAGATGCCCATCCAGCGCCGGATGCCTAAGCGTGGTTTCAAAAACCCATTCCGTGTTGAATACAAAGTTTTCAATCTGGGCAACCTCGATTTCCTGATTGAGAAGTATGAGCTCAAGGAATTCTCTGAAGAGAACCTTTATATCAATGGCCTCATCTCCCGTACAGATAAAGTGAAGGTGCTGGGCGAAGGCGAAATGAAGAGCAAGCTTTCTTTCAGAATTTCGGCCATTTCAGCCAAAGCAAAAGCAGCCCTGGAAGCAGCAGGTTGCAGTGTTGAGCTGATCTGATTCTCGTCTTTCCAGTCACCGGAAGGCTGATGAGTTGTCAGGTTCGTTAAGGCAGTCATTTTTTGCTGACTAAGAAGCCTTTCAACGCCGCGACTTATCGGCCTTTTCCGTTACTTCGCACTCCTTTTTACTATTCGCACACATCATATTTCTCAGTGAAGAAGCTCATCGAAACGTTGAAGAATATCTGGAGCATTGAAGAGCTCCGAAAGAAGATTCTTTATACGCTGTTGCTGGTATTGATTTATCGGGTTGGCTGCTACATCACGCTACCCGGCCTCAACCCCAATATGCTCAACCAGGCAGAGACTTCTGGCGGTAGCGGCATCCTTGGACTCATTAACTCTTTCTCGGGTGGCGCCTTCCTTCGCGCGGCCATCTTCGCTTTGGGTGTGATGCCTTACATCACGGCATCCATCTTTATGCAGCTTGCAGGCATCATTGTGCCGCAAGTAGCTAAGCTGCAAAAAGAAGAAAGCGGACGTAACAAAATCAACCAATGGACCCGCTACCTGACCGTAGTGGTTACGGCTTTCCAAAGTATTGCTTACGCAACTACCTTCCTTGGTTCTCCTCAATATCAGGCAGCTCTTGACTTGGAGCATTTCTCTCCCTTCTTCTTCACGTTGAGTACCGTAGTCATCCTCACTACCGGCTCCATGTTTGTGATGTGGCTGGGTGAAAAAATCACAGACAAGGGTATTGGTAACGGTACCTCACTCATCATCATGATTGGTATCCTGGCCCGTCTGCCACATTCAATGGCTCAGGAGTTTGATGCCCGTAATGCTCAGGGTGGCGGTTCTGGTGGCTTGCTGATTTTCCTCATTGAAATTGCCTTCTTTATCGCGGTCATCGTTGGTCTGATTTTGCTGACGCAAGGTGTTCGCCGCGTGCCGCTGAATTATGCACGTCGCATTATCGGCTCTTCAAATGCTGCTCGCGAGGTGAGCGGTTCCCGCGACTTCATTCCTCTGAAGGTGAATATGGTGGGTGTGATGCCTATCATCTTCGCTCAGGCTCTGATGTTCATCCCCCAAACTGTGGCGGGCATGATTAACCCCAATAACACGGGCGGTATCCTTCGCTCCATCGGCGACCCTAACCAATGGCCTTACTATCTGGTCTATGCCTTGATGGTAATTGCCTTTACCTATTTCTACACAGCCATCACCTTTAACCCGACGGATATGGCGGACAACCTGAAGCGAAACAACAGCTTCATCCCCGGCATCAAACCCGGTGAGCCTACCGCCAACTATATCGCCACCATCATGGACCGCATCACGCTCTCTGGCGCTGTCTTGCTGGCTGTGGCTGGTGTATTGCCGGGTGCTGCGCGTATCCTCGGCATTACCGGTGGCTTTGCAGATTTTTACGGCGGCACTTCAATGCTGATTGGTGTAGGTGTAATCCTCGATACTTTGCAACAAATCGAAAGCCACTTGCTGATGCGTCAATATGATGGTCTGATGAAAACCGGACGATTGGCGGGCCGGCAGCCGGCAGCGATGATCTAAGGCAGCCTGCGGAATTTTTTACTTCCCGCAGATTTCGCAGATAGCCGCAGAGTCACCGAATAGGGTTTCTGCGATCATCAGTGAAATCTGCGGGATACTTCTTTAAAAGAATACTGTGATACACATAAGAAGAGAAGAAGAGATTGACCTCATTCGCGAAAGCGCACTGATGGTTACGGCTACCCTGACGGAAGTGGCGAAAATGATTCGCCCAGGCCGGGCAACAAAAGCCCTGGACACGATGGCCGAGCAGTTTATCCGTGACCATGGCGGCATCCCTTCTTTCAAAGGTTATGGAGGATTCCCGGCCTCGCTTTGCATCTCTGTGAATGAAGTGGTGGTGCATGGCTTCCCTTCCGACTATGAGCTGCGCGATGGGGATATCATCTCTGTGGACTGCGGCTTCTACCGCAACGGATATCATGGTGACCATGCCTACACTTTTGCCGTCGGCAACGTAGCCCCCGAAGTGCTAGAAATGATGCGCATCACTAAAGAAGCGCTGCAACGTGGCATCCTTCAGGCAAGAGCACACAATCGGGTAGGAGATATCGCCTATGCTATCGAAAACCACACCTATGGCGAACACGGCTATGGCGTAGTGCGCGAACTGGTCGGG
>CAYRJR010000217.1:0-3698 GCA_964424655.1 uncultured Chitinophagaceae bacterium
GGTACGGGTAAAAGCAGCCTCTTAAAAACGCTGTATGGAGACTTATACCTCAAAGAAGGAGATGGCCATGTGTGTGGGATAGATCTCAAGAAATTACGCTGGCAAAACATCCCTGAATTGCGTCGCAACCTGGGCATCGTGTTTCAGGATTTCCGCCTGCTCACTGACCGGAATGTGCATGACAATCTGGAATTTGTTTTGAAGGCAACCGGCCATAAAAACAAAGCTGTTATCGAAGAAACCATTGGCACCGTTTTGGGAAAAGTGGGACTAAAAAATAAAGGGCACAAGATGCCTTACGAAATGAGTGGTGGCGAGCAGCAACGAGTGGACATAGCCCGGGCATTGCTCAACAAACCCAAGCTTATTTTAGCCGATGAGCCTACCGGCAATTTGGACCCAGATACTTCCACTGAAATTATGCAGCTCCTGTTCAGCATTTGCAGAGATTATCAGGCGGCAGTTGTGATGGCTACCCATGATTATTCACTGATTCAGAAATTCCCTGCCCGGGTGATGAAAATAGAAAGCGGGAGCCTGCGGGAAATCACACCAGCCAGCATGGTTTAATACTGAGAAAGCAATCGTTCCTTCCACTCTGTTTTCTACACTTTCCTCGCATGATTACCAATCTCTCCGAACATAATTCCCTTCTGAAAGTCTGGATGCGGGCCTTGAGAGACGTAGCCTTGCAAAACGACCGTGCCCGCTTTCGGCGCAACCTGGAACGGATTGGAGAAATAGCAGCTTTCGAGATTTCAAAAACACTCAATTACGAAGAAGTCACCGTACAAACTCCAATGGGCGAATGTGTTTGTAAGTCGCTGAGCCACCAACCCGTGATAGCAACAATACTGCGTGCCGGCCTCCCACTGCATCAGGGCCTGATGAACCTTTTTGACGAAGCAGATGCCGCATTCATTGCTGCATACCGCAGGCATAAGCGTGATGGTTCTTTCGAAATTGCCCAGCAATATCTCACTGCTCCTGAACTAAGCGGACGAGTGCTCATCCTTGCAGATCCGATGCTGGCTACCGGCGCTTCTCTGGCATTATCATTAGATGTACTCAAAGCCTCTGGAAAACCCGCTCAGATACATGTCGTGGCCGCCATTGCCTGCACCGAAGGCATTGACCTCATCATGCGCAGGCATCCGGAAGTGCATATCTGGACTGGGGATATTGACGAAGAACTTACAGCACGCGGCTATATCGTACCCGGTCTGGGCGATGCCGGCGACCTTTCGTTCGGTCCAAAAACGCAGGCCTGAAAAAAAAATTTCGCTCTGACCCAACCAAATTTTCCCAAAGGCCGTCTTGTATGGTTAGGGAAATAAACCTACTTTGGCTTCTGAACCGTAAATACCACAACTTCTTTCAAATCACACTCTGGCAATGAAGAGAATATTACTCAGCTTAGGCCTCGCCATCGCTGCTTTGAGCATAGCAAACGCTCAGGACATTCACCATACGCAGTATTTCGCTTCTCCACTCACGCTGAACCCTGCATTGACCGGTTTAGTAAGAGGCGATATTCGTGTGGCTGCCAACTATCGCTCTCAGTGGTATTCGGTTTCCAATAATCCATATCAAACAGGTGTCATTTCCTTTGATATGGCTACGCTCAAGAACCGCCTGCCGGAAGGTGACGCCTTGGGAATTGGCTTGATTGGCACCTATGACCGCTCTGGTGTTGGTGCGTTGCAAGCAATCCAAATTGGCGTTTCGGCTGCTTATCACAAAGCTTTCGGTCTCGAAAAACAACACACGCTTTCCTTCGGCGTTCAGGGCATTTTGGTTCAAAAAGCTATTGACTTCTCAAGGCTTGCCTTCGAAGACCAATTCGACCCAATTACGGGCCAAATTAATAACAACACTTCAGAGCATCTGGACAATAGGGATCTGACTTACCCCGACTTCAATCTGGGTCTGATGTATTCTGGTCGGGTCAGCGATTATGCCACTGCTTATATCGGCGGTTCTATCTTCCACCTGACTACCCCTACAGAAAGCTTCCTGAGCGGAACCAACACCATCCATCGCCGTTACAATGCCTACCTCGGTGGCTCGTTTGACCTCAATGAGAACATGGAACTCTATGCTTCTGCCCTGTATCAAAATCAGGCTTCTGCCACAGAAGTCATGTTGGGTGCTGCAGCCGGTTTCATCCTGAATCCGGGCCATGAAGAAGCTAAGGAAAACACAGTCTTTTACCTCGGCGGCTGGTATCGTTACGGTGATGGCCTCTGCCCCTACATCGGCCTCGAATGGACCAAAATGGCGCTCGGCATTTCTTATGACGTGAACACTTCTTCATTCACTCCTGCGACTGGTGGTGCTGGTGCATACGAGCTTTCGCTCACCTTCAACGGGAAGATTGTTCGTCATGCCGGCGACCCCAACTACAACTTCTCCTGCCCGAAGTTCTAAGCTGAATTTCAAGCAAAACAAAAAGCCTCCGGAATACCGGGGGCTTTTTTTTAAATAATGCTGCTCCGAAAAAAGGCAATCTTTTCCGCTCCGGTATCTCCCTTCGCCTGACCGCTTCTATAAACGCGAAAACGAACGGCTCAATTTGGCAAAACGAAAAGTTCATTTTTTGCTTCACTCGCACGGCCCTAAACTACTATGTTCCTAAGCATTAGCAAGTCAGGCCTATATACGTCGTCCACTTCCGTGGACGGCTCAAAGGTGCTGAATCTGCTGTCCTGAGGCGCCTTTCTGATAATCCCACTTTCAATGTCCCTCAAAGCGCTCTCAAAGAGCTTTATGCCCATCGGCAGCAGCTCATCCCGCCAAAGCGTTCCCGCCGCCTTCTTTGGCTGGCAAAGTCTCAGTGCCGGGTCTATCCAGCACCAGTCCTGGTAGGCTATGTCGCCACGGTCGATGCCGGCATTCAGCCAATAGGCTGTCCCGCCTGTCACGGCGTCACCCATGCGGATGGCCCACTCGATGGCCGACCGTCCGCGATGGCGCGGCAGCAGCGAGGGGTGATAGCCTATCCAGCCAAGGCGCGCTTTAAACCGAGTTTTCTTGCCAATATAATCCCAGCTATGGGCAGTAATGCCCAGGTCTATGCCCGGTGGCATCGTTTCTGCGTTAAGCGTTCCCGCCGCTATCCTAGGTATGCGATGCAGCCGGGCGAGCTGGCCAATGTACATGTCATCTAAGGGGCAGCACACCGCCGCCACGTTATGCCCGCGTCTGATACAGAGCCTCAACACCTCGGCTCCGAAGTATTTCTGACCGCTGATAATAATTCTCAATTTTCTACTGCTCATGTTGATTTGCCCCCTCGTATTTGAATGATTGTATTGCCCTGAAATGGCCGCCAAAGCCCGCCGTCATTTTCCGGCCGCTATCGCCCATTCCCTTACCCGTCCGCTGCATGCTGGCAATGCTACGCGCCTTATTGCCGCCGTATAGCCGGGCGCCAGTCTGACGCCAGCCTTTGGCGTGACGCAGATATGCGCAGAGCTGCGGGTGCGAAGTGTGAAAGAAGGTCGGGTATTTATTGCCGCAGCGTCCGTGCCCATCGAGGTGATATTGCGCGACGCAGTTTAGAAACTTGGCCCCTACTCCTGCACCCTGCCATTCCGGCATTACTACTAGGCGCGTAGCCCGATACGCATTCGCCGTGAACAACGGGCACACCGCCAAGTGTGATACCAGCTCGCCGCCCACAGTGCCAACGAAAT
>CAYRJR010000218.1:0-3670 GCA_964424655.1 uncultured Chitinophagaceae bacterium
ACCTCTGGCTTACCTCGCCTGTGGCTTCATCTTCGTAAAATATTCGAGTGAGCTGAAGCAGTACATGCCGGATATGTTCATCGCTTTGCTGCTGTTTTGGCTGGCGCTGCGATGGGATGCAACACTGCTTTCCGCGAGGCGTTTTGTGCTGTATTGGGCTGTGGCGGGCAGTGTGGCCATCTGGTCTTCGATGCCATCGGTGTTCATCCTGGCTGGTGTGGGCTGTTACTATGCCTGGCCTTTACTGCTCGAAAAAAAGTTCAGTCGGTTGTTGCCGCTGCTGCTGCTCAGCATCCTCTGGTTAGGGCAATTCCTGCTTTATTATTTCAGTATCCTGAAGGCGCAAATCGGGAGTAGCTATCTCCAGAATTATCATCAGGAATATTTCCTCTTCGCCCTACCGCAGAGCCGTGCAGAATGGCTTCACAACTGGAACAGGATAGAAGATATCCTGTCCAATATCGGCGGCTGGAATGCCTTAGCCACTCTGAGCAACCTCTTCTTCTTTCTGTTGGGAGGCTACCTGCTGTTCCGGAAAAGCATGCGCCTGTTCCTGCTTGCCGGTCTGCCCATCATGCTGGTGCTGCTCGCTGCCGGCCTACATCAGTTTTCGCTGATAGACCGAGTCATCTTATTCATGATGCCCGCCTGGCTGCTGCTGACAGGTGTTGGCTTCGGTGCCTGCCTGCGTTTGAGCAAACCCGCCTGGGTAGTGTTCGTCATCATTGGCTTGTTAAATGCCTATGCATACATGGCGGAGCGGCTGCTGCACCCCTTCCCTCCCGATGCCATCACCAGTGGACTGGACTGGATTCAGACACAGGGCGGGCGCGGCTCCGGGCTGTACGTGCATCATGGCAGCGTGCCCACCTACATCTATTACACCCGCCTGCATCCCGGCAAGGCCAGATATGCTTCATTGCTCGGTGCACATTGCCTCAAGTGGGACGATGATTATGCACAAGTCACTCACGGCATCACAGACACCGCCTTCTTCCTCTACACCGGCGGATTCCCGGATGCGGAGCGCGAAAAACGCAGCAGTCAGATTGAGCAAAACATGCGGCAGATAGCGTACTACCAGCACGATGTCTGCTATGTGTATGCATACCTGCCGCGCAGCAGGCGATGAGGCAGAGCGCACGACTTCCGGCGGGTCGTTACCAGTAGGATTATTTTTTAGTCGGCAGAAGGAATGCTATGGAGCATCCGTTGCGTCGCACACTGAGGGGTTCGGTTCGCTATTTGGCTGTTCCCGTAACACCTGGTCCGGGTCATGGTAGCTATAGTGGGCGTATCAGATGCCAGTTTCAACCAAGACAAATGGTGGATGATTTTGATTTAAGGCAACAGAGTCTCTTATTGGCTGCTTCCAGTAACTTCGCCGCGCTCCATCCCCCAATAAATTGTAGAAAGGAATCATGCTGCAAGCAGAGTCTGCTATAGGTCGTATGCCCGCGTTGCTGATAGGCCGTGTGCGCGACTACAGCCAGCTATTGAAGCCCAACCTGAGCTTCATGGTGGTTTTTTCATCGGTCATCGGCTACCTGCTGGCGCCCGGCATCTCATTTCAACTGGCACCGGTGCTTGAGCTGTTCATTGGCGGCATGCTGGTGACCGGCGGCGCCAACACACTCAATCAGATTATCGAGCGGGAGACGGATGCGTTGATGCACCGCACCCAAAACCGTCCCTTACCTGCCGGCAGGATGATGCCCCTGGAGGCAATCATCGTGGCTTGCAGCTCGGGGTTGATTGGAAGCCTGCTCATTACCATTTCCTTCAATCCCCTGGCGGGATTGCTCTCCCTGCTCTCCTTGGGTCTGTATGCGTTTGCCTACACCCCCATGAAGCGGATACATCCCATCTCAGTATTCATCGGCGCATTGCCCGGAGCGATGCCACCGCTGATTGGCTGGGTAGCTGCTACAGGCCATATGGGTCTGGGCGGCTGGCTGCTGTTTCTGATTCAGTTTTTCTGGCAGTTCCCACATTACTGGGCTATAGCCTGGGTATGCTTTGAGGATTATGCCCGAGCCGGATTCCGGATGTTGCCTTCGTATGAAGGGAAGACCCGATTCACAGGCTTGCAGTGCATGTTCTATTCCATCGTGCTGATACCGTTGCTGCTGCTGCCGAGGATGATTGGGATGAGTGGAAACTGGAGCATGTATATCTCAATAGCCTGCGGCATCTTGTATTTCATTGCTTCTTTACAGTTCTACCTAAAGAACGATAAACGCAGTGCGAAGCTGGTGATGTTCGGTTCATTCATCTATTTGCCGGTGGTACTGCTGGCGCTCTACTTCGATAAGTTTTAGGTATAGGCAGACTCCTGTCTGAAAGCGATTTGTTTTTTAAAGTAATCCTCTTGAAAAAATGGAAGGAATCATGAAGCCTGCGGTGACAGAGCGGAGGAAAGTTCACCCGCATAAGTTCGCCCTCTGGCTGGCTATGGGCTCCATCGCCATGATGTTTGCCGGATTAACCTCCGCCTACATCGTCCGTATGGGGCAGGGCAACTGGCGCATATTCCAGATGCCTGATGAGTTTTATTTCTCTACCGCAGTCATCATTATCAGTAGCGTCACCATAGCTTTCAGCCTTTGGGCATTTCGCAAGCGAAAGATGCCTTTGTATCGGGTGCTGGCCACAACGACACTGGGCCTTGGCCTATTGTTTGGCGTGCTGCAGGTGCTTGGTTTTTATCAGCTCTATGCAGTGCCTCAGGCGCTGACCCTAGCCAATGGGACGACCATTATGCAATCCGTGAAGCTGACAGGCAACCCGGCAGAATCATTTCTGTTCATCATTTTCGGTCTGCACCTGGCCCATATCCTGGGCGGCATTGTGGCTTTAGGCATTGTTTTTTGGCGGGCTTACCAGAAAAATGTGAAGGTGTATAATGCCACCGGATTGGAGATTGTAGCTACTTACTGGCACTTCGTGGACGTCTTGTGGATTTATTTATTCCTTTTCTTCCTGCTGAATCGGTAATTTTTTTGCAAAATTTGCGCACCTAAAAAGTTAAGACTCATTTCCAGCAACTATTATGAGCACGACCACTGCACCACTCCCAGCCGCCGTTCAAGCCCCTAAAGTGTGGGGGGGCGGGCGCTCTCCTTTCAATGTGAGCTACGGCAAGATGATGATGTGGTTCTTCCTGTTATCGGATGCCTTCACCTTCGGTGCATTGCTCATCTCCTATGGCACCACCCGTTTCTTCTCAGCCGTATGGCCGGAAGCTAATGCCGTATTCTATGCTGCTCCATTCTTCGGCGATAAAAACCTGCCACTGGTTTTCGTGTCCCTGATGACCTTCATCCTCATCCTTTCTTCGGTGACGATGGTGTTGGCCGTACACGCAGGGCATTACAACGATAAACGCGGTGTGGTGAAGTGGCTGCTGTGGACAATCATCGGAGGCATTGCCTTCCTGTCCTGCCAGGCTTGGGAATGGACGCACCTGTATCATGAAGGTGGCTGGTGGGGGTCTTTCACAGACCTGAGTATGCCGGCTGCTGCTATTCAGCATTTCTTTGGTAACTATCCGGGCCATGTGCTGACGGCTACCAACCATGCTGCGGCTATGCAGTCCACGCATGACTTCTTCAACTACTTCTTTACCATCACCGGATTTCACGGTTGCCACGTGGCTTCGGGTGTTTGC
>CAYRJR010000219.1:0-3664 GCA_964424655.1 uncultured Chitinophagaceae bacterium
AGGAGATGAACCTGAGCGGTGCCGCGCCCGGCATCTACTTCGTGCGCATCACGGCAGATGGGGAAACGTTCAGCCGGAGGGTGAGTGTGGCAGAATAAGATTTTTTCAAGAAATGCCACAAAACAAAGAGGCTGCCTCTTTCGAGGCAGCCTCAACTTAAAAAGCCGTGTAGGAATTATTGCCAGCTTGTATTGGTGCAGGTATTGGTGGTGGTGCCGGCCTTAACCGTATAGTTCATTGTGATGACGCCATTCGCAATGGTACCGCTACCGCTGGCCGTGATGGTGGCAGAAGTGAAGCCTACTACGTTTTGTTCCGGAATTGTGATTTCATTGCCGTTTACAGTGGCAGTAACCGTAGTGGTGGTGCCGGCGGCGGAGTTCATGTTAGCCAGATTGGAGATGACCACCTGGGTTACATCAGAGCCGGTACCTGCGGTGATATTGGCAACATAAGAGGCCTGGCAAGAAGCGTTGACGGTGTATTGATGAATAAACTTGGTGCGGCTTTCTGTTTGGCATTGTGTGCCTTCATAGCCGGTAGGGCAGCTACAAGCACCGCCAATACAGGTACCATTGACGCAGGTTACATCCTTGCATTCATCCTTGCTGCAAGAGGTGTAGGTAATGGCGCTGAACGCACCGAAGGCAAGCAGGAGTGTAAAAGCTACAGTCTTCATTCGCTTCATGGGGAAAAGAGATTTTGGTTTTAAAATGAGTGGCGCAAAGATAGGCGGCTCCCCTCCTTCATCCAGAATTGGAATTGCGTTAAAAAGCTTTGCTGCAAGGCTGCACAGCTACCTTTGACTCCTCATGCATCGCCTGCTTTGCCTCTTGCTGCTCCTACCCTTTGCAGCATCTGCCCAGGCACCTAATCCTTACTATTTCGACTACAACACTAATTGTGCCGAGGCGTACCGTGCTTATATGGCGCTGCGTATTGAAGATGGTGATGCCCTGATTCGAAAAGAAATTCTCAGCCGCCCCTACAACCTCTGCGCAACTTATATCGCCGATTATGGCGACTGCCTCCTGCTGCTCTTCAACGGTGACCCCAACGAACTGAAACAACGGGCAGGAGGAGCGCCTGGAACGCTTGTCCAGAGCCAATGATGCAGCCCCCTGGAAACGCCTCGCTATTGCGGGCGTGCAGCTCCATTGGGCGCTCATCCACATGCGACAGGGTAAGCAGTTTAAAACCGCTTGGGGCTTTCGCCGCTCCTACTTGCTGCTGCGCGAGAATGCTACCCGCTTCCCAACCTTCAAAGACGATGATGCCTTATACGGTGCAGAAGAAGCCCTGGCCGGCATCATCCCTGACTCCTATAAATGGCTAAGCGACATCCTGGGCATGGGTGGCAATTTCAAAAACGGCCTGAACCGGCTGAATACCTTTTTACGCAGCCATCCCAACCCGAACAATGCCTTCCGGGAAGAAGCCCTGCTGCTGGATGTGTACCTCCGTTTTCTATTCGGTGGTGATAAAAAAGCAGTCTGGCAATTCGTGAACGACAATCAGGATTTTCCTGTTGTCGGCAACTTGATGCGCTCATTTATCCGGGCCAATCTGGCCATCTCTTCACGCCGTGCCGATGTGGCTATTGCAACACTACGTTCTGCCAAAAGCTTGCCTGGCAGCAGTGCGTGGCCTGTCTTCGACTTAGAGTTGGGTAGTGCCTTGCTGCTTCGGCTCGATGAGGATTGTATCGGATACCTTCAGCAGTATGTGTCACGAAACACTGGTAAGCTGTTCAATAAAGATGCCCTACAGCAGGCTGCGCTGGCTGAATATCTCTTCGGCAATCATAAAATGGCTGCCAGCTTCCGCCAGCGCATCCTCAGCGAAGGCAATACCCTCACCGATGCCGACAAACAAGCACAGCGGTTTGCCGAAGACGGGCAATGGCCCAATCCGATGCTGCTTGCTGCGCGGCTCCTTATTGACGGGGGCTATGCCGCAGAAGCCTTACGTAAGCTGCGTAGCACTGCTGCTGCTGCATTTCCCAGCCTGAGTGACCAGTTGGAATATGACTTCCGCCTCGGACGGGCATTAGAAGAAAATGGCGATGCCGCTGAGGCCGTACAGGCCTATCAGCGAGTCATCAATAAGGGCAGGCAGCGGCCTGAATATTTTGCTGCCCGCTCGGCACTGCAGATGGCCGGCATCTATGAAAGCCGGCGACAATTCGCAGAAGCAAAACGCTATTATCAGGAGGCGCTATCCATGCGCGACCACGACTTTCAGGCCAGTATAGACCAGCAAGCCAAAGCAGGCCTGGCACGCTTAGGTAACTGAATTGTTCCGCTTTTTAAGGCAGTTTCTTTCCCCAAGTCAGCAAAAAAATTGAGGCCACCTCAAGAAGGCAGCCTCAACATCTAAAAGCAATATTCCACTTAGGCCATAGCCTCTGCAAGGACCCCATTCATCGTGCGTACAGCATCGGCGCTCTTGTTGAAGGCGGCTTGTTCTTCTTCATTCAGGTGCAGGTCAATCACCTTTTCCCAGCCATTTTTACCCACCACAACGGGCACGCCCATGCAGATGTCGTTCTGGCCATATTCGCATTCGAGATAGACACAGCAGGGCAACACCTTGCGCTCATTGCGCACGATGGCTTCTACCAGTGCGGCTCCTGCAGCGCCGGGTGCATACCAGGCTGATGTGCCCAGTAGCTTGGTGAGTGTGGCACCACCCACCATCGTATCTGCAGCCACCTGCTTCAGTTGCTCGGCAGAGAGGAAGTCCGAAACCGGAGCCCCATTCAGCGAAGTAAGACGCGTGAGCGGGATCATAGTCGTATCGCCATGTCCACCGATAACGGTGGCGTGGAGGTCGTTCTGCGAGCAATTCAGCGCCTGCTGGAGGTAGGTCTTAAAGCGGGCGCTGTCCAGCATACCGCCCATGCCAATGATGCGATTTTTGGGCAGGCCGGTGGACTTCAGGGCCAGGTAAGTCATCGTATCCATCGGGTTGGAGATGACGATGATGATGGCATTGGGCGAGTGTTGCAGCAGGTTTTTGGCTACGCCTTCTACAATCTTGGCGTTGGTGCCGATGAGTTCTTCTCGGGTCATGCCGGGCTTGCGGGGAATGCCCGAGGTGATGACACAGACGCTGGAGCCTGCGGTCTTGCTATAATCGTTGGTGCTGCCTACCACGCGGGTGTCAAAGCCCAACAGCGAGGAGGTCTGCATGATGTCTAAAGCCTTGCCTTCGGCGAAGCCTTCGCGGATGTCGAGAAGCACCAGTTCTTCGGCCAATTCCTTACGAGCAATGTTGTCTGCACAGGTGGCGCCGACAGCTCCGGCGCCTACTACGGTAATTTTCATGAGCGAGCTATTTTTTAGAATGGGCGCAAAGTTAGCGGATAGGGAAGCAGCATCCAGTTTCTGAACTGCGCCTGACCGTGCTGACAGTGGTTTTGGGTAGGACTTTTTTTTTTAGCCGGCTATAGGAATGCTATTGAGCATCCGTTGCGTCGCACTCTTCGGCTGGATTTCGCAGGTCGGCTTTGCCCGGAAAGAGGCAGGGCGGGGCATCATCATGGGGTACGAAAGAGGCTCTTCGGCAGCATTGGGGAACCATTGGACGCAATTGACATAAATGTACTTGTGGGGTGTGTTTGCCTTTGCTGATAACGTCCCTGTTGTTGGGAAACTAAATA
>CAYRJR010000220.1:0-3553 GCA_964424655.1 uncultured Chitinophagaceae bacterium
TCAAAGCGGGTGCAGCCTAAGCCAGCAAGGGCACCACATCGCCCACCGGCAGGCCCATCACGTTGTAGTAATCGCCTATGATTTTCTCAATGCCGATGATGCCGATGTATTCCTGAATGGCATAAGCGCCGGCCTTGTCTAAAGGATGGTAATGGTCCACATAAAACGAAATCTGCTCGTAGCTCAGGTGGCGGAAATAGACCTCAGTCATAGCCGAAAAAGCATGTTCGCCACCATTGAGCAACAGACAGACGCCTGTCACCACGCGGTGCATATTCCCCGAAAGCCGCGTCAGCATGGCCTTGGCTTCATAGTCGTTGGCGGGCTTACCTAAAATGTCGCCATGCAGCAGCACCACCGTGTCGGCAGCCAGGATATTGCTTCCGGAATAATTTTCGGCTACGGCATGGGCTTTTTTCCGGGCCAGGAAAACGGGCACCTCCTCGCCATTCATGCCCGCAGGGTTCGTCTCATCCACATCCGGGCTTACGACTTCAAATTCAATATGAGCTTGCTCCAGCAGTTGCCTGCGCCGGGGCGAGCCGGATGCCAGGATAAGTTTTTTCATAATTACAAGGTCAGGATGGCCAGACAAAGCACACCGAAAATCATGATTTCTTTCAGCCGGGTACTCACTAAGTGATAGTGTTCCGGCCCGCTGCGCCGGGGCAGCCGCCAGCACCAGATGCCCAACGGGACGACCACCGTACCGAGGATGAAATAGAGCGGTACATGCAGCCAGGGACGACGCAACTGCAAGGCCATCCAGGCGAGCGCAGCCAGCAAGACCAGAATAGCCAGTATGCCCAGCACCTGCACAAAACGGGAGCTGGCCAGCAGGCCCCATCGGATGGGCATCGTCACACAGCCTTCAGCATCATCACCCTTAAAATCTTCCATGTCTTTCACGATTTCGCGCATCCAGGTGAGCACGAAAGCAAAAAATGCCAGAGTGGCCAGGGCCGTCATGGGGCTGAGTTGAAAACGATGCATCACCCAGAGTGTGCGGGTGGCCTCGTGCAGCGCAGGTTCGTAGAGGATGAGTGCCACCACAGTCAATGCGGTCATCAACGACACGGCGATATTCCCAATCATAAACTGCCGCTTCCAGTGGGTAGAATAACGCCAGAGCAGGGCCGTACAAAAAATTTGCAGCAACAGCCATTCCGGATGCCCGGCAGGAATAGCCAGCAAGGCAGCCAGCGCAATGGCCAGGATATTCAGCAGCGAATGCACAATGATGGCCTGCTTGCGCGGAATGATGCGCTCCAGGATCACCTTGTCCGGCTTGTTGATGATGTCTATGCGGATGTCGAAATAGTCGTTGATGATGTATCCGCCTGCGGCGATGCAAAGTGTGGAAAGGCAAAGCAGCAGGAAATGAAACGGCGTGAGCACATGCAGCCCGGGCACAGGCACTACCGCACAGCTCCAGGCGATGAGCTGGGTCAGTGCAATGATGAGCAGGTTGCGCCAGCGCATCAGTTGTAACCAGGCTTTCCACTTACTATCCGAAGGGGTCATAACGGGCATATCTGTGTCCGGAATCCGTTGTTTGTGCGAAGGGTTAGTGCCGGAATGGATTCACGCTGCCCCGCGCTATTTCAGTACTAACGCCCCCAAAGCTCAGGGGCCGTGCGCCATTGTGCCAGGGTCTCTTTTTCGGATTCGCTGATGAGCTGTTGGGTCAGCGCCACCTCCATCAAAGCCGGGTAGTCTGAGATGGTGTGAAGCGGTACGCCTGCAGCTTCGAAGGCTTGCGCAGCAGCCGGGAAAGAATAAGTGAACAGGGCACACATGCCTACTACTTCGCCACCGGCAGCGCGGATGGCCTCAGCGGCTTGCAGGCTGCTCTTGCCCGTGCTGACTAAGTCTTCCACCACCACCACTTTTTGTCCGGGCTTCAGTTCGCCTTCTATCTGGTTGCCCATGCCATGTTCTTTGGGCTTTGAGCGCACATAGATGAATGGGAGTTTCAGTAGGTCGGCGGCCATTACGCCGTGGGCAATGCCTGCTGTGGCCACGCCGGCAATCACCTCCGCATCCGGGAAATGATGCAGCACCATATTGGCCAGCTCGCTCTTCACAAAATCACGGAGGTAGGGGTGAGAGAGCACCTTTCTATTATCGCAATACACCGGCGACAGCCAGCCGGAAGCCCATTGGAAAGGTTTGCCGGCGTTTATCTGCAGGGCTTTAATTTGCAGCAATCGGGCGGCAAAATCTTGAGGAGTATTCATAAAAGCCGCCAAACCTACGGTAAAGCCTGTGGCTTTCGTAAAACCTGCGCCCATTATGCCTTTCAGCCAGAAAATTTATTGCTGCGACAAGCCTTTAATCCTGACCCATGATGCCAACGAATTTGTGGGGAAGCATCCGTCTGCGGCAGGCTATCTGGCACTCACGGGAGCTTTTGCCAGAAATTTTCGCTTAGCCTTTGAGCACCTGAGCCGCCCCCGCACCACGGGCGCTGTCATCGAAGATGCTTCCTGGGAGGCTTTGCAGGACTCGCTATATGAGAGCTGTGATCCTATCGAGGCCGGCGGTGGCGTGGTAGAAAATGAACGTGGCGATGTGCTGATGATCTACCGCCGCGGGCGCTGGGACTTGCCCAAAGGGAAACGGGATGCGGACGAAAGCATAGAGACGTGTGCGTTGCGGGAAGTGCAGGAAGAAACCGGCCTGACCCAACTTGACATGGGGGAGAAAATAGGCGTGACGTATCACATTTATGTGCAAGGCAGCCATCGTTTGCTGAAGGAGACATCCTGGTTCCGGATGAAAGGACAGTTTTCGGAAACGCCAATCCCGCAAGCAGAAGAAAATATTCAGGAGGCACGATGGGTGAGCCTGCGCGAGCTGGGGCCTATCGTGTTCAAAAGTTATTGTGCTATCCGGGAAGTGCTGTATCAGGCGGGGGTCAGGTGGTAGGGTAGGCCGGGGCCTGGCTATTACTGAATGGCTATTTCGGGAAAAGCTGAATAGCGAAATCTTGCTGAAGTGTGCGACGCAACGGATGCTCCATAGCATTCCGAAAGCTGGCTAAAAAATGTTTCCCCAATCACTTTCTCTCCTTACGCCACAAGCGGCCCCACTACCTTTGCCGCCATGCAAATTTTAGACGGTGCCGGGGTGTCGGCGCATATCCTGCAAAGCATCCAGACAGAGACCGCCGGCTTGCGCGAAGCAGGCAAACGTAGTCCGCATCTTGCGGCGATTTTGGTGGGTGATAATCCGGCTTCTCAGGTTTATGTCGGTTCGAAGGTGCGCACTTGCGAAGGCCTGGGTTTTGGTTCTACACTGCTGCGCCTGCCGGCTGATATTACGGAACAAAAACTGCTGGCCGAGGTACAGCGACTCAATGAAGATGCCTCTGTGGATGGTATCCTGGTGCAGCTCCCTTTGCCCAAACAAATCTCTGAGACAGCAGTTATTAATGCGATAAATCCAAGTAAGGATGTGGACGGATTTCACCCCATGTCACAAGGGAAGATGTTGCTGGGCGAGCCAACATTCCTACCCGCAACACCCTACGGAATCCTGCTTCTGTTGG
>CAYRJR010000221.1:0-3244 GCA_964424655.1 uncultured Chitinophagaceae bacterium
GGAATGGAATACAAGGGTCCTCACACGCATCAGCACAGATTCGAATCATAAGGCAGAGTTGTTCCGTCAGCATCTTCCTGCCGGAACAGTTCCAGACCTCAGCGGCATGAGCCTTCGAGACGCCGTGTACCTCCTGGAACGTGCTGGAATCGTTGTGGAAGTGAAAGGTCGCGGCGTAGTCATCAGTCAAAGTATTCCACCCGGTAGCGCCATTGCCAAAGGCGCTGTCATCAACATCCAATTAGGCTAACACTACACACACAATTTTTCACTGCACTTCATCATGCTTCAGCTCCGCGACCTTTTGCTGCATGTGCATCCCAGGCAAGTCCTGGGTGAGCTGGATGTGCCCATTTCTGCATTGACAATTGACAGCCGTGAGGCAGAAGCAGGTGTGTGTTTTATTGCCTTGCATGGCACAAATACAGACGGACATCGTTTTATCCCTCAGGCCGTAGATGCAGGCGCAACGGCTGTGGTTTGCGAAGTGCTTCCTGCGGAAATGAAGGAAGGCGTGAGCTATGTCCAGGTGCAGGACAGCGCTGAAGCTGCCGGCCTTATTGCTGATTCTTTTTACGGAAATGCCTCTGCTGCGATGCAGGTGGTAGGCGTTACAGGCACCAATGGCAAAACGACAGTGACCACGTTGCTCTACCAACTCTTTACTGCTTTAGGCCATCGCTGTGGGTTAATCTCTACCGTACAGAACCTGATTGGAACCGAACGTGAGGTGGCGACACACACAACGCCGGATGCCATCTCTGTGCATCGTCTTCTGGGTAGAATGCAGGAAGCAGGGTGCGCTTTTGTGTTTATGGAAGTAAGCTCCCATGCCATTCATCAGCGTCGTATTGCCGGCATCCGATTCGCAGGCGGAGTGTTTACCAACATCACACACGATCACCTTGACTACCACAAAACTTTTGATGAATACATCCGCGTCAAGAAGCGCTTCTTTGATGATATGCCAGACACGGCGTTTGCGCTGAGTAATCTGGATGATAAACGTGGGGCCGTGATGCTACAAAATACGCGGGCAGAAAAGTCTGGATTCAGTTTGCGCCAGCCAGCAGCATTTAAAGGCAAGGTGCTCGAGAATAACCTTAGCGGCCTGGTGCTCGACTTCAACGGTGCAGAGCTGCATTGCCGACTCATCGGCACCTTCAATGCCTACAACCTTCTGGCTGCTTTTGGTGTGGCCATGTTGCTGGGTGAAGAAAAGCAAACTGTATTGGAAAAACTCAGCAATCTGCAAGGTGCTCCTGGCCGTTTTGAAACCTATCGTTCTGGCAAGGAAGGCATCCTGGGTATTGTGGACTATGCCCACACGCCAGATGCACTCATCAACGTACTGGCCACCATCAATCAGTTGCGTCAGGACGGGCAACAATTGATTTCCGTCCTTGGCTGCGGCGGAGACCGGGACAAGACAAAACGCCCCATCATGGCTCAGGCAGCCTGTGAACACAGCTCGAAGGCTGTACTCACCAGCGACAATCCACGCAGCGAAGACCCGGAAGAAATATTGAATGAAATGGAGGCCGGACTGAGCACCGCACAACGTCGGAAAGTGTTGCGCATTACCGACCGTAAAGAAGCTATTAAGACCGCAGTCAACCTGGCACATGCAGGCGATATCATCCTTGTTGCCGGGAAAGGACATGAAAGCTATCAGGAGATAAAAGGCATCCGCCACCACTTCGATGACCGTGAAATACTCACCCAGACTTTTCAACTCTTAGATAAATAATCACAGGAAACTGCTACAGTACTTGATTGCCTACGGGCACCAACCATAACCATCACCTCATGCTCTACTACCTCTTCACATGGCTGCGCGAGCACTATGGCTTTTTCGGGGCCGGGGTGTGGAGCTATATCACTTTCCGGGCCGCTATGGCCATCATCCTGTCGCTCGTCATCAGCATGCTGTTTGGCAAACGCCTCATCGCGGTGCTGCAACGCAAGCAAATTGGAGAGACGATCCGTGACTTAGGTCTCGAAGGAGAAAACAAGAAGAGAGGCACACCCACCATGGGCGGGTTGATTATTTTATCTGCCATCCTGATTCCGACACTGCTGTTTGCACGGGTGATGAATGTGTACATCATCCTGATGATTGTGAGCACGATTTGGCTTGGGCTGGTAGGCTTTGCAGATGATTACATCAAAGTATTCCGAAAGAACAAAGAAGGCCTCGCCGGTCGTTTCAAGATTGCCGGTCAGATTGGCCTCGGCATCATCGTAGGCTCTGTGATGTATTGGAACAATAATGTGGTGACGAGCCGAGAGATGAAGGGTGATCAATTGCCGGTTTACAATGCCACAGAACAAGTGGTGAGTAATCCCCGGATGAGGCAGGATGAGCAGGGCAAATTGCGCAGATACGTGTCTGTGAGAAGTGCAGTCACCACGGTGCCTTTCACAAAAACACATGAACTGAGTTTCGGGAAACTGGGCAACATGTTTGGTAAGGAATCACAGTCCTGGCTCACGCCTTTGCTCTACATCCTTTTTGTGACCCTCATCATCACTGCGGTGAGTAATGGAGCCAACATTACGGATGGAGTTGATGGCCTTGCGACGGGTGTTTCTGCTATTGCCGGTGTTTGCCTGGGGGTATTTGCATACGTGTCCGGCAACTATGTTTTTGCTGATTATCTCAACATCATGCACATCCCCAACCTGGGTGAGCTCTCCGTGTTTATTGGGGCATTTGTCGGGGCCTGTGTAGGTTTTCTCTGGTACAATTCCTATCCGGCACAAGTCTTCATGGGAGACACGGGCAGCCTTGCTCTCGGAGGCATCATCGCATCGCTGGCCATCATTGTGAGGAAGGAGCTTTTGATTCCTATCATCTGTGGGATTTTCCTGATTGAAAACCTCAGCGTCATCGTACAAGTTGCCTGGTTTAAGCACACCAAAAGAAAGTATGGAGAAGGGCGGCGAATCCTGCTCATGAGACCGCTCCACCATCATTATCAAAAGCTCGGCTACCCGGAAAGCAAGATTGTCGTGCGCTTCTGGATTGTAGGCATCATGCTCGCCATACTCTCCATTGTAACGCTCAAGCTGCAATAAAAAATTCTCCCCAACCGAACCATTTCAAATCATAACACTCATGAAATCCACTCACAAAAAGCTCGTTGTGCTGGGTGCCGCCGAAAGCGGAGTGGGTGCTGCTTTACTAGGTAAAAAGCAGGGCTGGGACGTATTCCTGAGTGACTCGGGGCTGATCAAAGAG
>CAYRJR010000221.1:3272-3508 GCA_964424655.1 uncultured Chitinophagaceae bacterium
ATATCGGAGTGTTTTGGACGAGGCTGAAATTGCTTACGAAGAAGGCGGGCATACCGAGACGCGCATCCTGCAAGCAGACTGTATTGTGAAAAGCCCTGGCATCCCGGAGAAGGCGCCTATCATGAAAGCCATCCGCTCTATGAGCATCGAGGTGTGTAGCGAAATAGAATTCGGATTCCGCTATAAAGGCGACAGTAAGATTATTGCTATCACAGGCACCAATGGAAAAAGCACTA
>CAYRJR010000222.1:0-3444 GCA_964424655.1 uncultured Chitinophagaceae bacterium
GATGAAGGTGTTCGTCCGGATATTTTAATCCTCGGGAAAGCACTTTCTGGCGGTGCCCTACCCGTCAGCGCTGTGCTGGCAGATGATGATATCATGCTCTGCATACGCCCGGGCGAACACGGCTCCACTTACGGAGGTAACCCACTTGCCTGCAAAGTGAGCATCACTGCCCTACAGGTGTTGCAGGATGAAAAAATGGCTGAGAATGCAGCTATTCAGGGCGAATATTTCCGGCAACAACTTCGGGCAATAGACCATTCCAACATTTCCATCGTGCGCGGGAAAGGTTTGCTCAATGCCATCGTCATTGACCATCCACACAAAGATGCTGCTTGGGAATTATGCCTGAAACTGCGCGACCATGGCCTGCTGGCCAAACCAACTCATGGCCATATCATCCGTCTGGCACCGCCACTGCTCATCAGCCGCAGTGAGATAGACGAAGCTTTGGATATCATCCGCACCAGCCTACACGAGTTTGCCTGAACGACTGCCCAAGACACCCGACATGCACTTGCACCGCAGTCACGCGGAACAGCACCGTAGTTCCCGGGCTTTCCTATCCGATGTAGTCATCGGCATGAGCGATGGTCTGACTGTGCCTTTCGCCCTCGCAGCGGGACTTAGTGGCGCGGCTGTCTCAACAGGAATTATCATCACGGCCGGACTCGCAGAGATTGCTGCAGGCTCCATCGCTATGGGCCTGGGTGGGTTCCTTGCCGGCAAGACCGAACAAGAACATTACGACGCTGAATTACTGCGCGAACAACAAGAAGTGGAGCAGGTCCCCGAAGAGGAAAAACGGGAAGTGCGCGATGTGTTTGCGGGCCTGGGCCTCAGTGTAGAATCACAGGATATGATTGCCGAAGAAATGGCCCGCGACAAGCAGAAGTGGGTTGATTTTATGATGCGCTTTGAGCTGGGTCTGGAAAAGCCAGACCCGAAACGAGCATTACACAGCGCAATCAATATCGGTGGCTCATACATCGTAGGCGGGCTGGTGCCACTAAGCCCTTACTTCTTCAACAGCCATCCATTCGAAGCCCTGCGCTTGAGCTGCATCATCACCGTGATTTGCCTCTTTGTATTTGGCTATTTCAAGGCAAAAGCCACCGGCTCCGCCCCCTGGTCTGGCGCATTGCGCGTGATGCTCATTGGGAGCGCTGCAGCTGCCGCCGCTTTCTTCATTGCAAGGCTGTTTGCCGGATAAATACTCAGAGCCTGGCCCCTTGTCAATCTCAGAATTTCTGAATCATTTTTTGAGTCAGCTTTTGGAATGCAATAGAGCATCCGTTGCGTCGCACACTGAGGGGTTCTGTTCGCTATTATGCTGTTCACGTAAGCGGTGGTGGTTAAGCCAATAATTCAAGTTTCCCAAAGCAGCCAATGCCTTGGCAAAAAGGCCGAGCATCCCAAAAAAATGAGCATTGTGTAGCGTTCATCATAATCCCCAAAAAGAAACGCCAACCTTTCGGATGGCGTTGCTACGATATTCAAAGTTCAATTCTTAGTCTAGCTTGAATGAAATCGGCAGTGTGTAGTACACCGGTACGGCACGGCCTTGCTGGCGTCCCGGCTTCCAGTGAGGCATCCCTTTCACAACGCGCATAGCTTCTGCATCCAAGGATGAGTTGCCGGCACTGCGTACTACTTTGACATTTGAGATAGTTCCATCTTCACTCACGACGAATTCAATACCAACCCTGCCTTCTGCACCGCTTTCACGGGCATCATCAGGATAGCGAAGGTGGTCGCGCAGGTATTTCTGCAAGGCATCCGGCCCACCAGGGAACTCAGGCATTTGCTCGACAAATCGTACCGGGGCAGGAGGCCCTGAAGGTTGCTCTACAACGCCATTTCCTGGTTTGTCAATCAGACCTGGATCAATACCATTCGGGTCGCCAGCTTTAGTTTCTAGACCTACGGAAACCTTCTCGTCAGGTGGCGGTGTGGGCTTCTCATCCTCCTTCACTTCTTCATCTTTTTTGATGACCGGAGGTGTGAATTTTACCGTAGGCTTCACGGGTGGTGGCGGTGCCGGCGGTGGGGGTGGTGGTGGTGGCTTCGTCTTATCAATAGGGGGCGGCTCTGCAAGTGTAACTTCCTTCACCGAGATGACGGGCCCATTATCCTTATGGCTGAACAGAGTATCAGCCAGCACTTGATAACCAATCAGCAAGACGGCCAGTGCCAAGAGCATGAAGGTTGCATTACGGATGCGCTTGGGGTAATTGCGGCGCAATTCATAGCCACCATATTTCTTATTGCGACCATCGAAAAGGATGTCGAGATAGTCGCTGTTAAGGAGTTTATTGAGATCCATCGGTCGTTAGTTTGTCGTAAGGTTCCAGATGAAGAAATCCGTTGGTTATTGGATTCCGTTGGCTTCCTGAGTCTTTTTGATGAAATCCCGGTCCTGGTCTGTGATGTCCACTTTCGCGTACACCTTCACATCATTGATAGTCATTTCGTCGAAGACGTCCACCATGTCCTTGTAAGTAGAGTTGGTGTCTGGCTTGATGAGCACAGTGATTTGGTCTGTGGGATTCAGAGTACCACTTTGTTTTAGCTGGTCAATTTCCTGCTTTTTAGCGATGATTACTTTCCGCAGGCCCACAGTACTCTTAGTGATGTTGATGGGGTCAAGTACAGGAGGCTTTGTCGGGTCATCACCGATGCCGGCATAGGTATAAATACGGTGGTCTTTGCTGAGCAATACCGTCAGGGCTGTGCTGCTTTTCACCTTACTCTTTTCCTTCTCGGTCATGTTCTTATCCTTGTAAGGCATGTTAATCTCCATCGTCTTGGGCTTTGCCAGAGTGGTGGTGTACATGAAGAAGGTGATCAGCAGAAAGCCGAGGTCAACCATTGGAGTAAGGTCAATTCGGGTAGAAAGTTTCTTCCCTTTTTTGACGCCTGGTCCTTTTTTATGCGAGCCTCCACTGGAGGTATCTAATTCAGCCATGTCTGTCGGGCTTTTATTGAATTAAGTAGTCAGTATCTGTTGTTGCTGAGGGAATATTTGCTAATCCGGATCAACCATTTTTCTTTTGAGCATCTTCATAGGCAGCCGTTCCTGGCGGCACAGCTTCCAGATTGGTGATGAGGTTGAATCGGAAAATCTTCATATCGCCAAGCGTATTGATAACCTTATCCACGGCAGGATATTTTGTGTTCACGTCCCCCTTAATCAGGATACGAAGGAAGGGGTTGTTGTTGCGGGCAACACGAATCCAGGCAGCCAGTTCATTGTCGGGCGATTCAGCACTTGTGTCCACAGGGATGCCTGGGCTTTGAGCATCTAATTGCTTTTGCAAAGCAGGCGGCGATGCGAGGTATTGCTTCAGTTGCGAGAATGGGACACCAACCGCAGCACCTTTCTGAAACTGATACACTTCCTGGTCGGAAAGGCCAAGTTTCTTGTATTCATTCATATCTCTGATG
>CAYRJR010000223.1:0-3426 GCA_964424655.1 uncultured Chitinophagaceae bacterium
TTTCTGCGCAATGGACAGCCTGCCAGCATCATTTCCCAGCAGCTCCAGTAATTCTGATTTAGTATCATCAGGTCCGCCATAGGGCGTGGGGCCGTCATTCAGCAGTGCTTCTACAGCCTTGTCTATATCGCCTTGCCGGGCATACAGCCTGGAGAGTTGGTGCGCATACAGAAAGGGGTTTTGCATGATGCCCTGCACCTTTTCATACACCTGTATCGCATAGCCATCCTGGCCGATTGAAATAAACTGATTGGCGAGTTGCTGTGTGAGCATGTCTTCGCCATTCACTGCTTTTAATGCAGCGTCAAACTGCTCTTTGGCTTTCGATTTTTTCCCTGCCTGTGCAAATACCTGCCCCAGATCAATGAAGAGGGCAGGGCTGGGCCGCTTCTCCTGCTGCTGTGCCACCAGCCGTTCCGCTGCTTTGAAATCCCGATTGCCTGACAAGGCTTTCAGCAAATCCTGATATAAGGACACTTCACCCGGGCGGGCATCATAAGCCTGTTGCAGCAGCGGTATCGCCTGCGCCCATTTTTGGGATAGTAAGAAGCCTTGAACAGCCTGCGCCAGTGAGTCGGCGGATTGGGCCAGCAGGCTGGAAGTGTTCAGGAAAAAACAACCAATCGCCACAAGCAGGGCGCGAACAAAAAGACGATGCACTCAATAAAATTAGGTACTGGAATCAGCCCTGACTTTTGCTGCGTTGTTAAATGAAATCCCTGCTGCCATCACCGGTGGAGTACGCTGAACGCATGATTCCATTCCCCTCTTAAAAATCCGGGAATACACCACAAGATGCATAATGGCTCAATCGCGCGGGCGGCTACCGCAGTGCCCATGTCTTCTACCTGCCAGCCAAATGCATTCAGAATTTCACTCACTTCCTGACGTGCGCCCTCATCATTGCCGCAGATGAACATGCATGGCTTGCCCGTGCTGAACTGCGGATGAACCATGCAGGCATTGCCCACACTATTGAATGCTTTCACGAATCGGGCTTCTAGGAAACAGTCCTGCAGTTGTTCCATCAGCGAGTTGTTGGAGTCTGTAAAAAACTCCAGCACGCCGTTTTGTGGTGCCTGATCTATCAGCGGGTTGGTCGTGTCTATGATGACTTTCCCGGCAATGTTTTCCGTACCGGCCATGTGTAGCGCATCCATCGCGTTTTTGCCTTTCACAGACAGTACCAGCAACTCGCCATATTGAGCTGCTTCGCGGAAGGTGCCGATGAGTGCCTTCGGGCCGGCAGACGCTTGCCATGTTTCCAGTTTGCTTGCATCACGGCTTCCCAGCATCACCGAATAGCCAAGCGATAAAAATCCTTTTCCGAGCGTCTGTGCAACGATGCCAGAGCCAATGATGCCTACGTTTTTCATCACAATTTTGGATTTGGAAGTATTGAATAACTCTGAAGTTTTTTATGAAAAATTACTGCTTGTTGCCAGGCAAGCCAGTCCATTTGAGACGTAGTGCAATTCGCCTGAAACCTGCATCTTGCGACCTAAGTTATTGCCAGATTTTTACTGCACATTCATGCCCCTGACTGCCTTGCTCCCCACCTTGATTTTTATCGTTGCATATGTAGCGATAGCCTTGGAGCATAGGCTCTGGCTCAACAAGGCAGCCTCGGCCCTGCTGGCCGGTGTGCTTTGCTGGGCAGTGGTGGCACTCCAAAGACCGGATATGAAACCCACGGGCGATGCGCTCATGCATCACCTGTCTGATATCGCTTCCATCCTGTTTTTTCTGCTCGGTGCGATGGCCATTGTTGAGGTTATTGACAGCTATGATGGCTTTGCCTTTATCACCGGACTGATCCGGACCCGCAGCCTCCGGCAATTGCTCTACATCGTCGCAACGATTACTTTTTTCCTCTCTGCTTTGCTGGACAACCTGACCACAGCCATCGTGATGTGCTCACTCTGTGGCAGACTGATTCCGGACAAGCAAGACCGACTTTGGTTTGCTGGACTGATAGTGATTGCTGCCAATGCCGGTGGGGCCTGGTCGCCCCTGGGCGATGTGACCACCACTATGCTTTGGATTGGCGGACAAATCACCGCGCTAAACATCATGCGCGAATTGTTCCTGCCCAGCCTCATTGCCTGCCTGCTGCCCACACTACTGATTGCCCATCACTTCCGAGGGCGAAAATTTTCAGTTCCTGATGAGCAACCAAGCAATCAGGAGCATCGACGGAATGGGCTGCTCATTTTCTTTTTCGGACTGGGCCTGTTGCTTTTTGTGCCCGTTTTCAAAACCCTGACTCACCTGCCGCCTTTCATGGGCATGATGCTGGCCCTGGGCCTAATGTGGCTCCTTACCACGCTGATCAACAAGCGGCGGGCCGATGGCCTGGAAGACATGAACCGCTACACCGTGGCCAAAGCCCTGGAGCGGGTGGACACGCCCAGCATCTTGTTTTTTCTTGGCATCCTCCTCGCCGTAGCTGCGCTGGAGACGAATGGCACCTTGCAGCATCTTGCCGCTGCGTTGGACCATAGCCTCAGTAGCGATTACCTCATCGGCACTGCACTGGGCCTCCTCTCAGCCATCGTAGATAATGTGCCTCTGGTAGCAGCAGCGCAAGGCATGTATCCACTCAGTCATTTCCCTACCGACCATCACTTCTGGGAGTTCCTGGCTCTGACCACCGGCACTGGTGGCAGCGCCATCATCATCGGTTCGGCGGCAGGCGTGGCTGTGATGGGTATTGAGCAAATTGAATTCGGATGGTATCTGCGCCGCATCAGCCTGCTGGCCTTGCTGGGCTTTGCTTTGGGCATTGCCGCCTTCCTGGTCCAGATGAAACTTTTTTAGGGATAATGAAGTTTCTTTTCAGGATATTTTTTTTATCGGCATTAGGTTCGCTCCCCATCATCCGTTGCGTCGCACACTGAGGGGTTCGTCAGTCTGTTTGGCTTTTTGCGTAGAGGGGGGGAGCAAGGCAAGTGCAAGGCATTCCCAAGTCCATACCTCAGCCATCCGGGCAAAGCTGCGCAGCGAAATCCAGCCGAAGTGTGCGACGCAACGGATGCTCCATAGTATTCCGAAAGCCGGCTCAATAAAAATCCATCCGGGAAACAGACCTATTTACTAATAATACTTTCCGCCTTCCAGGTAGTGGGATACATAGTCGCGCACACCTTCTTCGAGCGAATGGAAGGGCAGATTGTAGCCTGCCGCGCGCAACTTCTGCATGTTGGCTTCGGTGAAGTATTGATACTTGTCGCGGATGTCGGCTGGGGTGTCAATAAAGTCTGTCTGCTCCGGCAGACCGAGTGTCTGGAAGAGTGCCCGAATCAGGTCGTAGAAGCTACGTGCCTTGCCCGAGCCGATGTTGTATAGTCCCGATTGGGGCATGCGTTCCATGAGCCAGACGCACATGCGGACGACATCTTTGACGTACACAAAATCGCGCATCTG
>CAYRJR010000224.1:0-3403 GCA_964424655.1 uncultured Chitinophagaceae bacterium
CGGCAAGCTGGGGCGTACAACCGATAGCAGCAAACGGGGCACATGGCTATCGCTGTTTTCCGGGCAAGCTTCGCGGGGAAGGTTTTTTTATTGCTGCCTTGCGCAAGACAGAAGCTGCATCTGCCTATTACTATCCCCGCTTTCGCGCTACGGTGCCAAAGAAGGTGGAAGAAGCAGCCCGATATTTTCTTCGGCCCGGCAACTATGCATTCCTGGAAGACCCACGCAAGTATGTCTCTGCCATCTATCCCTGGCACGAGCCCGATTTTCATTTGTTGGATGCAAGTCTGTATCTGCGCCGCAACGGATTAAACATGGGGCAAGCTGCACAAAAGGAATGGATTCCCGGGCATGACCTGGCCTTGAGTATAGACAGGAATGAAGCGCTGCCAGTATGGTCTATGTCGCGTGAGGAGGCACTCGGCTTTTTGAGAAAAGAAAACCTGGAAGCTCCCGCAGGAATGGCGAAAGGCTGGTATCTGGCAAGCTTTGATGGACGCAGTCTGGGCTGGCTGAAAGTGCTGGGAAACCGGGTCAACAATTATCTACCCAAAAACTGGCGAATCCGGATGGAGATTCCCGATGATGAAGCCGCAATCAGTTGAACGTGACCTGACAGCTTCGAAAAAAGTATTTAGCTTAGCCGCTAATCAAAAATCAACGCCCCGGCTACTTCATGAACCGAGTCATTTTGGCGCTTTGCGCCCTGCCGCTTTTGTTCGTTGCCTGCAAGAAATCGGAAAGCACTACTTCGATTGAAGAAGACCTGCGCAGCGGAGTCTGGACACGAAGTTCGGGCAAGGTCAGTTCATTGGATCCCGTAACCCGTAAGACGGTAATTTGGGATTACTGGTCTGCACAGCCGGCTTGTGTACGCGACAATTCATTGCAGTTTAATGCGGACTTTACCGGCACGATTGACCACGGAAAAATCTTCTGCACAAGTGCAGAAACAGCTACTCAATTCCACTGGGAGGTGAGCCGCGATCAGCAGCATATTTCTTTGTATGGTGTTCAGGATTATTTCCCGGTGCAGGATGTGAATGCTACGATTCTGACCCGCGACTTGGGCTATCTAACGATTCGCTATGAGGTCATCACCGCCGATGCAGCACACAGCACATACGATACCCTGACCTATATAGACGTACTGCGTCGCTAATTCTTACTTTTCTGAACAATGAAGCTGTCTTTTGGGGCAGCTTCATTTTTTTTGAGGTTCTTTTTTTGCCGGCTTTTGTGCCCTGATGCAGCATCCGTTGCGTCGCACACTGAGGGGCCAGTGCTGCTGTTAAGCATTCCACAGGAGCTTCTCTTCATTACCCTGTTTCTTTCCGGGCACTGCCGGGTAGCGAAATCTAGCTGAAGTGTGCGACGCAACGGATGCCGGGTAAAGAAATCCAGTTGACCCAAAAAAAACCTCCATCATTTGAAGCTTTCGCTTATCCTCGTCTGTTTTCATGTTGACGAATATCATAGTGCAGCATTACCGTAAATAGTTTCCACCCCAAGGCGCCAAACCAATTTGCAGTCTGAAAGCAACGAGGAATATCCCAGCATACGGAATCCAGAAACTGCTATAATAACCATCTTATTCACCAATCCACTTAACATGGCCTTCCAAACAAAAAATGCACTGATTGTGCTCGCAGGCCTTAGCCTTGCCGCCTCAGTCACCGGTTGCAAACCCAAGAGCGCAGGTACCGCAGCTTCTTCCGATGCGGCATCTAAAGTCTATGTGGCCCCCGGCAAGTACGACGAGTTTTACAACTTCGCTTCGGGCGGCTTCAGCGGTCAGATGGCCGTTTATGGCCTGCCTTCGGGCCGCTTGTTGCGCGTCATCCCTGTCTTTTCAGTTGACCCTGAAAAAGGCTGGGGATATAGCGAAGAGACCAAGCCCATGCTGAATACCTCTCATGGCTTTGTGCCCTGGGACGACCTGCACCACCCAGACCTGTCGCAAACCAATGGCGAAGTAGATGGTCGCTGGATTTTCGCCAATGGAAACAACACACCCCGAATTGCCCGGATTGACCTCAAGACCTTCCGCACCACGGAAATCATTGAGATCCCAAACAGTGCCGGCAACCACTCTTCCGCTTTCGTAACGCCCAACACTGAGTATGTTGTCGCAGGCACCCGCTTCTCTGTGCCGATGGATAATGATAATGGCGATGTGCCCATATCCAGCTACAAACAAAATTTCAAAGGCTCCATCTCTTTCCTTAGTGTAGATAAGAACACGGGGAACATGAAGATTGCTTTTCAGATTCGTACTCCGGGTATTGACTACGACCTGGCGCACGCAGGTAAAGGCCCCAGCGATGGCTGGTTCTTCTTCTCTACTTATAATACTGAAAAGGCTAACACCCTGCTTGAGGTGAATGCATCACAGCGTGATAAAGACTTTATCATGGCCATCAACTGGAAACTTGCCGAGCAGTATATGCAACAGGGCAAAGGCGTGAAGGAAGCTGTGAAATATGCACACAACACCTACGATGAAAAGACACACTCTGCTACTTCCAAGATGGAAACAGAAGTGACTGTGCTGGATGGCAAACTGCCCGGCCTGCTCTATTTCATCCCCTGCCCGAAAAGCCCACACGGCTGTGATGTAGATCCTACGGGTCAATACATCGTAGGCAGTGGCAAACTGGCAGCACTGATTCCTGTGTTCTCATTCCAGAAAATTCAGGACGCAATCAAGAATAAGGCTTTCGAAGGCGAGTATGATGGCATCCCCGTCATCAAGTATGAGGCTGCTCTGCATGGCGAAGTGAAAAAGCCAGGTCTCGGCCCCTTGCACACCGAGTTTGACGAGCGCGGCAATGCCTATACTTCCATGTTCGTTTCTTCTGAAATCGTAAAATGGCGCCTGAGCGACCTTCAAGTGGTGGACCGGGTACCGACTTATTACTCTATCGGTCACCTGCACATCCCCGGCGGCGACTCCCGCAAGCCTATCGGCAAGTACATGATTGCCTACAACAAGATCACCAAAGACCGCTATTTGCCCACTGGGCCTGAGCTTTCTCAAAGTGCCCAGCTCTTCGATATCAGCGGCGATAAAATGAAATTGTTGCTCGACTATCCGACCATCGGAGAACCGCACTATGCTCAATCCATCCTGGCTGATAAGGTTTCACCGAACTCGGTCAAGTTCTTCAAGATTGACGATAGCCAGCACCCTTACAAGTCTGCAGGTGAAGGTGCCACCAAGGTGGTACGCGAAGGCAACAAAGTGCATGTGTATGGCACAGCCATCCGTTCACACTTTGCACCAGACAATATTGAAGGCATCAAGATGGGCGATGAGGTGTATTTCCACATCACCAACCTGGAGCAGGACTGGGATATACCCCACGGTTTTGCTATCAAGGGAGCCAATACTGCCGAGCTA
>CAYRJR010000225.1:0-3391 GCA_964424655.1 uncultured Chitinophagaceae bacterium
GGACTCTTCTTCCATGATTAAGATTCATACTTATATCAACGGAGAATTCCTCAACACCTATTGGGCCGATGGATTAGTCGTATCCACACCCACAGGCTCCACAGGCTATTCGCTGAGCTGCGGAGGCCCCGTCGTTTTTCCCCAGGCTTCCAGCTTTGTGATTACACCCGTTGCACCACACAACCTCAACACCCGCCCCATCGTAGTCAACGATGACAGCGTACTTTCCTTTGAAGTCGAAGGCCGCGCAGAGCAATTCTTAGCCACCCTTGATTCCCGCATGGAAAGCATTACCAGCAGCGTACAACTGGCCGTCCGCCGTGAGACGTTCACCATCTCACTCATCCGCCCCGACGAGCAAAATTTCCTCCAGACGATTCGCCAAAAACTCTACTGGGGCATAGACCGCCGCAACTGATTTTCGCCCCACGTCATTCGCCAATCAACTTCCTGATTTTTCAACGCCCGCACGGCCGGGTCACTTCTGGAAACCTCCGTGGATGATTTTTTCGTCAGCAGCATCACGCTCCCAATCATCCGTTGCGTCGCACACTGAGGGGCCTTTCAGTCTATCCAGCTTTTCCCGGAATGCGCAGGAGACACCCTGGCATCTGAAGCAAGACTTCAAATCAGCATCCTTGCCCCGCAAAAAAAACAGAGGCCGCCTTTTTTGAAGGCAGCCTCTTGAGACTTTATTAAAAGCTTGATTACAGCATCAGGTCTGCATCACTATTTCCCGCTTCCGGAGCAGGTGTAGGCATATCCTGTGCAGCCGTGGCTTCGTCATGTTGATGATGTGCCGGCGATGCTGCATCTCGTTTGGGGCGAGGCTCACGCCAATCCTGACCATTGCCATTCTGAGGCCTTTGTTCCCGCCTGGGGCCATGCTCGCGGCGTTCAGGACGTTCGCGCTTTTCAGGCTCTACATATCCTTCTGGTTTTGGCATCAGCACCTTTCGGCTCAGGCGCAGCTTACCCGTCTTCGGGTCGGTGCCCACCAGCTTAATCCGAACTTTGTCACCTTCCTTCAACACCCCGTCAAGGCTGTCCAGGCGGCTCCAACTCACTTCTGAGATGTGCAACAAACCTTGCTTGCCAGGCATGAACTCGATGAACGCACCGAAAGGCATAATGCTCTTCACCGTGCCCTCATATTCTTCGCCCACTTCAGGCTGTGCCACGATGGACTTAATCCATTTCTTAGCAGCTTCCAGGTTCTCTTTATTATCAGAGAAGATTTTCACATAGCCCTTGCCTTCTGCTTCGTCCACAGAAATCTTAGTGCTGGTTTCACGCTGGATTTCCTGAATGATTTTACCGCCAGGGCCGATGATTGCACCTATGAACTCAGCATCAATGATGATTTGTTCTACGCGCGGTGTGTGCGGCTTCAGGTCAGGACGATGTTCTGGAATGCAGGCATACATCGCTTCGAGGATGTGCATCCGGCCACGGTTTGCCTGAGCCAGTGCCTGGCGCATGATATCCATCGAAAGGCCGTCCACTTTGATGTCCATCTGAATACCACAGATGCCATCGCGGGTGCCAGTCACTTTAAAGTCCATATCGCCGAGGTGGTCTTCATCGCCGAGGATGTCGGTCAGCACAGCAAACTTGCCGTCTTCAGCGCGAGAAATAAGGCCCATCGCTACACCGCCCACATGCTTGGGCACTGGCACGCCGGCATCCATTAGCGCCAGCGAGCCGGCACATACTGTAGCCATTGAAGAGGAACCATTCGATTCTAGAATATCGGAAACAACACGAACCGTGTAAGGATATTCTTTGCCGGGCATCATTTGCTCCAGCGAGCGCTTGGCGAGGTTGCCGTGCCCTACTTCGCGGCGGCCAGGCCCACGCATGGGCTTCACTTCGCCAGTTGAAAAAGGCGGGAAGTTGTAGTGAAGGATAAACTTGCTGTAGTCAGAAGTGGCTGCAGTTTCAATCAGCAATTCATCTTCTGGCGTGCCCAATGTAACCGTGGTCAGTGATTGGGTTTCGCCACGGGTGAAGAGCGAAGAGCCATGCGGGCCGGGCAGATAGCCGGTTTCCATAGCCAGTGGGCGTACTTCATCCAGACGGCGTCCATCCAGGCGACGGCTTTCATCAAGAATCATGTTGCGCACTGTGTAGTACTGCAAATCATCGAAATATTTTTTGGCGATGCCTGTCTGCTCGGGTGTGATACCGCATTCTTCTGGAGTCTTGTCGGAACCCAGATGCAGTTTGGAGGCTTCCCATAATTCTTTGAAAGCAATGCTGCGGTCATGTTTGGAGGATGCTGCACGGGAAATTTCCAGCATGCGGGCACCGGCAAAGCCTTCCAGTTTTTGTTTCAGGCCTTCATCGCCGGCCCAGCGAGTCCATTCGCGCTTGGCAGGTGAACCCACCAGGGTGCGCAATTCTTCCTGCATTTTTACTTGCAGCTTGATGACTTCATGCGCAGTTTCAATGGCTTTAATCAGGTCTTCTTCCGAGCATTCTTTCGATTCGCCTTCCACCATCATGATGTTTTTCTCTGTAGCCGCAATGATGAAATCCATATCGGCATCAGCAAGCTGGCTGCGGACGGGATTCACCACCATCGCTCCCTTGATGCGGGCTACACGCACTTCAGAAATGATTTCCTGAATGGGAATATCGCTGACCGCAAGTGCTGCAGAAGCAGCGAGGCAGGCCAGGGCATCGGGCATCACTTCGGGGTCAGAAGAGACGAGGGTAACGATGACCTGTACTTCGCAGAGGTAATCCTCAGGGAAGAGGGGACGCAACGCGCGATCAATGAGGCGGGAAATGAGCACTTCGTAGTCAGACAAACGGCCTTCGCGTTTGAAGAATGAGCCAGGGATGCGGCCTGCTGAGGCGAATTTTTCCTGATAATCTACGGTGAGTGGGAAGAAAGACTGGCCGGGTTTCGGCTCTTTGGAGGCTACCACCGTAGCGAGAATCATGGCATTACCGCAGCGGACGATAGCCGAGCCATCTGCCTGGCGTGCGAGCTTGCCGGTCTCGATAGAGACGGTCTGTCCGTTGGGCATTTGCATGCTCACGGATTTGGGATTGAGTTGCAACATGTGCTTTTGAGGGGAGATTTATGCCGACTGTTTCAGCTTTGGGCAGGCGGCGGTTGGATTGAAAAAATATACGTTTTCGTCTGCTCTGTATTTACTGAATGAATGATCCGGATTGAGGAAAATTGAATCTTCAGGATAAGAATTATTTGAGCAGGGTATTCTGGTAAAATTACAGGTAGCGCAGGCCTCCTTCAAATTCTATCAGCGAATTAGCCATTGTACCTTAAGTTTTAACAAGCCTTACCAGGGCAACAAAATCAGGGTGCTCTAAATGACTATTCCCAACTGTGGCAGTCGGGAATAGTTCAATTTTTTAC
>CAYRJR010000226.1:0-3292 GCA_964424655.1 uncultured Chitinophagaceae bacterium
AACGGAGCGTCGCAACGGATGCTGCATAGCGAACCTTAAGCCGGGAAAAAAATTCATCAAGCTATAAACTATTGCTTCCAGACAGCAGTGAATTGCGAAGAATCAACACTGCTTCAGAATGCCTGAGTAGCTATGCCTGCGTCTGCCGCCTATCTTCACCCCATGAAGCTCCTCGCTCTTGCGGCGCTCCTTTTTCTTTTCAGTTCCGCCTCGGCACAGCCTTATTTTCAGCAGCGCGTGGACACACGCATTCGGGTCAGCCTCGATGATAAGCACCACTTCCTGCATGGCTTTGAGCAGCTCCGCTACACCAATCATTCGCCGGACACGCTCTTTTTCCTCTACCTCCACCTCTGGCCCAATGCCTACAGCAGCGACCGTACTTATTTCACCGCCCAGCAGGTGCAGCAGGGCAATACGGCTTTCTATTTCAGCAGCTCCGAAGACAAAGGATTTATTGATAGCCTCAGCTTCCGCGTGAATGGTGCAGCCGCCAACTATTTCAGCGATCCGGGCTTCCCGGACATTGCCCGCCTCGAATTGCCCCAACCGCTGCCGCCGGGTGCCAGCCTTGATTTAGAAAGCCCTTTCCGGGTCAAAATCCCCAAGGTCTTTTCACGACTTGGCCACTGCGGTCAGGCCTATTACATCTCGCAATGGTTCCCCAAGCCCGCTGTCTATGACCGTAGTGGCTGGCACCCCTTGCCTTACTCCGACCAAGGTGAATTTTACTCCGAATTCGGCAGCTATGATGTGCAGATTACGTTGCCCAAAAATTATGTCGTTTTGGCTACCGGCGAATGCCTCGATGCCCAGGAAATAGCCTGGTGGGAGAGCCTCTGCAAACGACCGGATACAGGCCTTGCAGTCCCGGATTCGCGGGTCAAAGAATGGCGGAAAAAAGTAAACCAGTTCCCCCCTTCCGCTACTGAATGGAAGACCCTGCATTTTCACGCCGACAGCGTTCACGACTTCGCCTGGTTTGCCGACAAGCGCTATATCCTGCGCCACGACACCGCGCAGATTCCCGGCGGCCATGAGGTGAACATCTATGCAGCCTGCCTGCCTTCGGAGCTGTCTTATTGGAAACAGGCTACCTCAATTCTGAAACAAACCATACTGGGCTACAGTGCCCGGCTGGGGCCTTATCCTTACCGCAGCATCAAGGCCGTGGAGGGCGATATGAAGGCCGGTGGCGGTATGGAATATCCGACCATCACCATCATTGACCGGCTGGCCACACGGCTTTCCGTGACACAGACGCTGGTGCACGAGGCTGGCCACAACTGGTTCTATGGCATCCTCGCCAACAATGAGCGTGACTATCCCTGGATGGATGAAGGCTGCAACAGTTTCGCAGAACGAAAAGTGGAAAAGAACCTGGTGAAAAAAACAGCAGGCAGGGAACTGCTTGCAGCCAACATCGAAGATGAGCTTTACTATCAGCTTGCTGCTACCCGCCAGGACCAAAGTCTGCAACTCAGCTCTGCTAATTACCGCAAGCTGAACTATGGCGCAGATGTGTATTTCAAGACCGCCCTCTTCTTGCGCTGGCTCGAAGCCGACTTAGGCACAGACAGCTTTCAGCAGGCCATGCACCGCTATTACGAAACCTGGAAATTCCGCCACCCGGCTCCGGACGATTTGACAATGGCAGCCAAAATGCCGATTGGTTTTTCAGTGGTGCCATGCGCACCAGCCGTGGGATTGATTTCTCATTGAAAAAAGTGTGGCAGCAAGGCGGCAACACCTACATCCGCCTGCGCAACCATTGTGACTTTGCGGCACCTGCAGGCATCAGCGCCTATCTCGGAGACAGCCTGCTGCACACGGTATGGACACCTCCATTCCGCCGCGACACAGTGATTCAGTTCCCCGGTAGCGAAGCCAGCACTTGGCGCATTGCGCACGATGTGCCGGATTATTATGCACTGAACAATCGCTGGGAAAAAGGCAGCCTGCTGCATGGGCGATTCCTGGGGCTGCGCATTGGTATGGGCATTGGCCGCAAAGAAGCACCCGTGCTGTATGCCTTGCCTGCTGCGGGCTACAATGAATATGACGGTATCATGGCCGGCTTGCTGCTGCACAACCTCAGCCTACCTGAGCACCGCTTCCGCTATCTGCTCACGGGTATGTGGGGCACTCGTTCCAATGCCTTTACCGGCGCAGGCTCCGTAGGTTATTGGTTTTATCCATCGGGCAGTTTGTTTCAGGAAATCGTGCTACAGGCAGATGCTAAGAGCTTTCATTTTATGGATGCCACGCTGCCCGATGCCACGCAGCTCTTTGCCCGCTATGTGAAGCTCGCACCATCGCTGAGTTTCTTATTTAAGTACCACTACCCGCTCAGCCCAGTCCATCGCGCACTGACCCTGAAAGCCTTTGGCATCTGGGAGCAGGACTTCTCCTATCATCGCAATCCGGCAGACAGCACGCAATACCTCCCCCGGCTCGACAAGGCTACGGAAAGCAACTATGCCCTGCTGCGTTATGAGCACCAAAACACAAGAACCTTCAATCCATTTTCCTACGCCATCGAAGGGCAGACCGGTGATGAATTCACAAAGCTGAGTGCCGAAGGAAAACTGCGCATTGACTACAACCAGCCCAACAAAAGCCTGTATCTGCGCGGCTTTGCCGGTAAGTATTTTTCGCGCAGCGATGATGCTTATTCCGATTATCGCTACTGGCTGAGTAGCACCTTCAGCGGTGGCAACGACTACCTCTACGATGGCACCTTCATCGGTCGCAACGAACGTGAAGGTCTGGCGGCACAGCAGTATTCGATGCAAGAGGGCGGGCAGAAAATTGCCACCCCGTTGTATGGCTTCCCTTTGGGCCGCAGCAATGACTGGCTCCTTGCGCTCAACCTGCGCAGCGACCTGCCCCTGGGCAAATTGCCCATTCGCGCCTACCTCGACCTGAGCACTTATGCTGATGCTGCCAGCGTGAGCCCTTCCGGTAATCGCATCCTGTATTCGGCAGGACTTGAGCTGCATCTGCTCCAGGATGTCTTTCTGCTGCATGTGCCGCTGCTCCTCTGCCCGGATTATCGCGATTACCTCAATAGCATGTACCCGAACAATAAATTCTGGCACAGCATCAGCTTCTCGCTGGAGCTACAGCACATCAATTGGCTGCGTGCAGTCGCTTCAGGTCTGAAGCAGGTTACCTTTTAGGTACTACCGCAAGTCATTCCAGACATACCTGGGTTGACGATTTTGTTTGTCGGCTTTAGGTTCGCTCCCCATCATCCGTTGCGTCGCACACTGAGGGGTTCGTCAGTCTG
>CAYRJR010000227.1:0-3247 GCA_964424655.1 uncultured Chitinophagaceae bacterium
AGGATGCGCACCTGGTTGCGGCCGCAAAATAGAAAGGAGATTACATTATGGCAGTACCTGAAATGTATGGAAGCCTGGTTTTCAATGATAAGATCATGAGAGCAAAACTTCCAAAGGATATTTATCCAGCCGGCAGACTTGACTATGATAGCGAAGGACTCATCGTACTGACAGCCGACAAAAAGCTGGCACATCAACTCACCGATCCTTCATTCGGACATCAGCGTAGTTATTTCGTTCAGGTGGAAGGTCAGGTCAGTGATGTCGCTATACAACTTCTTGCTTCGGGAGTGGACATTCGTGTAGATGGGAAAACGCACCGAACACTTCCGGCAAAGGCCATCCGATTATTGGAAGAGCCTGTATTGGCTCCGCGCTTTCCACCCATTCGTTTTCGCAAATCTGTTCCCGATTCCTGGCTCTCACTCACGCTTACCGAAGGACGCAACAGACAGGTGCGCAGAATGACTGCAGCGGTAGGATTCCCCACACTTCGCCTGGTGCGCTACGCCATCGGGGCAGTCAATATTGAAGGCATGATGCCTGGAGAATTTGTGGAAGCAGATGAACAAATGATTCAGGCCTTGCAGAAGAAGTAGCAGGCTAATTCACTTGCTCCTGCTGCTCGGTTTGGTGCCTGTAAAGCTTTGCGTACTTGCCATTTGCCTGCATCAGCGATTCGTGTGTGCCTTGCTCAGCAATTTTTCCATCATCCAACACAATGATTTTATCAAATGTCCAGGAACTAAAGATTCGGTGTGTGATGACGATGGTCGTGCGCTCACTCAGGTAGTCGCGGAGGTTGTGAAGAATTGTCTGTTCTGTGCGGGTATCTACGGCAGAAAGACATTCATCCAGCAACAGTAGTTTGCTTCGCTTCAGGATGGCACGGGCCAATACCAGCCTTTGCTTTTGACCTCCACTCAGCATCACACCACGCTCACCTATTAGTGTATCAAATCCTTCTGCCAGCCCCTCAATATCCTTCTCCAAATCCGCTAAGCGTGCTGCTTCATGCACTTCAGCAGCAGAAGCATCTTCACGGCCAAAGCGGATATTGTTGAAGACTGAATCTGAAAAAAGATACGATTCCTGAGGCGCATAGCTGATGTTTCGGCGCAGGCATTTCAAATCATAATCTGGTGCTGCCACTTCATCAATGAGCAGTTTCCCTTCGCTCACATCATACATGCGCAGCAGGAGGTGTGCCAGTGTGCTTTTTCCTGAACCGGTCTTCCCGATTACCGCAACTTTTTCACCCGGCTCAACTTTTAAGCTAAACTGTTGTAAAGCCCTGATGCCTGTGTGCGGATAGGTGAAGCTGACCTGATCAAATTCTATTCTCCCTTCGATTGATTTTGCAATGCCGTGTTTGGGCGACTGAATGGCCGGTCGGATGTTGAGAAACTCATCAATGCGTTGCTGCGATACACTGGCACGTTGCATCATGCTGGCCACCCAGCCCAGGCTGGAAATGGGGAACATGAGCAGGTTGATGTAAATAACGAACTCAGCAATATTACCCGGCGTGATGCTGCCCTGAATCACGAAATAACCGCCAATGAGTACCGTTGCCAGAAAGCTCAACCCGATGAACAAGTTCATGGCTGGGAAGTAGATGCTCTCCGTGAGCGACAGGTTCACTGCACTACGACGATATTGTTCTGAGCTGTCGTTGAAATGCTCCAGGGTGTTTTGCTCCTGGACGAATGACTTGATGACCCGGATGCCAGAATATGCTTCCTGTGCTGTGGTGGTGAGTTGCGAAAGTTGCGCCTGAATCTTTTCGCTTTTCCGGTAAATGAGTTTGTTGACGAGATAAATGGAGCCAGCCAACAAAGGCATTGGAGCAACGACATACAAAGTCAGCATTGCATTCACGCGCAGCATACCCCAGATACACATCGTAGCTAACACCGAAAGGTTCACCAGATACATGATTGCCGGCCCGGTATGCTGCCGCACCCGCGATACATCTTCAGAAATCCGGTTCATCAGATCGCCGGTGAAATGCGTGCGATAGAATTGCGTGTCCAGTTCCTGATAGTGCTTATAGATTTCATTTTTCTGGTCAAACTCGATATGCCGGCTCATCACGATGATTGTTTGTCGCATGAAAAACATAAAGACGCCCCTGAGCGCTGCCAATGCCAGAATGATGATGGCATTCCACAGTACGAAGGAGAAAATGTAGCCGGCCATTTCCCGGCTCAGCCCCATTCCCTTCGTGAGCCGATATGTGTTAATGTCCGAGATGACACCATCAATGGTTTGCCGAACCACCACCGGCGGCAGCACTGCAAACAGGTTGGCAGCAGTCACGAAAAGCACTCCAAGCAGAAATCGCCAGCGATACCGGATAAAATATTTGCGAAGCGAACGAAGATTTTTCATGAAGAGGCCGAAGGTACGAGCGGCCATCAGGGCTTGGTTTCTGAGCCTTGCGCATCATTGCCTGTACTTACCCGTCACAAGCTATTTTCAATAAAAAATCAGGGGTTGGCTACTTACTTCCCGATACAAAACTTTCCGAATATCGTTCCCAGGATATCACGATCCACCTGCACGACACCTGTCAATTCACCGATGTGAAAGAGCGCCTGACGAATGTCTGAGGCTAGCAAATCTCCGGGCAAGCCATCTTCCAGTCCTTTGCGGATATCCCGAACAGAAGATGCAATTTCTTTCAATGCTGCAAGATGTCTTGTATTTGTGATGACCGTATCGCCAGCCTTCACCTTACCCAACGATACGAAACTGAGCAACCTTTCTTTAAGCAAGTCCAACCCTTCGCCAGTCATAGCGCACATCAGAATTGCATCATCCGGAATGCCAATCTCCTCAGCAAGCAAATCGCTTTTGGTGAATATCAGAATGTGTGGTTTCCCCATTGAATGCAGGCGGGACAGCATGTTCACAGCAGTAGCATCATCTGGACTGGAACAATCCTGCAGGTAAAGCACGATGTCAGATTCTTCTGCCTTTTTCCGGCTCCGCGCCATGCCTTGCTGTTCGATAAAGTCGCTGGAGTCATCGCGAAGACCTGCAGTGTCAATAAACCGAAATCGGATATCCCCGATGTTCATTTGCTCTTCAATAGTGTCGCGTGTGGTGCCTGCGATTTCGCTCACGATGGCCCTGTCTTCATGCAACAAGGCATTCAACAGTGTGCTCTTACCTGCATTAGGTGCACCAATTATGGCTACACCCACACCATTTTTCACAGCATTGCCCAGCCGGAAGGAAT
>CAYRJR010000228.1:0-2886 GCA_964424655.1 uncultured Chitinophagaceae bacterium
TTGTGGTTGATGTATTGACCCAGGTAAGAGACGGTATAATCGTAGCTGGCCATCAAGCGTAGTCCTGACCATTCATACCCAAAAGCCACGACTACGGCATCATTCCAGCGGTTGTAAAGTCCCATGAGCAGGTTGCCGGAGGAAGAACCCAAATCGCCCACATTGGCCATCACCAGACAGCCATAGAGCAGTTCCATTGCAGACTTTTCGCTGGTGTAATATGCGGAGGGATTCACAATGAGCCGGTCACCGATGCGAGCCAGCACATCTACATTGGCAGTTGGCCTAAACCCGATTTGATTGGCATTGCCAAAGAAAGTTTCTGTGGGACGGTTGAGGTGTGCAAGCCCAACGCCCGCTTTGATGTACAAGTTTTCATTGGGGTAAAGGGCGTAGTTCAGTCCGGCAGTCAGGTCGGTGTAGCGCGTCTTGCTGATGCTGGTTTTTTCATTGGTGGGCATGCGGGTGTCGAAATTGAAACCATCCCACTGAGCATCCCAGGTGAATTTGCTGAAATCAACAGTCCGCTGAACCGAAGCCACCGAAAAACCGGCAGAAATCATTTGGTGCTCATTGAGCTGAACATGGTAGGCAATGAACCCTTCATAGCGTTGCATTGAAAGGTTCCCATCACCGGCATTATCGCTGAATGCAGCCACACCCAGCCCCAGCCAGTTGGTCTCATTTCGGGCCCGCAAGGCTTGCAGGTCTGCATAAGCGGAGTAGGTGTGATAAGGCACCGGTACGGCCCCCCATTGGGTTCGGTAATTGGCTCCAATCCGGTAATCATGTTCACTCATCAGACCCGTGTTGGCAGGGCTGGCCAGCATGGGAGCATTGAAGTATTGGGAGAAATGAATGCCCTGAGCAATGGAACTGCTTCCGCAAAGTATCATCACGAAAAAGGCTATCCCTGAAGTAAAGTTTATCCCGTGCATAGATTATCTGATTAGGGTGACATTTCCTTTTTTCTCAACGCCTGAGCCGTCAATGAATGTGGCGTAAAGCACATAGGCATATGCGTCCATTTCCTGCGGCACGCCATTGTACTTACCATCCCAGCCGTGGTGGATGTTGTTCGTCTCAAAAACCATCTGCCCCCAACGGTTGTAGATTTTCATCACCAGGGTTTCGACGGCAGCACCACGGGCATACAAAATATCATTGTTGCCATCGCCGTTTGGCGAAAATGCAGAGGGCACATCAATAGCTGTGCGCACATCGGCGGAAACTTCCTTGCACATGCTGTCTAAACAACCTTCGCGGGACATGGCAAAGAGGCAAACCCGGAATGTTCCTTTATGACGAAATAGGTGACTGGGGCTGGTTTCCTTACTGCCGCTGCCATCGCCGAAGTCCCAGTTGTAGCTATCTGCATTCCGGCTTTTGTTGGTAAACTGAATGGGTAAGTTGGGTACCGGCACAACGGGTGTGTAGCTGAAATCTGCCATAGGAAGGGCCCGTACATAAATCTGCTTCCGGATGCTGTCAATTTTATTGCAGGTATTCGGGTTAAACGCTGTCAGCACAACGGTGTACAAGCCCGCCGAATCATACTGGTGGCTGGTCTGGCTCAGGGTGCTGGTCTGGCCATCGCCAAATTTCCAAAGGATGCTCACGGCATTCTGGCTCTTGTCTTCAAAGGAAAAAGCAGCATTCAGGCAAAAGCTGTCTGGCATGTCAAAATCTGCAAGTACCCGAGTGCCTTGCATCGTCACAATTTTCTGAACGGTATCCGGCGAGTTGCAGGAGAGGCTGTCGCGCATGATGAGCATGATTGTGTAAGTGCCACCTGCTGCGTAGGTGTGCGTGCCGGGATTGACTAATGTGGTTTGAGAGCCATCGCCAAAAAGCCAGAGAAAACTGGTACGACCTGCTGCACCCGGAAGCTTGCTATACTGAGAGTTGTTGGTGAAAGCAGCACGATATGGCCCACAAGAGTCAAGCACATTCACCGAAAAGTCGCACAACATGGAATTTGAATCCACATTGATGGTCACGTAGGTCGTGTCGCGAACCTTGCAGGCATTTGGGTTGATTGCGATGAGCTGAACATTATAGATGCCTGCTTTCACAAAAGTGTGTGTTGGATTGGTAGCTGAACTCACCGGACTACCATCCCTGAAATCCCAGGAATATGAAATAGCATTCACTGAATTATTCTGGAATTGCACGGTCAATGGCGCACAGCCAGTTGCCCTTGGGCTGGCATTAGCCAGAGCGTTCGGCACACTGATTTGAAAGGCGATTTTCAATGCGGCCTGATTGCAATTGGCACTGCCAACAGTCGTTGCCCAGGCACCTGAAGTAGTGGGAAATGGGGGGCTGCTAGGCCCACCGCAATTCGCACAGATACCCTGATAAACTATGCCCTGACGGTCGAAACGACTGGTGCCTCCATCTACATGTTCTCCTTCGATTGAGGACGATGAGTTGCGTCCCATGTAAGCACCAAACAACAGGTTGGCTGCATTTTTAGAAAGAACAATGAAATAAAAATCGAAGCCGTCAGTAGTGCTCTTGAGGGGCGGGTTGATGATGCTGGAGGTTACCGGCATCCCTGTCGTGGTGCCCACAGAAGGCGCCGCGCTCGAGAAACCCAAATTTCCACCCCAACCAGAGATGTAGATATTCTGGCAGGTATCCACGAGGAATGCGACGGGTGAAATATTCGTTTGGGTGGAGCTGCCGGAGCCGAAGACCGTAGAGAAGATATCGGAGCTGAGCAGCGGGTCCATTTTGATGATGAATTGGGAAGAGCCGCTGTTGCTATATACGCCGCTGGTTACAGGGAAACTGCCTCCCAGGGTTTGACCCATCGCATACACATTGTTTTCGAGATCCACCTGCACACCATACACCTGATCATAATTGCTGGTGCCCACG
>CAYRJR010000228.1:2896-3242 GCA_964424655.1 uncultured Chitinophagaceae bacterium
TACCTTCTGTAAATTGTATGAGCCACTGTTTTGAAAGCGTGCTATGAACCCGTCAATATTGCCCATGTAGCTGTTCTTCCAGGCACTGCCGGTAGAAGGGAAGTTGGATGACATCGTGCCGCCGCCTACATAGAAATGGGTCTGCCCCGTGTCGAGGGCAAGTACGTAGCCCGCATCATCGGAAGAGCCGCCGAGGTAGGTGCTGTAGAGCAAAGTAGTCAATGAGGAATCCAGCTTGATGACCACGGCATCCTGAGCACCTTGCAGGCTACTTTGGTAGGCCGCAGAAGTGACCGGGAAATTGCTGCTACGAGTGCTGGCCGTTACATACACGTTGGCATTTTTG
>CAYRJR010000229.1:0-978 GCA_964424655.1 uncultured Chitinophagaceae bacterium
ACGAAAGCTGTGGCGGCAGCAGCACGGCTTGTATGCCGCTGGCCCTTTCTGTAGGTACCACGGTGCTGCCGGGCAATATCCGGGTGTATCCAAACCCGGCTTCTCAGGAGCTGAATATCGAAGGGGCAGCACACGCAACAGCCCGTGTGTATGACCTGCTGGGCCGGGCGCTGATGCAGGTGCAAATTCATAGCGACAAGCAGGTGCTGGAACTTGGCTCATTGCCCACAGGCATTTACCTGCTGCGCATCACGGAACAGGATGGCTTTAGCCAGAGCCTCAGATTTAGTAAGCAGTAGAGTGCAACCTTCCTTCGTTAGCCAGTAAAAAAGCCTGACACAGGAAGTGCCAGGCTTTTTATATGTCCCTTGCCTAAGTCCTATTTCTGAACCATGGATTCAAACACAACCTCATCCACCTTCATGGGGTATTTGGCTCGTAAACCTGCATTCCATGACTTTTCCAGAGCATCCTGATATCCGGCTACCACATAGCCCCGTGCTTCCTCAAGGGTTTTAGGTTCTGATTGATTAAATACTTTTTCAGCAACTGCTACATTAAATCCTCCCTTACCATCGGGTATTGCTTTGCTGGCTTTACCCTGGATGATTTCGGCACGAGGCACATCTGTGAAGTGCGCAAATTCATAGCGGCCATGTTGGATATTCACTGCGTCCGCATTGCTTTCTGTGTTCAAATTCCGGTACACAACTTCATCCTTGATTTCAGGATATTTCCTGAGTATTTCCATACCCTTTTGCAAGCTGGAGGCATCCTTAAAATGATACACGGCCCCTTTAAAGCCAGGCTCCCATTGCCATTTGCCCTGATGCGCTTCGTAGTATTTTTTCAGTCCTACCGTATCGTGTGAGGCCTTGGTCCACACATTACGATCCATGAGATCGAATAGCATAATCCCATCGCGATATTCTTCCATTAGGTTACGGAAGTCTGTATTGGTTTCGGCGAGATAATGCT
>CAYRJR010000229.1:988-3218 GCA_964424655.1 uncultured Chitinophagaceae bacterium
AATGACCTTCATAATCGTTTCCGGTGCGGCGTACGTACATCTTATACACGTCTTTCAGAATAGACTCCTTAGGGCCATTCAGGCGCAGTCCGGTTACGTTTTGCGCGTAGCGCATGAAATCACTTTGCAGGTATTTCTGGCCAGCCAGTTCGAAGACCGGCTGGTGCATGTCTTTATAATCATCGGCCAGGAAGGCATGGGCACGAACACCAGTATCTGGGAATGATTTCATGCGACTGATGATGGCTTCATAAGCTGCAGGGAAATCTTTAAAGCCATGTTGCTGCTTGATTTTCTCCATAAACTGATTGCGGGCAATCTCGGCACGGCTATCGTTCTCGACACTACGGGCAATACTTTCCCGCAAAGAATCGAAAGGCTTGAGCGGCATCTTGCGAATCAACTTGATGATATGGAAACCATACTCAGTTTCAACAGGTGCAGAAATATCACCGGGATGTTTCAAAGCAAAAGCTGCATTTTCAAAAGCAGGTACCATACGGCCCGGGCCAAAAGGCTGCAACACGCCGTGCTCTCCAGCACTCAGCCGGTCTTCAGAATAGCGGTTAACGAGCGAATCGAATGAAACGCCCTGATGCAAAAGTTGCTCTACTGTATCGGCCTGGCGGCGGGCCAAAGCAACGCCTGCTTCCCCTTTGCTCTTGGGCGTAGTCAGCAGGATTTGTGCCACCTGTACTTCACCACGGGCCGGGCGCTTGCCCAGCACTTTGATGATGTGATAGCCAAACTGCGTGCGAAATGGTGCAGACACCTTGCCCACTTGGGTATTGTAGGCTACATTTTCGAATGGATAAATGGTCTGGAGCGCGGTCATGAAACCAATATCGCCACCGTTAGCACGGGAGCCTTTATCATCCGAGAATTTGGAAGCCAGGCTGGCAAAATCTGCCTTGCCTTTCATGATGGCTTTGTAGAGGCTGTCAATTTTTGCGTAAGCCTTTGCCGTGTCTGCTGGTAAGGCACCAGGAGAAACAGAAATCAGAATGTGTGCTACATGCACTTCTTCTTTCATCCGGTTGTAGGCTTCCTGAATCAGCTTGTTGGTAACCTCTTTATCGGTGAGGTAATTGCGGGCGAGCTGCCGGCGATAATTATCCAGTTCTGCAGAAATACCGACAGCAGTGTCTAAGTGCATCTGGTCTGCCTCGGCCACTTTCATCTTAAACAGAGAATAGAGATCTAAGTATTGGCGCAGGGCTTTCTCCGACATATCCGCGTGATGCCTGACATTATTTTTTTCATAGACTCTTAGAAATTCCTGCTTCGAGACCGGCTTACCGCCGTAAGTGAAGAGGGTCTGTGCCTGAAGGGAAGTGATGGCAAGGCCTGCGCAAAGGCAGGAAAGAACCAGCTTGTACATTATTTAGGACTCGTTATTTATGGCTATGTTTTGTTCGTGTGCTGCCTGCGATTATTACAGCTACGCAATATTCAGGAACGCGCCACATGGCGCGTTCCTGTCTGAAAAATTTATTTTCCGGCTTGTTTGTCGCGGCGTTCCAGCATGTCTATCACCTGGCCGATATTGGCATGATCCAGGCGTTTGCCCCGGATGATTTTATGGTCATCGAGCAGGTAGATTATAGGCGTCTGATACACGTCGTATTTAGCTCGATAATCGCTGGTGCGGTTCGGGTCATACACGTTGATCCAGTCTTCCAGATGGTGCTTTTTGATGAAGTCCTGCCATTGTTGTGGGTCGTCTTCTGTGCGTACCGCATACACCTTGGCCCCCTTTGCTTTCAGCGAAGCTTCGTACACTGAGTCGAGTTTGGGAATTTCTTCCTGGCAGTGACCACAGGAAGGCATCCAGAACACCAGGATGGTATATTTCGCCTTCACGTCTGAGAGTTTGATGGTCTTTCCGTTGATGTCTTGCATCACGATTTCCGGGGCCAGGTTGCCAATCACATTAGGTGCAATCTTCTGAGCGCGGTCAATATATTTCTGCAGGTCATCATTGCTGAGCCAGTAGGCATCGCCTTTCATGTAATACTTCTCCACGAGGTGCACAAACACTTCATCCATCCCCATGATTTTGCTTTGCTCAGCATTGCGGGTCAGCCACCAGAGCGAATATTTGAACAGATCTGGGGAGTTTTTGGTGCGGGCGAGCATAGTGTCTGCCTCCACCATTTGGCTATCAGGATAAGGCAACACCAGTTTGTTGAAATATTCTTCCAGCTTGGCATCGAAAAGCGGAGTATGA
>CAYRJR010000230.1:0-3206 GCA_964424655.1 uncultured Chitinophagaceae bacterium
ATGATTGATAGTCATATAGTTACCGATTAATATCCCGAATGAAATTGTTTTCTATCCGGGCATTTACACTGGAATTTGTGCTGATAAAAATCCCGTGTGCACCAGCATAAGTACTTGAGTTGGGATTCGATATATCGTGAATGTTGTTGCCAGTGATAACGGTATTGTAGTTATAGTATCCCAGATAAATCCCATAGATATACGTGCCATAACCATTGCCCCCACCACCTTGGATATCATTTCCACGAACCATAGCACCATCACCCGTACTCGATGAATTGACATAGTACAGGTACAGCCCATACCACACACTATTTGCAACAGTGGAATTGCCAATGGTATCTCTTTCAATTAAGGTACCCTGAGCCGGGTAACTGTACTGTCCATAGATATAAATTCCATAGGTGGCACGCAAGATGGTATTATTGATAAACGCGTTATTCACGTTGCCATAGGCACCACTGGTAGAGGTATTGCTCGAGGACATATCGGAATACCGGATGCAATAGTTCGTCGTGGTAGATGAAGCACTGCTGCGTGGGCCAATAACGACACAATTTTTTATCGTATCATATGTAGAACCTCCTGTACCGCTCGTATTAGATGAGCATAGTCGGATACACGAAACAGCATAACTGGTACTTGTCGCTGACATAATCGTCAGGTTCTGCGTGCCTGCCGTCAATGGGTCGTCCCCGTCTATCGTCACATTACTCGCTCCCTTAAACTCGATAATCCCACGATAGCTCGATGGGGAAGACGCTGAATGAATGGTATCATTTCCAGACACATTAATCAGAATTTTTGTGTAGCTCGCCGAGCCAATCCCACTCCCATTCAGGGGGGTTGGTGTACTGGGCTCTATGGTATTGGAGTCAATCGTAATCACAATACTGCCCATATGCGTACCGGCATTGATAGCGGCGAATGCCGCATTTAAGGTGGTGAAACTTCCGGTACTGGTACCCCCTGAAGCTGTTAGGTTGACCTGCGACTTTGCCGCAAAAGCCAGAGAAATTAGCAGTACAATACCTGTTAGACGCTTACTGATGAGTGCCTTCATATGCTGTTGGTTTTTTCTCAAAAAAAAATGAAAGACAGAGCATTATTACGAATGCCTTGAGGTGGAGGTAATTAAATTGTGAAAGGGGTGCCAAATTAATACCTGAAAAAAACAGGTTGTATGCTCATTCACAAAAATTTTTTCTCACCATGTGAACCCGTTTATTTACTGAGTATATAGGCTTACTTCATTCGAGCAAATGACCAGTCCATGACAATCATCCCTGGCCAGTTTTCTCCTAAGCAATGAATGCATACAAAAAAAAGCCTTCAGCGATTTGTCAACTGAAGGCTTGAAATAGAAAAAAAAGGGATGAACCTCACACCTGAAACACCCCACCTTTCCATTCCCGCTCAATGGGCGCATGGTTGGCCGCTGCGATACCCTCAGAAATCCGCCGCCGGGTGTCCGCAGGGTCTATGATTTCGTCCACCCACAAGCGGGCGGCAGCATAATAAGCCGTGGTTTGCCGCGCATACCGGTCGGTGATTTCCTTCAGCAGGGCAGCTTCTTTTTCGGGGTCTATGGCCTCTCCCTTCGCCTTCAGCGAGGCCACCTGAATTTGCAATAAGGTCTTCGCGGCCTGCTCTCCGCCCATCACCGCAATCTTGGCGTTGGGCCAGGCATAGATGAAGCGCGGGTCGTAGGCCTTGCCACACATCGCGTAGTTGCCTGCACCATATGAATTGCCTGTGATGATGGTGATTTTCGGCACCACCGAGTTTGCCACGGCATTCACCAGCTTCGCCCCGTCTTTGATGATGCCGGCATGCTCGCTGCGGCTACCCACCATGAAGCCGGTCACATCCTGCAAAAAGACCAGTGGGATGTTCTTCTGATTGCAATTCTGAATGAAGCGGGCTGCCTTATCCGCACTGTCGTTGTAGATGACACCCCCGAGCTGCATCTCGCCCTTAGCCGTCTTCAGCACCTTACGCTGATTGGCCACGATGCCTACGGCCCAGCCATCCACCCGGCCATAGCCGCATACGATGGTCTTACCATAGTCCGCTTTGAACTGGTCAAACGAGCCTGCATCCACAATGCAGTTGATTACATCCAGCACCTCATAAGGCTTGGAATTTTCCGGCGAGATGATGCCATAGATTTCGTTGGCCTCCTTTGCCGGAGCTTCTGCCTTGATGCGGTCGAAGCCGGCATTTTCTTTCTGGTGGCCGAGCTTGTTCATGATGCGCCGCACCTGTTCTAAGCATTCCTGCTCTGTGTCGAATTTGTAGTCCGCAATACCGGAAACTTCGGTGTGGGTCTTGGCGCCGCCGAGGGTCTGGATGTCCACGTCTTCACCAATGGCTGCCTTCACCAGGTATGGGCCTGCCAGGAAGATGGAGCCATTGCCTTCCACCATCAGGGTCTCATCGCTCATGATGGGCAGGTAGGCCCCGCCTGCCACACAGGCACCCATCACCGCCGCAATTTGCGTGATGCCCATCGCACTCATCACCGCATTGTTGCGGAAGATGCGTCCGAAATGTTCTTTATCTGGAAAGATTTCATCCTGCATCGGCAGGAAGACGCCGGCACTGTCCACGATGTATATCACGGGCAGGCGGTTCTCCATCGCTATCTCCTGAAGTCTCAGATTTTTCTTGCCTGAAATCGGGAACCAGGCACCGGCTTTCACGGTGTTGTCGTTCGCAATAATGACGCATTGCCGGCCACTCACATAGCCCACACCGCCTACCGTGCCACCACTGGGGCATCCACCTTCTTTCTCATACATCTCCCAGCCGGCAAATGAGCCTATTTCCTGAAAAACACTGTCCTTGTCTATGAGGTATTCGATGCGCTCGCGGGGGCTGAGTTTGCCTTTCTCTTTAGCCTTTGCCATAGCCTTTTTGCCACCGCCGAGGCTCACCTGAGCATGTCGCTGACGCATAGCAGAAACTGCCAGCCGCATGGCATCTTCGTTTTTATTGAATTCCAGATTCATGGCCGCGAAGGTAACCTGTAGCTCAGAAGCCTTTGGGAAAGGCTGGTATAAGCGGCTTATGATTTTGGGAAGGGAAGTTTTTTGTTGTCAGCTTTTGGTTCGCTCTCAATCTTCGTTGCGTCGCACACTGAGGGGCCAGTGCTGCTTTGAAGCTTTTCTCGCGGCTTCTGTACAGGTTACACAGTGTTTTCC
>CAYRJR010000231.1:0-1485 GCA_964424655.1 uncultured Chitinophagaceae bacterium
TTTGCGCGGCAAAGGTAGGACAGTGAAATGTGGGCTGAGGAATGATTGCAATTGTGGCGGCAATGTCTCTCAAAGAAGCAGACTGATTATGGTCATGTTCGAGCTGAATATTTCAGAATAACAGGGAACCATTAATTAGTCCTTGCTGTAGCCAAGAGGCTACGCAATAATCCGGCGAAGGCTGGAGCCTTCGCCGAACTCAAAAAAGCTACTAAATGTCCCCCTTCAAACAGATGCCTACGCTCAGGCTTAACTGTGAGTCAAGCCGGCAGTTCAGATTTCATTTTCAATTTGACGCTGCCTCGGCAACCCAGCTCAGAACTTTCTCTAATTGCTCTTCGCGGGTGAGGCCTGAGTTGTCCAACACGATGGCATCGTCGGCTTTGCGCAATGGACTTTCCTCGCGGTTGGTATCTATATAATCGCGCAATTCCAGGTTCTTGCGGACTTCTTCGAGGCTGATGTTTTCGTTGGTCTGGAAGAGTTCTTCGAAGCGGCGTTTGACACGAATTGCGGGGTCGGCGGTCATGAAGATTTTCAGTGCTGCATCGGGGAAAACGACCGTGCCAATGTCACGGCCATCCATGACGATGCCGCCACCTTTGCCCATAGCCTGTTGTTGTGCCACGGCGAACTGACGCACCTCACGAATGGCAGCCACTTCGCTCACTTTTTCCGCCACCAGCATCTCCCGGATTGCGTGAGACACAGGCTCCTCATTGAGCCAGATTTCGCTGTCGCCCGATTTTTCATTTAAGGCAAAAGACAAGTGGATATCTGGCAGCGCTTCCTGCACTTGTTTCGGCTGTTGCAGGTCCACGCCGGTGCGAATAAAATAGAGCGTGATTGCCCGGTACATAGCGCCGCTATCAATGTAGCGATAGCCGAGGCGGCGGGCGAGCTGACGGGCCAGGGTGCTCTTCCCACAGGATGAATACCCGTCAATGGCTATGGTGATTTTTCGAAGGGTCATAGTGTGGTTCTTTGGTCAAAAGTCGGACGAAGGAGCGGAACCTGATGTGTATGGAAGGACCGTGGCCTTGAATTAGTGAGGGCGCAATCCTGATAACAGTTCCAGAAAAAAATTTCAGAAAAATTTTGCGAAGCCAAATAACTACATTTATATTTGTAGTCAAATAGCTACACAATGAATCTGAGGCGAGACGTTTTTCAAGCCATAGCCGACCCTACCCGGCGGGCAATCTTATTATTAGTTGCCTCGCAAGCCATGACGGCCGGTGCTATTGCAGCCCATTTTGAGACTGCGCGCCCTACGGTGTCCAAACACCTACAAATCCTCACCGAATGCGCATTGCTCCGACAAGAACAACAAGGCCGGGAAATTCATTACTCGCTCAATGCAAAAAAGATGAAAGAAGTAGCCGATTTTCTGGAGCCCTTCCGCATGATGTGGGAAGAGCGCTTCAACAAGCTGGAGGCGGTCATGAAAAACTATAAAAGCAAATAATCCATGGAACACAAAAC
>CAYRJR010000231.1:1495-3199 GCA_964424655.1 uncultured Chitinophagaceae bacterium
CCTGATGGCAAGCAGGAATTAACGATCACACGGGAATTTGATTTGCCCTTGCTCTTGCTCTTTAAGGCCTATTCGGAGCCTGAATTACTGGAGCAATGGATGGGTACGAAAGTGTTGAAAATGGAAAATAAAAAGCATGGTTTCTATGCATTCGAAACAACTTACAATGGCCAGAAAGTGTTCAGCGCTCATGGGACGATACACGACATCATACCCAACGAAAAAATTATCCGAACTTTTGAAATGGAGCAGGTGGCAATCGGCCCTCAATTAGAGTTTCTGGATTTTGAAGCCTTGTCAGAAACCACGAGTAAACTAAACATGCAGGTGATCTACCGTTCAGAAGCTCACCGGGCACTGCAGCTCAAGATGCCTTTTGAATATGGATTGAATAAGGCACATCAGCAACTACAGGAAATTATGGCCAAGCATTATTCCAAATAAATTCCGGGAATACCATGAATAACTCAGTTGTCAACATAGGTGAGATTCATTCCTCTTGGCTCCCTTGACCGGCGTTTTCTCAACCCGATCGCTAAACAGACCTAATCCTATACACACCGTATCAATCAAAGCGGCATTAACCCCACTGCATGGGCAGATTCCTGTACTCGAGGTATTAGATGACACGCCTATTATTGACTTAAAGCCGGCTTTGTAGCCCGTTTTTCCCAAAAAAATAAAGCATGAAAAAGCGCAGAGCCCTTATTTATTGGATTGCCACGGTATGGTTAGCGACGGCGATGATCGCTAGTGGCATACAGCAAATTTTCAGCATCGGCGGCTTCGTCGAAATCATGAAAAGGCTGGGATACCCAAGCTACTTCTCGCAAATCATTGGCATTTGGAAACTTCTTGGCATAATCGTCTTACTCATTCCGAGTGTCCCGTTACTGAAAGAATGGACTTATGCCGGATTTTTCTTCATTCTATCCGGGGCCATCATTTCTCATATCGCAGTTGCCGACCCTGCCATGGAATCATTCGCACCTGCTTTCCTTTTAGTCATGACCATCTTGTCCTGGTATTTCAGGCCTTTGCGTAGGAAGATTAATGTGGCTCTTAAATTCTATTCTTAAAATCGCCCCCATGACCGACATATTTATTGAATCCGGTGTAGTTCACGAAGTGCCGGAAGACCTGAAGACTGTACTGCTGGCTCATCAAGAGCTATTAGAAAAATGGAATAAGCTGACGCCTCTCGCCCGTAATGAATGGATTTGCTGGACAACAATTGTAAAACAGGAAAAGACCAGAAAGGAGCATATTGAACGCTTATACGAAGACATTTTGGGTGGTAAGAAACGCCCCTGCTGCTGGCCAGGCTGTCCGCACCGTAACGAGAGTGCCAAGAAATGGTTTAAGTAAGCGGGAAGCCATCCATCCAATTTTCTTCAAGAAAAAATCCGGGAACACTATGCGGCAAAAACTAAATCTAATCACACTTGGCGTTGACGATTTCGAAAAGTCTGTTGCCTTCTACGAAAAGGGGCTGGGTTGGAAAAAATCAGACAAGAGTATGGATGGCCTGGCTCTATTTGACCTGGGCGGAATCATCCTGGCCTTACACCCGCGCAATGAGCTCGCAAAAGACACAACATTGCCTTATCAGCCGACCAGCTTTTCCGGACTTACTTTATCATACAATACCAAATCGGAGCAGGAGGTAGATGAAGTGTTGGAGCATGTAGCCAAGCTGGGCGC
>CAYRJR010000232.1:0-3176 GCA_964424655.1 uncultured Chitinophagaceae bacterium
TTATCTTGTTGGTGTAAATTCGCACACTTTTTAAAAACGGGCCGATACGATTGTGTGTAGTTTGCCATATATCGTCCCACTCAAGCATTGAACATGGAAGCAGCCACCAAAGCTCCTGCGCAGAAAAAAGCTAAGGACTCAGGAAATCTTTCCCCCTTAACCGCATCACTCCAGGAGCATTTCGGCTTCGAAAATTTTAAAGGCAAGCAGGAAACAATCATCCAAAACCTGCTTGATGGCAAAGACACCTTTGTGATTATGCCCACCGGCGGTGGCAAGAGCCTTTGCTACCAACTGCCCGCTATCATGAGCGAAGGCGTAGCCATTATCGTATCACCTCTCATCGCTTTGATGAAAAATCAGGTGGACTTAATCCGCTCATACAGCAGCAAGGATAATGTGGCGCACTTCTTAAACTCGACGCTCAGCAAAACACAACAAAAGGCAGTAAGAGCCGACCTCACTTCCGGGAAAACGAAAATGCTCTATGTAGCCCCGGAAACGCTCACCAAGCAGGAAAATATAGATTTCTTTTCCGACATCAAGATTTCCTTCATTGCCGTGGACGAAGCACACTGTATCTCCGAATGGGGTCACGACTTCCGTCCGGAATACCGCAAACTGCGCGGCATGATTGACATGATCAATCAAAAGCTACCCATCATTGCCCTGACGGCAACTGCGACACCCAAGGTGCAGGACGATATCGTGAAAAACCTCGGCTTGAAACAGCCGGAAATTTTCATTGACTCCTTTAACCGCCCGAATCTTTACTACGAAATCGTTCCGAAAGGCACCCAGGCCCAGGTACTCAAACACATGGTGCGCTTCATCCACGGCATGAAGGGCAAGAGCGGTATCATCTATACCCTAAACCGCAAAACCACAGAAGAGCTGGCCAGCACGTTGGTGGCGAATGGCGTCAGTGCAGTTGCCTATCACGCCGGGCTGGACGCAACTACCCGCGCCCAGCGACAGGATCAGTTTCTACATGAAAAGGTGGACGTCATTGTTGCCACAATTGCATTCGGAATGGGCATTGACAAGCCTGATGTCCGCTTCGTGATGCACTACAACATCCCCAAAAGCCTCGAAAATTATTATCAGGAAACTGGCCGTGCTGGCCGCGATGGGCTGGAGGGAAAGTGCATCCTATACTATTCCTATAAAGACGTTCAAAAGCTGGAACACCTGATGCGGGACAAGACGCTTTCGGAGCGGGAAATGGGCGCTCAACTCATCTCCGAAACCGTTGCTTATACCGAAAGCTCTGTCTGCCGCCGCAAGCTGCTGCTCCATTATTTCGGGGAAAAATTAGAACAGGAAAACTGTGGTGCCTGCGACAATTGCCTCCATCCAAAAGAAAAACTGGATGTGAAAGACAGTGTGAAAATCGTGCTGGATGCCATTGATGCCCTGGAAGAACGCTTCGGCATCAACTATGTGGTGGACGTGGTGCTGGGGCACAGCAATCCACAACTTGCCACCTTCGGCCACGACAAGCTAAAAAGCTTTGGCGCCGGGCTGGTGATGAAGATGGATGCCAACTTCTGGCAAAGCCTGATTCGCCAAATGATGCTGGAAGGATTTATTCGAAAAGACATTGAGGAATATGGCCTGCTGAAAATCACTGATGCCGGTCGCAAATTCCTGAAGAAGCCTTTCGCCATTAAGGTCTCCATGAACCACCGCTACGAAGAAGAAGTTGCCGAAGGCGATGAAGCCGCTGCAGCAGCAGGCCCTGCGGTAGCCGATGAGGCCTTACTGGCCATGCTGAAGGATCTGCGCCGTGTAGTGGCCAAGGAAAAAGGTCTGCCACCCTTTGTCATCTTCAGCGAAAACTCGCTTGATGAAATGGCTACGGCCTACCCCACTACTATGGAAGAACTGGAGAAAATCTCTGGCGTCAGTAAAGGGAAAGCCCTACGTTTTGGCCGAAAATTCATTGAACTAATCGGGAAGTACGTTGAAGAAAATGAAATTGAAAAACCCGATGATTTTGTGATGAAGAGTGTGGTCAATAAGAGCGGGATGAAGGTGTTTATCATTCAGAATATTGATAAGAAGATACCCCTCGAAACCATCGCCAAAAACAAGGGACTGAACCTCTCTGAGTTACTGAGTGAAATGGAAACTATCGTCTCTTCCGGCACTAAGCTCAACTTAGATTATTGCCTCGACGAAGAATTAGACCCTGACGAACAAGAGGACATTTTCGATTTTTTCAAAGAAAGCCATGATGGTAATCTGGATGAAGCCTTCGAAGAATTTAAAGACAGGGATGTCAATATTGAACAACTTCAAATGATGCGCATCAAGTTTATGAGCGTCTATGGGAACTGATAATCATAAGTTCAATAAAAGCACGCCGCTACTTAGTTAGCGGCGTTTTTTATACGGGTTATTTTGATTGCGCTAAACCCGGAACCTACTCTTCAATGAAAGACTTTGATATGATTGCATCCCTTATGAAATATTAAAAGCCGCCCAAATGAAAGACGGCTTGAATCAAGTCCGTGAAAATCAGTTGATGTCTATGGTGACATCGCCGGGGCCAGGGCCGGGTGTCCAGGTTACATTCACAAAGGAACCTCAACTGACCACATAGAAGGAACCTGAATAACTTGGCCCACAACCTGACCCGGGAATGGAACCGGAACAACATCACCAACTTCGCAACCATCTGCATAGCCCATCGAGTTGGGGCTTGTGTTAAACGCAGCTAAAACCCAATCTCCTTTGCAAGACATTGATGACATACTTACTACAGTCACACTGTATGCGCCACATACATAAGGTGTTCCACCACTACCACATGTAGTTGTACAAGAAAATGGGTTTCAAATAAACAAATACGCGTTCACCGGGCAGGCTGTGTGGTTATTGATGGTTAGCGTTTGCGCCTGAGTGCCAAGGGCTGCCAGGGTAAATAGCCATGCGAGTAGTACGTTTTTCATGGGGAATATTTTTTGGTTCCCACAAAACTATTCAATAGATATTCATTGAATTACATTTTTTTTAAAGTAACATACTAATTCCCCCAATAAGTAGCTTTGGGATGTATGCTTTCTTGCTCCCTTCAAAAACTCATTTTCCATGATTCAGAAGCTTAGCTTGTTCCTGCTGACAGTCTGCTGTCTTTATTTCCCGGTTCAGGCCCAAAGCTGGCAGTGGGG
>CAYRJR010000233.1:0-3165 GCA_964424655.1 uncultured Chitinophagaceae bacterium
GAAGTGGCCAGTTGGGACAGTGTAGATCTCGGGGGGGCCCGCATCCTCAGAATTGCCGGCCTGGAGTCCACCCTGGCAGCCTTGAGAGCAGGTAAGCCCGTTGCCTTGGCTAATAAAGAAAGCCTCGTCGTGGCCGGAGAAATCGTGATGCGTACAGCCTATGAAAATAAAGTGCGCATTATCCCCGTGGACAGCGAGCACAGCGCCATTTTTCAATGCCTGATGGGTGAAGATTTGCGCAACATCGAAAAGGTAATCCTCACGGCAAGTGGTGGCCCATTCATCGGTCGCAAGCCCAACTTCCTGGTAAACGTAAAAGCCACACACGCGCTACAGCACCCCACATGGAATATGGGTGCCAAGATTACCATTGACTCAGCAACGCTGATGAATAAGGGGCTGGAGATGATTGAAGCGAAATGGCTCTTTGGTTTGCAGGATGATCAGTTAGAAGTGGTGGTGCATCCGCAAAGCATCATTCATTCGTTCGTGCAGTTTGTAGATGGCTCGATGAAGGCACAGCTTGGCCTGCCGGATATGAAGCTGCCTATTCAATATGCTCTCGGCTGGCCCCGGCGCATCGCCAACGATTTTAAGCGATTCCGCTTCAAAGACTTTTCAAAACTCAGCTTCGAAGAGCCGGATGTAAAGACATTCCGCAACCTGCAATTGGCCAAAGATGCTATGCTCAAAGGAGGGAATATGCCTTGCATCCTCAATGCCGCCAACGAAATCGTGGTGCATGCTTTCCTTCAAAACAAAGTTGGTTTTTTGGAAATGAGTGATATTATCGAGCAGGTGATGGCCGAGGTAGCTTTCCAGGCTCAACCCGGGCTGGAAGACTTGCTTCATGCTGATGCAGATGCCCGCGAACGCGCAGCCGGCTTAGTCAAACGCAGCCAACTTTCTGCTTACTGATTGGTGGGTCGTTAAAACATGAAGCCCATTATTCGTTCCGCAGGAATAATTGTGGAAATTGCGCGCTCTTTGAAGATGCCCCGGTTCGTCAGACCAGCCATTTCATGACCACTTTCTGCAGGAGCAGGATTGCCGAAAGACCACTTCTTTTCCTGTACAGCTATCACACCCACAACGCCTTCATCCATCTTGCATCCTTTACTCCTTCTGGCCGGCAGTCAATGGACTCAGCTCTTCTTTGCCCTGTCCATCCTGATATTACTGCACGAGTTCGGCCACTTCTTCTTTGCCAAACTGTTTAAGACCAAAGTCGAGAAGTTCTATCTCTTCTTCGATTTCCTCTTCCCGTTTTCCGGCCTCCTCAATTTTTCTTTATTCAAATGGAAGAAAGGGGACACGCAATATGGCATTGGCTGGTTCCCGCTGGGCGGCTATGTGAAAATTGCCGGTATGGTAGATGAGAGCATGGACAAGGAAGCTTTATCGAAGCCGCCCGAACCCTGGGAATACCGCTCCAAGCCGGCCTGGCAAAGGCTCTTCATCATGCTGGGCGGCATCATCGTGAATGTACTGACCGCAATGCTCATCTACATGTTCGTGTTCGGTGCCTGGGGGGAGCAATTCCTGCCTACCCAAAATGCCAAATGGGGCATCATGACGGATAGCCTGGGCCAGAGCATCGGCCTGCACCCGGGCGACAAAGTGCTCAGCGTGGATGGGCAGAAAGTAGAACGCTTCAACCACATCATCACCAATATCGTCCTCAACGAAGCCAAGAGCTTACAGGTGGAACGCGATGGTCGCGAGTTGAATATTCACATACCCGCAGGCACCATCCGCAAAATCCTTAAAGGAGATAAAGAATTAATTGCCCCACGTGTGCCTACGGTAGTTTCGGATGTAGTGCCGGGAAGCGAAGCAGCACGGATGAAACTTCAAAAAGAAGACAGCATTATTGCACTGAATGGGAAGCCTGTTTTCTTCTTTGATGAATTTCGTGAGCAGCTAAAGGATATGAAAGGACAGCCCATTCGCCTGACTGTGATGCGGGGCAGCCAGCTTGCCGTCCTGGATGGCGTTGTCGGGCCGAAAGGCGAACTGGGTTTTTACCGTTATGGCGGCGAACGCTTCCTGCAATTGGAGCATATCTCCTACAATCCCATTCAGGCCATAGGCAAGGGTTTCCTGTTCACAGGCCAGCAGTTCTGGAACTATATTGCCCAATTCAAACTCATCTTCACTTCCAAAGAAGTAAAGGCATCAGAAAGCCTGGGCGGCATCGGCACATTTGCCAAGATTTTCCCTACAGAATTTGACTGGCACGACTTCCTCATGCTGATGGCTTTCGTCAGCATAGTGCTGGCATTTATGAACCTCCTGCCCATTCCAGGCCTCGATGGCGGCTATGTTTTCTTCTTACTCTATGAGATGATCAGCCGACGCAAAGTGAGCGAGAAAGTGATGGAGCGAGCCACGATGGTAGGACTGGTTATTTTGGTGGCGCTAATGCTCTATGCTAATGGCCTGGATGTGTTCCGGGCCTGGTTTAAAAAGTAGCACCAGCTTTTGTTTTGAAAAATTACTGTTGAATCATAATGCCACATGCTGCAACGGCATGTCGTCATCTTACCTTCGCACCAAGTTCTTTGAAGAATAAGGGTCACCTTTTTCTACCCAAAAAATCAGACAGAAAAGCAGGAAATAATAGCCTGTGCTATCAAAGTTTCCTTTTCTGCATCACAGCGGGGCCGCCTGGTTTTGACAGCAGGGAGTAAGGTGAGTGTAAGCATGCCGTGCGTTGGACCATTAGCACGTAAATCTGAAAGTTCAAACCATAAATGGCGAATATTCTTACGCCATGGCTGCCTAATCGGAGATTAAGCAGTCGTTAGGGCCGCCGCACACAGCCAGCCGTGAGCTGTAGCCGCCGCCGACTCAAAACAATCGCGGATAAGGTGCGCCGGTCATCACGCTGGTGCGCACGAATAAATGCATCGTGACGTAGGAAGGAACTGGGTTTGTCCTGTTCCGGGTGCCTTCCGAATTTCAATTCAGGAATAAGCATGTAGAAAGCTTGCATTACACTTGTTTGGACGGGGGTTCGACTCCCCCCGGCTCCACCCCTTTTTTTAAAATTGCCTCAGATGCCTGGGGCAATTTTTTTTTGTCGGCAGTATGTCGCTATTCAGCATCCGTTGCGTCGCACATTTCGTCAGGATTTCATTGTTCGTCAGTTCCCGTAAGATG
>CAYRJR010000234.1:0-3107 GCA_964424655.1 uncultured Chitinophagaceae bacterium
TTTTAATGCCCTTATTTCTTAGCAATTCCAGCAAGGGCAGGACACCCGGCATGGCTTTACCTTGTTTTTGGGCCAGATCAATGATGTCATCTAAAATTTCATCTGCTACTTCCCGTGGGCTGCTGCCCTGCCAGGGAAAATGCCTGAACCAATATTCAGTCACTTCATAAATGCGCAGGCCGGTTGTCTCTTTAAATCGGGCTTTACTGATCCCAATTCTGTGCTTGTCGGCAATATGGTTCATAGAGATGCCCCACAGCGGCTCTGTGTCGAGCAGGAGGCCATCCATATCGAAGATGAAGGTGTTGATGCGCTGTGCCAACTTGAAGATTTGCTGCGCGAAGGTGGGGTAGGAAGGGCATTGAGGCAGACAAATAAACCGGAAGCAGATTGTCCCGTCGTTATCCACAAGACGCTTGGCCTTAACCTATTGCTTAAAAGCGGATTCAGTACATTGCCCGGGTAACAAAAAACTCTTTTTACCGGATGATCAAAGAATCCATGGTCGCGGCTGACCATAAAACTGCAGGCTGCGACGACAAAACACAACAAATGCTCCAGCAAATCAAGACTGTAACCATCATCGGTTCCGGCACTATGGGCAATGGTATCTGCCACGTCTTCGCCCAACACGGATTTCAGGTTCACCTGATGGACATCAAACAAGATGCGCTTGACAAGGCTATCAGGACGATTGGCAAGAACATGGATCGGCAAATCAGCAAAAACGCGCTGAGCGAGTCTGAAAAGTCAGCATCCCTTTCTCGCATCAAGACCTACACGGATATGAGCGAGGCGGTTCATAATGTTGACTTGGTTGTAGAGGCTGCTACCGAGAACATTGACCTTAAAGTGAAAATATTCCAGGAGCTGGACAAGCTGGCCCCTGCCAACTGTATTCTGGCTTCCAATACTTCTTCCATCTCGCTGACGCGCATCGCTTCGCATACCAACCGGCCTGCTCAGGTCATCGGGATGCACTTCATGAACCCGGTGCCTGTGATGAAACTGGTGGAAATCATCAATGGTTATGCCACGGATGAAAAGGTGACCGACGTCATCGTGAACCTGTCCAAATTCCTGGGCAAAGTGCCCTGTGTGGTGCAGGATTACCCGGGCTTTATCTCTAACCGCATCCTCCTGCCCATGATTAATGAAGCCATCCTTGCCTTGCAGGAAGGCGTGGCTGGCGTGGAGGAAATTGATACCATCATGCGACTGGGAATGGCGCATCCTATGGGCCCGCTTCAACTGGCCGACTTCATCGGATTGGATACCTGTTATAGCATCATGAATGTGCTGCACATGGGCTTTGGCAATCAGAAATATGCACCGGCTACGCTGTTGGCCAATATGGTGCAGGCTGGCTACCTCGGCGTGAAGAGTGGCGAAGGCTTTTATAAGTACACCCCCGGATCGAAAGACATGGTCGTGAGCAAGCGATTTAAGAAATAAGCATACCTGCTGCATTTCCTTAAATAAAAAAGGCCGTCCGGCTCCTCCCTGTTGTGGGAATGCCTGGACGGCCTTTTTGTTTTTGAAACGTAGCTATCAGGGTTTCGAGAATTTCGGATTGCTGATTAGCTCATAATCGGTCAGCGCATGCAGGAATGCTACGAGGTCCGATTTCTGTTGTGTACTCAGTCTGTTTTTCGCTTTGTTGCGTAAGGAAGGGTCTAAGTTTCGCCCATGCTGAAGTCCGGAATTGTAATGCTCCACACATTCTTCCAGGGTCTGAAAGCGACCATCGTGCATGTAAGGTGCTGTAAGGGCAATATTGCGCAGCGAAGGGGTTTTGAATTTGCCGCTATCTGTTGCCAGAAAGGTAATCAGTGCCCTGCCTGCATCTGCTGAAATACTATCGAGGCCATTGTTTCTGTATTCAAAATCAGAGAAGGTGGAGCCGATGCTGTGGCAATGGGTGCAATCACCCTTGTCTTCGTCTTCAAATACAATGCGCCCACGTGCTTCTGCATCGCTCAGGCTGACTTCGCCCCGCAGGTATTTGTCCCATTTGCTGTTGCCGGATAAGATGGTCCGTTCGAATTGGGCAATAGCCTTCATCAGGAGCACACTTGAAATCGTGCGGGTACCAAAGGCTTTTTCAAACAGGGTAGGATACTCACTGTCGGCATTGAGCCGCTCCAGCACCTTGGCCAGATCGGCATGCATTTCCACCGGATTTTGTATCGGTCCTACGACCTGGCTTTCGATATCTGCAGCACCGCCATCCCAGAAGAAACCACGCTGATAGCCTAGGTTAAACAAGGGCATGGCATTGCGTGTGCCCTGCTTGCCATCAATACCAATGCTGAGGGCTTTTCCACCATCCGTAAAAGCATATTCCTGTTGGTGGCAGGAGGCACAGCTCATGGTTTGGTTGCCGGAAAGAATGGGGTCATAAAAAAGTTTCCGGCCTAATGCCACCCCTTCTTCCGTCAGGGGATTATTGGCAGGAATAGACATTTCAGGCAGCCCAGAAGGGATGTCAAGTTTATAGGCGCGTGGGCCAGGGTCGGTGGCGGCATGGCGGCAGGCAGCTATACCCAGCACCAATGCTGCGAGCAGGATCAGCTTATTCCGCATGGCCTACTCGGTTTTGATGATTTGGAATGCGCCGGGGAAGTTGCCTCGAATGGTCATCTCCCAAAACATATCGCCCTGATTGCCCGATGTTCGGTTGTTGTCCACATTAAAATCTATCGGACTGGGATTGGCATAGAGGCTGTTCAGGTTGAAACGGATGGATATTTTCCGTGTGCTGCCATCAATGCTGAGGTTGTTGAGTGGCAGTTCAATCTGCACATATCCCCGGTCGCTACCATAGTGAAATGCCAGCGGGGTTACATTGCCTAAGCTGTCTTTGAATGAACCTTCATGCTTGAAGAAGATATAGCCCGTGTTCCAGTTCCAAATCATGCCATGCACGGGGTCCAGAGCGCCGGACTGGGTGCCTGTATGGTTTCGGAGCGAGTCCACGCCCAAATGAAAGCGCAGACGGGTGTATTCACCTGCGGGAATATCTGCAATGCTAAAGCTGTCGGAGCTGGGTATGGAAGCATCAATCAGGTTGTAGCTGCTGCTTAAAGAGACTTCTGTACCATCGG
>CAYRJR010000235.1:0-3103 GCA_964424655.1 uncultured Chitinophagaceae bacterium
GTGCCTGCTGTTTTAGCCAGGCCTTTGGGCAGTGACTTATTAGCATATTTCTCAAAAATCTGATCCTCTTTGATGTTTTCGGTATCCACCGCAGCATCAAGAATCTCTTCCAGGAATTCACGTTGGTTAGTCTGACCCATGAGAAAAACTTTTGGCTCAAATGGACAAAAGTTTTTTTAGAAAGTTTAATGCGCAGGTAGCATTAACCTCAATTTTTTTTTAAGCTAAAAGCCACATTCACAAACCATACTGACTGGCCAGCCAAACCAGTGTTGCCATTGCAGCAGCCCCCAGATTCAGCTCCCGATGACTCACTTTGTCCAATCGGTCTTCATCTGTATGGTGAATGTCGAAGTAGCGCTGTGAATCGGGATAAAGGCCTGCCAATGCTGCTCCTGATTTGCCCAATGGGCTGACATCCACTCCGGCATCATCACCACTGAAATCATATACCCCCATGGGCATGAAATAGGGTATCCAACTATGGACTATGGCTTTTTTTTCATCGGACATATTCAGTCCAAAACCGCGCGGGGAAAAGCCTCCGGCATCACTCTCGATTGCTAACACATGCTTTTCGTGTCGAGCGGCTGCACTATCGGCATAGGCATGCGCTCCACGAGAGCCATTTTCTTCATTCATGAAGAGAACCGCCCGCACTGTTCGCCTGGGCCGAATGCCCAATGCCTTGAAGGCTCGGATGATTTCGATACTTTGAACACAGCCAGCGCCATCGTCCTGCGCCCCCTGGCCTACATCCCAGGAGTCGAGGTGGCCGCCCGCAATCACATATTCATTTGGGAATTCGCTGCCCCGTAATTCACCAATCACATTGTAAGAAAGAACAGGCGGAAGCATCTTTCCGCTGGTCAACAGACGTGCTGTGACAGCCCCTTTGTGGCAAGCAACCTCCAGACTGTCGGCACCCAGGTAGCCAACAGCCACACAGGGAATTTTGCGCACCGAGTCAATGATGCGGGTGACGCCAGTATGGGGTACATCGTCAATACCAGTGCCCACCGATCGAATGATGACACCGGCTCCACCCTTTTGGGCCACCGCTACGGGTGGGAGAATCCGATACTTGATGGCATCACCATAGCCTTCAAAAGTGTTGATAATATCCTGGCGGAAGCGGTAGTTGAAGAAGACGATTTTGCCTTGCACGTCAGCACGACTGAGATGGTTGAATTCATCCATGGTCTGCACCATAATTACCGGGGCTTCCACAACTTTTCCGCTACCGATTGAGTTGCCGAGACTGGTCATGCGCATGGGCACAAAGCCTTTACTACCGGGTATTTTAACCTGTAACCATTCCTTACCGCGCACCCAGTGTGGCACCATCGCCGGTTGTAGCCAAGTGGTATCAGCGCCAGCATCATGCATAGCTTCAAGGCCCCAATGCACTGCTTTTTCTGCCTGCGGCGAACCACTTAACCGATGGCCAATAGTTTGGGTGAGGACACGCAGATTTTCGTAGCAGTGTCCCCGCAACATAATTTCATCACGCAAGCTTCTCAGCAGGGTGGAGTCAGATTGAGCAGCGGCGGAAAAAGGGAGGAAATGGAGTAGAAATAAGGAGCCAAGCAGACGCTTCATTGGTTAAATGTAAGGAGCCGGCATATCGGCGAAAAAGTGCCTGCTGGCATTTGCATTTTGTAAGCGAAATCTATGTACACATCATTAAAGCCGGGAAGGGCATCCTGTACTTTCACTGCTACAAAAAAATATTTGCTTTGAAGATTGGAATTGTGTGCTATCCTACGTTCGGCGGCTCCGGAGTGATGGCTACAGAATTGGGCATGGCACTTTCGCAAAAAGGACATGAGGTGCATTTCATCACCTACCAGCAGCCCGTCCGCTTGCATTTTCACCCTAACATCTACTACCACGAGGTATCGGTACCTACTTACCCGCTCTTCGATTTCCCGCCTTATGAAAGTGCTTTGACGAGTACTATGGTGAGTGTAATTGCAAACAACAACCTCGATCTGTTGCACGTTCACTATGCCATCCCGCATGCGTCAGCAGCCTATTTCGCGAAGCAAATTCTGAAGCGGATGGGTAAGGAAATTCCTTTCATCACTACGCTGCACGGTACGGACATAACCCTCGTGGGCCGAGACCAGACTTACGCTCCGGTAGTCGCATTTTCAATCAATGAAAGCGATGCCATCACTGCGGTTTCCAACAACCTGCGCGAAGAGACTTACGCAAGTTTCAACATAGAAAAAGAGATTCAGGTCATCCCCAATTTTGTAGATACGGAGCGTTTTCGACAGTCCGACAAAGAGCATTTTAAACTGATGCTGGCCCCCCAGGGTGAGCGCATCCTGGTGCATGTGTCCAACTTTCGGAAAGTGAAGCGGGTGGAAGATGCGATAAAGACTTTTGCCATTGTACATCGGGAACTTCCTTCCAAATTGCTGATGATAGGGGATGGGCCGGAACGCCCCAATGCAGAAGAACTCTGCCGCAACCTGGGCATTTTTCAAGAAGTGCGATTCATAGGCAAGCAGGAGCAGATGGATGAGATACTTTCCATCTCAGACCTCTTTCTTCTGCCTTCTCAATATGAAAGCTTTGGCTTGGCTGCCTTAGAGGCAATGGCCTGTGGTGTGCCAGTGATTTCGACAAATGCAGGTGGCCTGCCGGAAATCAATGTTCAGGGTGTGACTGGCTATCTCAGCGATGTGGGCGATGTAGATGATATGGCCACACACGCTATGGAATTATTGTCCAGTGATGCCCGCTTACAACAAGCTAAGGATGCTGCGAAAGCACAGGCCCGCAAGTTTGAAAAAGGGTTGATTATTCCGCGCTATGAAGCACTTTACCGGCAAGTGTTAGCCGGCCAGATTGCTACCCATTCATGACGCTTCTGCCTGCGCTTTGACTTGCCTCAAAATAGGGTTCCAGCCTTCGCCGTCATTATAACTTTCCTGATAGCGTCGCTCCCCTTCTGCCACCTTGCTGTAATCGCATTGTGTGACGGTGAGCTGTGTACCTGATTCTGTCTCTTGTAGCTCATAACTGACGCTGAGATAATACCAATTAGACATCTAAAATTCGCACGTTGTGTATAGACTCCGTCCGGTAA
>CAYRJR010000236.1:0-3073 GCA_964424655.1 uncultured Chitinophagaceae bacterium
GATTATCACCTACACGATAGCCCCCCGCCGCTCCGGTGATTACACCATTCCGCCCATCAACTTCTCTTGGTTCGACCCAAAAACAAACAGCTATAAAAACGCCTCCACACCGGCTTATAAGCTCCATGTTACACCCGGCAAAGGCACTCTGGCAAGCGTCAGTGGGAAAGGGACGACCGGAGGCGATATTGACGATAACCTGAATGCACATGCCTTTCATCCCGTGATTTTATCCCCGGTGTATTGGGCGCTGTATTGCCTGCCACTGCTGGCTTTTTTCGGTTTGGTGTTTTACCGTCGCCGCCAAGACGACCTGACTGCACACGCAGATGAATACCGCACGCGTAAAGCCGGCAACACGGCCCAAAAACGCCTCAGCATTGCCGGTGCTATGTTGCAAAAAGGACAAGAAAAGGGATTCTATGATGAGCTGTCGAAGGCTATCTGGCTTTACCTCAGCGATAAGCTCGGGATACCGATTTCTTCATTAGGCAAGGCAACTGCGGTGCAGGCTTTAGCGCAGCGTGGTGTCCCTGATGTGGTACGCAACCAGTTGGAGCAACTAATCAATGAATGTGAGCTGGCTCTGTATGCACCCGTAGGTGGCAGCCAGCAAATGCAACAGAATTTCAGCGAAGCAGCCTCTGTAATCAACAGTCTTGAACGTACCCTTCGCGCCTCATGAAAAGCATTGCAACCATCAAAACCGGCCTATTCATTCTGGCGCTTTCCTGCCTGATGATTTCAGGCAACTTATGGGCTGCCGGTACACCACTCGTAAACCTGGGTGATGTGGCTTATCAGCGCAAATCCTACGACAGCGCCATCAATTATTACAGTCGTGCTGCTGCTGAGAAAGATGCTACTGCCAGTGTCTTTTTCAAATTGGGAAATGCTCATTACCGGCTGCGTCATATCGGTGAGGCGATGCTGGCCTATGAGCGCGCCCTACTGCGACAACCGGCATTCCCGGCTGCTGCACAAAATGCTGCGCTCATTCAAAAACAAGTCAGCCCCGCTGCAAGCCATGAAGTGTTTTTCCTGCGTTGGTGGCAGGCACTGACAGCTCCTTCACTGAGCAATATGTGGGCATTGCTGGCGATTCTCCTGTTTACCGGAGTATTGTTGGCCTTAGGCTGGCGACAATTCAGGCGGATGGGCAAGGGTTGGCTACGCCCGCAGGTGACTGCAGGAGTGCTGGTGCTGACAGCCCTGTTTGCTGTGTTCAGTTTTGCAGGTGCCAAACGATTTGCGCCTAAATCGGTGGGTGTAGTGATGCGTCCGGATGTGCGTTTTCAACCTGCAGTTTCGGGTACTGCAGCCAGCGGGCTGAGCCTGCCTGAAGGCCTGTTGGTGGAAGTATTACACAAAGAGAAAAATGGTTTCATCGTCCAGTTGCCTGATGGGCAGGAAGGGGTCGTGCAAGGAACAGACATCTCAGTGGTAGAATAGTGAGGCACTTACCTTCGCGGCGTGTATGCAGTTAAGTCCACTTGGTGGATCCGCCGAATGGCTCCGAAGGGATTGATTTGGGAAATGCCCGTAAGCGACGAACCCTGTGTATATCTGACTTTCGATGACGGGCCTCATCCGGTCGCAACGCCGCTGGTGCTTCGGCAACTTGCCGAACAGGATGCAAAGGCTACTTTCTTTTGTATTGGGAAAAATGTGGCTGCCGAGCCGGAAATATTTTCTCAAATCCAGGCTGCAGGGCATAGTGTGGGCAACCATACTTTCAATCATTTGAATGGCTGGAAAGCAGGACAAGAAGCTTATCTCGAAGACATCCGAAAGGCGGATACCCTCATCCCCGGGCACTTATTCCGCCCACCTTACGGACGCTTGACCCGGACGGAAGCCAAGGCATTACAACAGGAAGAAAATCCGCGAAGCTTGTATATGTGGACGGTGCTGAGTGGCGATTTTGATACCAAAATATCCCCCCAAAAATGCCTCTCCAATGTGTTGGATAATATCCATCCCGGCGCGATTATTGTGTTTCACGACAGCGCCAAGGCCCTGGATCGACTTCGGTATGCCCTGCCTTTCGTGATTGACTATTGCCTACAACAAGGCTGGAAGATGCGCAGGCTGCCACAATAAGAAACTTTATTCAGAAAAAAGACCTTTAGAAAAAACCCTGGATTCAAAGCAATGTTCATTGATACCCATACCCACCTCTACGATGACCGCCTCGATGCCCGACAGCAGGATGAAATGATTCGAAGAGCCTTCGATGCTGGTGTAGAAAAGCTATACATGCCCAACTGTGACCGGAACACGATAGCGGGTATGCTGCGGATAACGAAGACTTTCCCAGACCAATGCTTCCCCATGATGGGCCTCCACCCCACCTATGTGAAAGGAAATTTTCAGGAAGAACTAAACATTGTGCAGCATTGGCTGGGCCGAGAGCAATTTGCCGCCATCGGCGAAATAGGTCTCGATTATTATTGGGACAAGACTTTTATCAAACAACAAAAGGATGCCTTTGCACAACAAATAGATTGGGCTCTCGAGCATGATTTACCCATCGTCATTCACAGCCGGGAATCAACTGAGGATTGTATTGAAATGGTACGCAGCAAGCAGAACGGAAAGCTGCGGGGCGTATTTCATTGTTTCAGCGGCACGATGGAACAAGCGATGCAGGTGGTTGAACTTCAGTTTATGCTGGGTATAGGCGGCACAGTGACCTACAAGAGCAACCGGATATTGGCCGAAGTCGTGCAGCAGATTCCGCTGGAAAGTTTAGTACTGGAAACTGATGCGCCCTACCTGGCACCAGTACCTTTTCGCGGCAAGCGCAATGAGAGTGCCTTCATCCGTTTTGTAGCCGAAAAACTGGCTGAATTACGCGGCCTCAGTCTGCAAGAATTAGCCACAGCAACCACTGCAAATGCCGAAAAACTTTTCGCAGGTCAGACAAAGAGGAATCCTTAGTTTCGCAGCTCTTCAGGAGACGTGTCCGAGTGGTCGAAGGAGCACGCCTGGAAAGCGTGTATACGCCAAAAGCGTATCAAGGGTTCGAATCCCTTCGTCTCCGCTTCTTCCCTCTGAAAACCGCGTCCAG
>CAYRJR010000237.1:0-3068 GCA_964424655.1 uncultured Chitinophagaceae bacterium
ATTACGCCTGCCTTCGGTTATCCCTGTCGGGGCGGCTACACCCTATGTGGCCGTATGATTGCCTCCACCCATAGTAGCCCGGGGCATGCTGCAAACCTCCGGCTGGCTCTGGCCAATTCCTGCAACTCTTACTTCTGTCATATCTATCGCCTCAGTGTGGATGCACCCAAATTCGGTGGGGTCAAAAAAGGACTTCACAAATGGTATGAGCAGATGTATTCATTCGGCTTCGGCCATCCTACGGGTGTGGATTTACCTTACGAGATTGGAGGCACGCTATTCGACACCTTGCAATACAATGAAATGTATCACGGCGCCTGGAATTCCTGCACCAATGTATATATCGGTATGGGGCAGGGCGAGCTGGCTGTGACGCCACTGCAAATGGCCAATGGTATGTGCATTATCGCCAATCATGGTTATTACTACACACCGCACTTAGTCAAGGCTATTGCCAATAATTCAAAAGACCCCGTGCTGGCCCCTTATCTGGTGAAGCATAAGGTGTCTAATATCCCGGATACTGCGTTCAAAATTGTAGGCCTGGGCATGATGGATGTGGTGAACCATGGCACGGCAACAGTGGCCAAACTCGATGGCATTGAAGTATGTGCCAAGACGGGCACAGTTGAGAATTATGCCATGCTGAATGGGAAGCGTACTAAGCTGCAAAACCACTCCGTGTTTGTTGCCTTTGCACCAAGGGTGCATCCAAAGATTGCTATTGCCGTGACGGTGGAAAATGCAGGTTATGGTGCCACCTGGGCTGGCCCGATTGCCTCACTGATGATTGAGAAATATTTGAACGACACAATCGCCACAGCTCGCAAACCACTGGAGCAACGGATGATGAATGGAAAGGTGATCAACTATCATCAGGTGGCTATTATTGACTCTACCCAGCGTGCCAAATATGAGCTGTACCGCCAGCGGCTGACCTTGCGAAAGATGCAACGGGACAGCATCCGCCATGCTCAGGATTCGGTTGCCTTCTTCTGGTATGTGAACAAATATTTGATGAAGAAAAAATAATCAGCAGGAGATGTCATCAGGAATACGCTCACTTTTTTCCCGCATAGACGCACTCACCCTGCTGCTCTATTTCATCCTTGTTTTTGTGGGCCTGGTTGCTGTGTTTTCGGTAGAATATCGCAGCACAGATGTTGGCTTGTTTCTGCCAGGTAAGAACTATACCAATCAGGCCATTTTCCTTTGCATTTCACTCTTTGCCGGCCTCGTCATTTTGCTTACGGACAGCAAGGCTTTCGCTTCGATGGCTTTCCTGTCCTATCTGTTTGGCATCGCCCTGCTAATCGTTACCATTTTCCTGGGCAAGAATGTGAAAGGTTCCCATTCCTGGCTGAGCGTAGGGCCTGTGGCTTTTCAGCCGGGTGAGGTTTGCAAGATTTTCACCTCGCTGGCACTGGCAAAATTTCTTTCTCTAAATGAAACCGATTTTTCCCGACTGAAAGACCGTCTGATCGGTGCTGCCTTTGCCATCTTACCGGCTGTCATCATCGTGCTGCAGAGCGAGACGGGCCTGGCGCTGGTGTATGTCGCTTTCTTCTTAGCCATGTATCGCGAAGGGCTTCCCAATGGCATCCTCATCGGTGGCTTTTCTTTTATCGTTTTAGCCATAGCCAGCCTTTTATTGTCGCAGCTCACTTTATTTATCATCCTTACACTGCTGGCCGTACTGTTTACATATCTGCTTTGGCGGCGATTCCTCAAAAGCAGGCCCCTGCAGTTACTTATCATCGGCTCTTATGTCGTGGCATTGCTCTTCTCGCAGCTTGCCGTCCCCTTTGCTTTCCGTCATGTGCTGCACCGCTACCAGACCGAGCGGATTTATGCCATGCTTGGCCAGGATGTGCCCGAAGCCTACTTGCCAGAATCGGAGCTGGCAGAAGATGAGCCAACCCGCAAAAAGGACAATAACTACAATGTCATTCAATCCAAAATTGCCATCGGCTCCGGTGGCCTTTGGGGGAAAGGAATCCTGAATGGAACATCCACTAAAAATGGCTTTGTGCCGGAGCAGCATACCGATTTTATTTTCTCTTCCATTGCCGAGCAGTTTGGCTTCGTTGGTAGTGCCATTTTGATTCTGATTTATGTGTTGCTCATGTTGCGCATTAGCTTTCTGGCCGAACGACAACGCTCTACATTCAGCAGGGTGTATGCTTATTGTGTCGCCTCCATTTTGTTTGTGCATTTCGCTATTAATATCTCGATGACGATAGGCCTCGCTCCGGTCATTGGGATTACTCTTCCTTTCCTCTCTTACGGAGGCTCTTCGTTACTTTCTTTTTCAATCCTCATCTTCATCCTCCTGCGTCTGGATGCCGACCGGCAAGTGCTCATCCGTTAGCCGGAATCATGTGATGTCGGAGGTCTTTTAGTACGATTTTGTGTCATGATTTTTCCTCTTTCAGAAGGTAGTTTTACAATTGGTCACGACAAGGTTTTCGTGCCTTTCGATACGGAAAATGAGCAGCTCAGCGACCGGCCCACAGGCTCCTTGCTGGTAGAAGTGCAGCCTTTTTTAATCCAGCTTCCCGATGATTTAATTCTGCTCGATACCGGCCTGGGTTTCTCAAATGCGCAGGGCATCATGCAACTTCATGAAAATATCCGCAGGCATGGTTTTGAGCCGGAACAAGTGACGAAAGTCCTGGTGAGCCACCTCCATAAAGACCACGCGGGTGGGCTGTTGCTACGGCACAATGGCTCAGTACGTCCTGCGCTTCCCAATGCCCGTTATTTCATCTATCGGGCCGAGGCTGAATATGCTATGGCCACAGGTTATCCTTCCTATCATCCCGAAGATTTTGAATCACTCCTGCAATCTGGTCAGGTGGAATGGCTTGACGCAGAACAAGGCAGCATTACGGATTCCATCCGCTATCAGCATAGTGGGGGGCATAGTCCGCAGCACATAGTCTTTCATATTCAATCAGGGACTGAAAAGGTTTTTTATGGCGGTGACGAAGCGCCCCAACTCCGCCAGCTCCGGTTCAAGTATGTGGCTAAATATGACTTTGATGGTCGAAAGGCCATGCAGCTAC
>CAYRJR010000238.1:0-3005 GCA_964424655.1 uncultured Chitinophagaceae bacterium
ACATTGGGGTTGAACTCCACAATCACGATGGAGAAATCCTGGAAGGAATTGCTGGTAACCTTCTTCACACCCGTGAGGTTTTTTACCTCCTTCTCAATAGGCTTGGTGACGAGGTTTTCCATGTTATCCGGTGAAGTACCCGGATACACAGTCTGCACAATAATCTGCGAGAGCTTGATCTCCGGAAACTGCTCCTTTGGCAGGCTCATGTAAGTGAGTAAGCCCGCCAGCGTGATAATGATGGTGAGAATATAGACGGCAGTCCGGTTGTCTATCGCCCAGGACGACAGAAAGAACTCTTTTTTGCTGTTGTCTTTCATCAGAAATTTTTAGAGGCGCTATGCCTTTATCCTTTTTAGAAACTTGGTTCCCTGACCGTGTTTTATTGAGTAGCCGTTATCATTTTTCCCGCCCGGCCTCCCGCCGCCAGCTCAAAGGCTTGGCGACGGGCCGACGCGGTGTGTTTCAGCAGATCTTGTCAGTCTCCTCAGAGACTTGTGGTGCTACACATGCCCCGGCGCACCGGGAGACAAAGGCGCTGAAATGTTTTGATGCCCTATAAAAAATGAACGGGTTATTACGTCTGTTGTTCGTTGCCTGACTTTCCAAAAAACTATTGAATAATGATGGGGGTGCCTGTGTCCAGGTCTTCGAAGCCAGCCACAATCACCTGGTCGCCTGCATTCAGTCCACCCAGTATTTCGACCATGCCGGATTCGCTCTTACCAGTTTGAACATTCACTGCTTTCGCTGTCTTGCCATTTGCTACAAATACGATTTCACCACCGGCAGTTTTTTGAATCGCTGATATTGGAACCGCCAATGCGTTGTCGGATTCGTAATTGGCAATCCGCATACGGGCACTCATGTTCGGATGCAAGCCTTTCATAGTACCCAGCTTCACCGTCACCTTGAAGGCGCGTGAGAGCGGATCTACTGATTGGGCAACATAGCTCAGCCTGGTGTGCAGCGTATCGTGTACATCTCCGAAAATGAGGGTGACCGGGTCGCCGGTTTTCACTGATCCCAGGTGTAGCTCGCCCAAATTGGCTTCTACTTTCAGCTTGCCCATATTCACAATGCGGATGCCATGAAGGCCTCCGGGTTGCGCGGCATCCCCTTCTTTCACATCCACAACATCCACAGTGCCGGAAATGGGAGCCACGATGCGATACATATCCCGCTGGGCCACTAAAGCAGCATGTTGCTTGGTGGCGGCATCAAAATTGGCCTTGGCAGAAAGTAGCTGCACCTGTGTGCCTATCTGTTGCTCCCACAGCTTTTGCTGCTTTTCATACAAGGAGCGAAGCAAAGAAAGTTGCGCGTCTTGAGCCGCAATCTGCTGGTTCAATGCAGCCGCATCCAGGGTTGCCAGTGTTTGGCCCTTTTGCACATTCTGACCAACATGCACCAATACCTGATTAACTGTACCCATCATCTGTGGCGTAGCCATGATGTTGTCATCGCTTTCCACGGCAGCCTGAACATCTAAGTAGGCACTAAAACGTTGGGGTTCGAGTTGAAGGACCGTGACTGGCGTAGGCTTGGCTGAATCGCCTCCTGTTTTGGCTTCTAAAGCACGGATTTGGGCATCAATAGCGGAGCGTTCCTTTTTGAGTTGTGCAAGCTTAGCGCTGGGTGATTCTTCCTTTTTGCCGCAGGCAGCAATCAGCAAGACGGCAAGCAGGATTGGGATATATTTTTTCATGGGAATAGCAGGGGCAAATAATTGAAGTGTGGTTGACGGTTATGGGTTGAAACGGCCTAAGGCTTTCTGTACGTCAGACTGCGCATTGACCACATCAAGCATGACACTGTAATAATTGTTTTGAGCCATCAGCAGGTCGGTCTGTGCCTGATTCAGCTCCAGGCTGGAGCCTACGCCTGCTTTGAATTTTTTGCCTGCGAGGTCCACCACTTCGCTGGCGAGGTCCAGATTGCGACGTTGTTTTTCTGCGGCCAGTAGGGCATTACGCAGGCTGGTACGAGCCTGGGCCATCTGGAATTCGAGACCTTGCTTCATCAGGTCGAGCCTGTTTTTAGCCATCTCTAAATCAATCCTGGCTTCCCGTACCTGATTGCTTCTGGCGAAGCCATTGAATAAGGGTACATTGAGCTGCAGGCCCACCACGGCAGCAAACAGATAATTCTTGCGAAATCGGGTGAGATCGTCAAACGTGTTGGAGCCATAGTTGTAACCCATATTGCCAAAGACATTCAGGGTGGGCAGGGCCGAAAGCTGATAGCGCTTCAGGTTGTGCTCCATCAGATGCACCATCGTTTTACCCATGCTTATTTCGGTGCGTTTGGAGAGGTCAAGTTGCTCGGCCAGCAGCGCAGCAGCGTCCTGGATATTTTCAGAAATTGAAGTATCCGTCAGGATGATGGGCTGTCGGATGTCCATACCGATGGTGTACTTCAGTGCCTGGCGTCCTGTTTCGAGCATGGCGGCTGTACGGATACTGTCGGTTTCGAGATTCGTAATCTGAACTTCACTCCGGTTGATGTCAATCTTTTCAGCGAAGCCAGTTTTGTATAGTACTTCTACATCGTGCATCATGCTCCTTGCAGTTTGTAGTGATGCCGTGAGGGTGCGGAATTGCTGCTCGCCGATGATTACTGCATAGTAAGCCTTCTGAATATTGTAGCGCATGTTTTCCTCACTCAGGGTGGCAGCATCCCGAACGGCTTCCATAGCAGCTTTCCTGGCTTTCAGAGCCACCAGCACAGAGCCGTCAAAGAGGGGCTGGCTGGCAGCAATGCCGAGGTTGGCAGTCATGCTGGGGCTGAATTGTACCGGTGCATACTTGTCGGCATCAGAAGGGTTCTGCGTGAAAAAGCTCATGGGAACCAGCATCTCCTGAGCATGCACATAGTCGCTAAACTGGCCGGATCCATTGACATGTGGCAAGGCAGCGGAACGTATTTGATTGTTGACTGCTTCCTGTTTTAGGATAGACATCCTTGCATTTTGAATGGTGTCGGAATGCTGCATGGCATAGTCC
>CAYRJR010000239.1:0-2991 GCA_964424655.1 uncultured Chitinophagaceae bacterium
CCGCTACGACAGCGCCGGCAACCTGCTCTGGCAAAAAAACTATGGCAGGAATGCAGGCAGTAGGGCCTTGCAGTTTATTGCAACCCCGGACCATGGCTTCCTGATACTCGGCTGTGCCAACGGCATAGACAGCGATATCAAAGTGAACTACCAGTGGCCGCCGATAACCTTTCAACCATTCGATTGGATATTGATGAAGCTCGACAGTCTCGGCAACAAGCAATGGGTGCGAACACTCGGCACATCCGGTGATGAGGGATCTGTTGCCATTTTGGTTGGTGACGGCCATAATTATTACCTGGTTGGAGAGACCACATCCAAGGACCACGATTGTGCGGATGTTACCAATTTTCCGGGGCCAAGGGTAGCCATGTACACGATCAAGTTAGACAGTGCGGGCAATGTGCTTTGGAGCAGAGGAAACTGGGGTGGTTACATCAACAAGGTGATGTATGATGAGCGCGACCACAGCATAATGATTACCGGACGGAGTGGCGGTAACGGCGTAAATCTTACAGGCGGCCACGGCTATGACGACATGTTCCTGATGAAATTAGACACCGCCGCCCATTTCAAATGGGGAAAGCTGTATGGAACGCAATATTATGATCAGGCGCTGGGGCTGTGTAAGGGGCCAGGCGGAGGATACCTAGTAGCCGGCTACGGTTATGATAACAGCGGCATCTCCTGGGGGACATTGGTTGTTACAGACAGCCTTGGAGACAACTTGGAGCAAAGAATAATTACTGGCGATGCAGCGGGGCTACAGTACTACAACATTTTCCCTTCTCGCGATGGTTATGCGGCGCTCGGGATTGCCGCGTCAACTCATCTGAGTGAGGGTAATGGCTGGAACTGTCGCAGCTACCGCCAACTTGGAACTGCCGATGCCATCATCCTGAGCCGGCTGAACCTTTGGCCTGCTGGTGTGCCGCCTGTTGCGGGTCAGCAGCAAGTCTTTCAACTTGCGCCCAATCCGGCCCGGGATGGCTTCCGTATTCGCTTTGAAGGCAGCCATCCTGCTGGTATGCTCACCTGCAGCAACAGCAATGGGCAAAGCGTATGGCAGCAAAAAGTGGCGGCGGGCGTGGCCGCGCTCAGCATTTCATCTGCCGATTGGCCAAGGGGCCATTACCTCATCTGCTGGCAGCCGGAGGGCGGCGCTCCGGCCTGCGAAAAACTCACGATTCACTAAAAAAGTCTTACTGCCATGCAAGCGACATATACTTCCTGCGCTGCCCGTACAGCCTTGGGCGTCCTGCTGATTTTAGGCTGCAGCTTCGGCTTTGACCCCGGCCTGCTGGCCACAACCAATGGGGTACAAGCGGGAGGTGAAGCGGGAAAAATTTCAAAACAACCTTTCCACCGCAGGCTTTCCATCCTGAAAACGAAGCCTGTTGAGGCCAGGTGTTGTGCCGGTTTTCAAACGTCCCAACTCATCATCCATGCCTAATGCACGGGCTCCATTGCCGGTAGCCCAGCGGAGCAGCACTTCCCAGCCCAGGGCAAATTTTTCCTCCAGAATTTTCAGCTCTTCCAGGATACTGAGCTGCCTGTTGGAGGCTAAACTATCCGTGCCGATACAGATGTTATCAGTTACCCTGCAAAGCATGGATACATCCGGCAAACATGATTCTATGTACAGATTTGCGGCGGGGCAAAGGCAACAAAAAGTCTCTGATTTTCGCTGCTGAGCAAAAGCCATATCCGCTTCCGGACTGAAAGTATTGTGCACCAAAATCAAGGGGTGATTTTCAGAGATGAGTGGGAGGAACTGCTGCATAGGCCCAACTCCCGAAGACTGAAAGGACGTATCATCAATGCCAAGTCCAGCCAGCAGGCTTTTTATTGGGCCGGTCTGATGCCTGAAGTATTCAAATTCAGCCTGACTCTCGCCATTATGTACCGATAAAATGCTACCATTTTCCAGGTCAGAAATGAGGCGGAATAAAGTTGGCGAAACGGAATAAGGTGCATGAGGCGTGATGGATTGCCGTAGCATTTTCCTTCCATTTTTTTGGGCAGCGAATTGCTGAAAAATACCCTGTGAATAAGTCAGGCGATGGGCTGCCTGCTCTTCCGTGAAGCCGATGCACTCTACGAATGTGTGTAGGTGCAGCTCATCGCGCAGGCGCAGGTCAAGCGTGTCGTTCCCATTGGCAATGTCGCCCACGGCCACCACACCTCCTGTCTGCAGTTCCTGATAAGCAGCGAGGCGGGCTTCTCGTTTCTGAGTTTCTGAAAAATTTCCGCGAAGCTGCATCACCGCTTGCAGGAAGGGGATGAGGCCGGTGCCTTCCGGGATTGCACCTCGCAGATGTGAGAGTTCAAAATGGCAATGTGCATTCACAAATCCCGGACAGAGGATGCGCTCGAAATGCATCACTCCTTCAGTAGGTGCCTGGCTGTGCAATGCCAGGATTCGTCCCGAATTATCCAGCTCCAAACATGTGCCTTCCGGAAGGAAATGCTGCCCATCATGAATTTTGTCAGCGGTGAGCAAACGATGATTCATTGCAAAAAGCAAGGGCTTATGAGCGAAAATGTTTCAATGCGATTACTTCTTTTTCCGTCAGAAAACGCCATTGGCCCCGGCTCACATTTTTCTTCGTGAGGCCCGCATACATCACGCGATCCAACTTTTCCACCTCATAACCCAGGTGCTCGAAAATGCGTCTGACGATGCGGTTTCGTCCGCTATGAATTTCCAGGCCCACTTCATTTTTCTTATCAAGAATAGCCAGGCGATCCACCGTGGCAAGGCCGTCTTCCAGTGAAATCCCTTCCAGGATTTGATCAAAATCGCGTTTGGTCAGGTCTTTATTCAGGCTGACCTGATAAATCTTTTTGTGCTCATACTTCGGGTGGGAGAGCTTCTGAGCCAGGTCGCCATCATTGGTCAGCAGCAGCACACCGGTTGTGTTTCTGTCTAATCTGCCAACGGGATATAGGCGGTCATCTGTTGCGCTGGCCACCAGCTCCATTACCGTT
>CAYRJR010000240.1:0-2872 GCA_964424655.1 uncultured Chitinophagaceae bacterium
CAGCGGCCTCTTCGTCCCGAACGAAGCGCGCTACCGGGCTGCGCTACATCCCGAAAATTGGGGAGCGCAAACTTAAGACACATTGCGTTGCGCACGCTCCGCTTCCCAAATCTTCCTGGCTTCATTGCTGCGCACATGCCGCTCGCTGTGATAGGAGCTACGCACCAATGGCCCGCTTTCCACGAAGTCAATACCCATGTGATAGCCGGCTTCGCGGTATTCGGCAAACTCATCGGGATGTACATACCGGGCAACGGGAAGATGCTTGGGTGTGGGCTGCAGGTATTGGCCTATTGTCACCACATCACAGTGCGCATCCGCCAGCATTTGCAGGGTTTCCAGCACTTCTTCTTTCGTCTCGCCCAGGCCCAGCATGATGCCGCTCTTGGTGCGCATACCGCCGGCTTTGAGGCGGCTGAGCACTTCTAACGAGCGATCAAACTTGGCTTGAATCCGCACCTTGCGAGTCAGGCGGGGCACCGTTTCCACATTATGCGACACCACCTCAGGTGCTACGTCAATCATGCGTTGCAGGTTGTCCCACTTGCCCTGAAAATCGGGAATCAGGGTTTCTAAAGTCGTCTCAGGATTTAGTACACGGATGGCTTTGACGGTGTTTTCCCAGATGATGGAGCCACCATCTTTCAGATCATCACGGTCCACAGAAGTGATAACGGCATGTTTCACCTTCATCAGATGAATGGCCTCGGCCACACGTTGCGGCTCGTCCCAATCTACTGCATGAGGCCGGCCCGTAGCTACGGCACAGAAGGCACAGGATCGGGTGCATATGTTGCCCAGAATCATAAATGTGGCTGTGCCGGCACCCCAGCATTCACCCATGTTTGGACAATTACCACTCTCGCAAATCGTGTGTAGTTTATGCTCGTCCACCACCTGACGTACATGGCGATAATTCTCGCCGGTTGGCAGTTTGACGCGAAGCCAGTTGGGCTTTTTGATTTTGGTTTCTGCGCTGACTAAAGGGGAAATAACCGGAAGCTCTTTCATAACCCTCCAAAATTACCGGTGCTACCAGCGGCGGCCAAATTGGAGCGATGCATAGAGGTTCACGAAATACGGCTTCGCTTCCTGATTTGCCATCAGGGTAATGTTGCGGGTATAATATTCTGCTGCCATACCGGCTTCGAGTGCCAGCACATTCCGGCGATTGCCTGAGAAGTCGAAATGCAGGCCGGCCCGTGCATGAACACCCGGCACAAAGCTGATTTCATTCAGACCCTTTCCAAAGCCAGCATAGCCCCGGATGTATTGAGGATTCAGGAAGAAAGCCTTAGTAGCATCCGAATATTTGAAAGTAGCAGGCACCAATGCTCCCGGGTTATCCTGCTGGATATAGCCGTCGAGATAGTATGGCTTTTCCATGCCTAATGCCAGTCCGCCTGTAGCCACCCAGTGGATGGAAACATTGCCCCGCTCTGGCTTCCCGGCTATCATTCGGCGCACACCATAACCCAGTTTGAGCGTGTAGAAATTGTTGATTTTTCCGAAGATGAATGGTTTGGTGCTCTGGCCGCCCGGTTGCGAATCGCTCAGCTTGCTTTTCGTCTCTTTGGGATGCTTATGCTCATCCAGCTCCAACTGGAATAGGCGCAGATTGTAAAACTGATCACGCTCGCGCCCTTCATTGCTGCGCACATAACCTTTTTCTGCAAACACGCCCCAGCCATCTGTATTAAAACGATAGCCGACACTCAGCTCTTTCTGAATGGGCTGAATTCTCTTTTTCACCTGTTTCGGCGCGGGCTGAAAACTACCGGTCTGAGCAACGACAGAACCTACTGGCAAGGCCAGCAATAAGGCAACAGGAAGAAATGTACGCAGCAGGCTCATGGAGGTTCCGGATGAAAGGGCAAGTTACGCAGGTGCTTAACGCTCAAGGTCAATTGCGAGGCATAAGGTAATAACTTATCGGAGAAGATGATGATTGGTTCATTGCATGGACAATTCAATTATACTGGCAACTGTCGGGAAACTAGGTCTCTGAAAACTCAATTAATAAGACAGTAAAATTTCGTTTTAGGTTGGCTGAATGCTTTTTTAGATAGTCCGATGCTGAGTGCTCCTAAGCATGGCCCGTAAGTTTGCGCCCGAAAAAAATCCTGCCACAGCAGTTGCCCTCTTTCATACGCTTTCTGGTCAAAAACCGCGTCCTGAACATCCCCCTGTTCCGGCAATACCTGACGATGCGTTTTTTCCTGATCATGGCACTGAACATGCAGACCACCATCATCGTGTATTGGGTTTATGTGCTGACTCACGATGTGGCTACCGTGGGTTTGCTGGGATTGTTTGAAGCCGTACCAGCCATTGGACTTTCGCTTTTCTCCGGCTACTGGGTGGATCGCCACGAGAAACGCAGCATCATCTTATTCTGTGTGCTGGCCTACATGTTGCTGAGCGCCTGCTACCTCACACTTTCTGTCTCCACCATCGGCGGCCTGCCCTCTGAGATGGTGTACCTGATTTATGGCGGCATTTTTATTGGAGGCAGCCTGCGTGCTTTCTTTTCCCCTTCTGCTTTTGCACTCGTAGGCCTGCTCGTCCCACGAAAACTATACGCCAATGCGGGCACCTGGAACTCTACCTCCTGGCAGATGGGCGCCATTGCCGGGCCGCTCCTGGCGGGCTTTCTCATCGCTGCCATCGGCATCAGCGGCAGCCTTGGTGTGGCCATGAGCTTCATCCTGGTGGCGCTGGTGCTCATCTGGCGCATCCCAAGACAGGCCATACTCTCCAAAGAAAAAGAGCCTATCCTGGATAGCCTGCGCGAAGGCCTTCGCTTTGTGTTCAACACTCAAATCATTCTGGCGGCGCTGGCCTTAGACATGTTTGCTGTGCTTTTCGGTGG
>CAYRJR010000241.1:0-258 GCA_964424655.1 uncultured Chitinophagaceae bacterium
GCTGGCAGCACCTTCAGAGCAAGTCAATCGAATGGAATAGATGCCTGGTATGAGGTTCTTCGGCAGGTTGATGGATGCCTTCTGACTGGAGGCATTGAGCGGCAAAGCACCTTCGGCTACTTGCTGACCAGTCATATTGGTCAAGGCGTAGTGCCAGCCGTTGAATTGGTTGCCCGGCACTTCGATGTTCAACTGACCCTGAGCGGGATTCGGGTAAATCTTCACATTGCTGACGAGTCCCACCGTTTTGACCGAGCT
>CAYRJR010000241.1:305-1061 GCA_964424655.1 uncultured Chitinophagaceae bacterium
GTGAAATCCCGGTAGCTTTTGTTTTCAAATTGGTAGGTGTGTTGTAGGAATTGTCTGAATACTCCATCGTTGCAATTGGTGTTGCATCAGAGGCCGCATAGAAGTTTATTTCATACTGTGTCGAAACTTGTCCCTGAGTCAGGCCAAAATTGCTGAGCAGAGCAGCCGGGGCAGGAGCGCCGCCGAGGTAGAAGGAGTCTGCATTTGCAATAGAATGGCGCACCTGAAGCACGGGAATCCAGGCGGAATTACCACCAGACTTGAGCGGTACACGAATCTTGCCCCAGCCCATCACTGAGTCTGTAACGGTTTCAGAGGTGCGGCGTTCGCCAGGGGTATGATTCAGGCTCATGGCTGCAACCGTCAGGGTGAACTGAGTGGTGTATTTAGCATTTACAGTTGTCCAGGAAGTGTCTAAGGAAGCTGGGAATTTGAGGTCTGTGCTAACGGGCAGATAGGTAATAGTCTGGGCCGGAAACACGAGGCTGTCATTGGTACCACCGGTGACAGCCCCAATGAAAATTGCCGTACTGGTGGGCATATGTTCACCAATGGAAATAAGCCCGCCATTAGTGAGTTGCTTGTATATATCGGTATTGTAGGAGATAGCGCCGCTGGCAAATGAGTAGTGAGAAGGCTCATAGAAACTCGCACCCGGGAAAGGGTTTCCCGAACTGGGCGGATTCATTCTCTCTCTGTACTCAAAACTTGAATAAGTAGCCGCACTCAGATCCCAGGTTGCGTTGGACGCAGGCG
>CAYRJR010000241.1:1071-2823 GCA_964424655.1 uncultured Chitinophagaceae bacterium
CCTGTTTATATTTACCCGTTCGGAAAAAGTGGATAAGCCCGAAGCCATTGCCAACATGGAAAAGCTGCTAAACGTACCCACAACGCCTAAGGTGTCGGAACTGGAAGTAGGATACCCCGTGTTTGTGAGCGTGATGGGACTTTGAGCCAGCACACTACCTGTAGCAAAGAGTACTGTGGCCAGCGAAGCGAATACAACGTGTTTCATGTGAGAAGCTCTGGTTTTAAAGAGCCTATACAAACTTAGTTAGCTAAAGGATTCAATTTAAGGACATTATTGTCCTGTAACGTGTTATTCAACCAATACTGGAATGCTCCGCATCCCATCTACTGAAGAAAGCTGTAAGGCATAGAAACCCGGGGCGGGCTTTTCAGATAAGAAGATGTCAGCATTTTGGCATGAAGCACTTAAGGATAATTTGCCCTGTGCTGTCATTTGCCCTGCCATATTGATGAGCCGGTATTGCCAGTTGTGGCTTGTGTTTCCGGACATGGAAAGATGCAGTTGTCTGCCGCTTACCGGGTTGGGGTAAAGCTTCCAGGAATTGGCCAAAGAGAGATTGGAAACTGCATTGGGCATAATTTCATTTTGCTGAATAAAAAAAGAAGAACAGGTCGTATAAGTGCTATCTGTGTGAATGGCTTGAGCAAGTGGAATCATCTGCCCGGGTCGAAGGAAATCCGTCCGATAATAATGATGCTTCGCACCCTGTGTCAGGCTCAGTGCGGTAAGAAAACCTGCGGGTGGTTCGCTGCCATTGATGGAATATGAATCCACTTCGGTCCATTTTACATGCACCTGCAACACGGGCATATAAATACTCTTCCCAACTTGTGCCAAGGGAACTCTCATTTGTCCCCAACCCACGACTTTATATGCTACATCCCGCTCAATGTTCCATACTCCCGGAGCATTCAACAGGTTGAAATAAGAAGCAGTTACAAGAAACTGAACCCGCTGCCTGCTGCCTGTTGTCGTCCAGGAAGTATCCATGCTTGCAGGAAACTTCATTTCCTGAATAGGCTTAGAAAGCGTATCCGTCTGAACCGGGAAATAAATACTGTCTCCATAATTCCTGGTAAAACTGGTAAGGCTTTGAATACTCCCTTGAGTAGTGCTTAAGCCCAACCTGTAGAAGCCCGTACTGTCGCAAAGCTCATATTGGTCACAAGCGAATAACAACATGGGATTAATAATCAAACCACCCTTAAAGTAATAGCTGGCTTCGGGGTATGGATTATTCGAAACAGGAGGGACTAATCGAGTCTGATACCCGCCTGGATTAATCATTATTAAGCCCAAGTCCCAGCTTGCATTTGTATCCGGCTGGCCGAGTTGCTCAGTACCTCTGAGCGAAGTAGCGGAGGCTACAGAATCAGTGCCCGCATAAGTGTAGCCAGTACCGGGGATCGTGATGGGCGCCTGAGCTTTGAGCTGAAAGCTTAATGCTGCCAAACTGAGCATAAATAGCACTCGTTTCATCATAGGGAAAGGCGGCTTTTTCAAAACGGATATTAATACTGCATGAAGCGAAGTATATGCAGCCCCAAAAACCGTCGGTGACCGCGTTATATCCCAAGATGCTGCTCAGCAGAAAATTGCACACGAAAGGAAAAATGAACTCCAATCAATCTTCTCCTTCGTAAGCAATAAAACATCCTCCAGGAATCCGAAACCGAAATGATATTTTCAAGTCTAAAATCCGGCAAGATTTCAGGCAGGTACTATAAAAGCTGTGCTTGAAAAGCCTCC
>CAYRJR010000242.1:0-2745 GCA_964424655.1 uncultured Chitinophagaceae bacterium
GGCATCATGGAATAATAAAGAGGCCGCCCGAATGGGCGGCCTCTTATTTTTTGGGGTACCATGTGACTGATTGGTGGCTGTACTTTGTAGGGTTGCTCGATTGGATATTGTTTAGTTGATAATTGGTTTTTCCGGGGAAAGCTGATAGACGAAATATTGCTGAAGTGTGCGACGCAACGGATGTTTCATTGGGCTGCAAAAGCTGGCAAAAAAAATTGTAAATAGAAGCGAGCCTGACCTTTTGAGGAAGCAACTGATTTTAGAGGGGAATTGTCGTAGAAGAAGCAAGTCATCAGGCATCCGGGATAACCGGTTCTACCAACCGCATGAGTTTATCCAGAGACTCCTGCCAGCCGAGGTAACACATTTCTACCGGAATCATTTCCGGAATCCCTTCCTGAATGATGTGGACTTCTGTGCCGAAAAGGGAAGACCTGAATGAGGTAGATGTAGTCATTAAGCCGGGTAGGTTTGGATCGTCAAATGCGTCGGTTTGGCGTATCAATTCGTTCGGTATTAGCTCCAGATATTTTCCGCCAAAGGAATGTCTGTGACCGGTTGAGAAATTGATAAATGACATGCTGAAACTTCCACCTATACGAAAATCCAGGTCATGTACTTCGCACAAAAAACCATAAGGAGGCAGCCAGACAGCCAAGGCATTTGCATCTGAAAAAGCCCTGAAGACTTTTTCTACCGGTGCCTTCATTATTCGGTGAAGGGTAACAGTGTTTGCAGGCATATGGAATGAAAGTTTGAAGGGTTATAAAAAAGAATTTTTGTTTTGGCAGTTAGCACAGGGTATGCGTTGCTGCTTCATTTTATCAGCAGTAATTACCCGAAGATCTCGGCGGGATTCAAAGGAGTTGGGTACATTCAGAAATCAAGTGTGTGCTGGTTTATTTCAACGATGCTTTGGCTAAAAATATCCGAAGTAAATCTTACTGTGGGTGGCATATTCTATGTTCAACTCATCTCCTTCCGCAAGTCGCTCAAAAAATTCAGTGCTAACCTCGACACTCAGTTTGATGCGTGAGTCCAGGTAGAAATGGCAGGTTTTCGTTTGCCTCATAAAATATTTGCGAGTAATAGTTACCCGCTCGATGGTCTTGGTATTGTGGTGCAGATCCAGCCGCAGCAAGTACAGGCTGCTTCTGTAGGCCACTGCCATGCCACCAAAAGTGAGCAACAGTAGAATACTCACTCCTGAAAAATATCCGCTGTAGGAAAAAGGATTTGGCACACCCAGCAAAGCATTGCCCCAAGCCGTAGCAAACGGAACTATAAAGCATATGGGCATCATGATTCTAAAGGCTTTGAAGAGTTGATGACGCTCTTTGGCTTCTCGTCGCATCAGAAAAGCACGCTCATCGGTTGCCAGCGGCTCCAGGTATCGTACTAATGCGGTGGCCATTTCTTTGAAATTACGCTTTAGGTGTGCTCACAGCCTCAATGTTGTGTTGCTATTGCTGACCTGTCTTATAGATGACGGCATATTTCTCCTTTGCGTATAGTAGGAATGCGTTAAAGTCTAAGGTCCTTCCGGTAATTCTTTTGCAAAGCTCTTCTGAACGAAATCTCCTGCCATGAACATGTACCTTTTCGTGCAGCCATTTTTTTAATGTGCTGAAATCGCCAGCTATCATTTGGTTTAAAAGTTCAGGCAAATCCTGCTGTGCCTGTTGCCAGAATTGAGCGGCATAAAAAGAGCCGAGTGAGTAAGTGGGGAAGTAGCCAAAAGAGCCATGACTCCAATGCACATCTTGCAGGATCCCCTGCACATCATCTTGTGGATGGATGCCTAACAAGTGTTCATATTTTGCGTTCCAGGTATCCCGAAGCTCATCCACCTTTAAGCTTCCTTCCAGCAAAGATTTTTCCAGCTCATAGCGAATCGTCACATGGAAATGATAGCTCAGTTCATCAGATTCTGTGCGGATGAGTGAAGCTTCAACCTTGTTCATCCCGCAATAAAATTCCTCCAGGCTGATATGGCCAAGCGCTTTGGGGAATCGCTGTTGCAGTCTGGGGTAAAAATATTTCCAGAATGGCAAGCCACGTCCGACACAATTTTCCCAGAGCCTGCTTTGGCTTTCATGAATTGAAAGGGATGCAGCCGAACCCAGGGGCATTCCATATTCGCTTTCTGGCAAGCCTTGTTCATACAGTGCATGCCCGCCTTCATGAATGGAACTCCAGAGCAATGAAGCCAGATTTTCCTCTTGCACCCGAGTTGTAATGCGCACGTCATTGGCTGCGAATGAAGTCGTGAACGGATGCTCGGAATAGTCTTGCCGGCCCGCATCAAAATCAAAGCCCATACTGCGCAGCACTTCCAATGAAAATTGCCATTGACTTTCTTTCTCAAAATGCTGGTAGAAAAAATCATCCTTCACTTGAGGGCGGGTAGAAATGACTTGTAGCAAAGGAGACAATTCTTTGCGAATCGTTTGAAACAATGGGTCGAGTTTTGCGACTGTGGCTCCTTTCTCATAATCATCCAGGAGCGCATCATAAGGGTGCACAGCATAGCCATACAGATCAGCTTGCTTTTTTTTCAAAGCAATCATTTGCTTCAGTTGCGGGACATAGAGTTGGAAATCATTTGCACGTCTTGCAGCAATCCAGGCTTGAAATGCCGTACTGCTTGCCTGTGTCAGCTCTTCAACGAAGGCTTCTGACAGCCTTGCGGCCTTTTCAAAATCTTCTAAGCTTTCAGTTGGAAATCAAACTATAAAATTTGTG
>CAYRJR010000243.1:0-2737 GCA_964424655.1 uncultured Chitinophagaceae bacterium
TTCAGCAATTCGATGTGGTGAGCGAGGAAGTGGCGCTTGAAATGGCTGAAGGGGCCCGAAAGATATTGGGTAGCGACTTGGGATTTGGTATTACGGGAATGCTTAGCGGAACTAATGATCGCACGCCTCAGGGGAAAGTCTGTATGGCCATTTGCCGGGAAGGAAGGCAATTCAGTAAAAGCTTCCAGTTTTATCAGAACAGAATTCTGAACAAAGAATTAGCAGCCACGCATGCGCTTACCCTGATTTGGAAATTCATCGAAGGAAAAATCTGAGCAGCTTTCAAGAACCGATGCCCAAATATGCTTGTCGTTTATGAACCTACTATTTCTTATTGGGATGCCCGGCGTGGGTAAAAGCTATTGGGGGCAAGTCTGGGCAGCGCAACACGGCTGGAGTTTCCTGGACCTCGATGAGCAAATCCAGGCATTTGCAGGCGTATGTATTTCTGAAATTTTTGCCTCTGTAGGGGAATCTGGATTCCGACTGATAGAATCGCAAGTGTTGGCAGACTGCATTCGCGGAGCAGGAAAAGTAAAAACCATCATCGCCACCGGAGGGGGCACTGCATGCCAATTAGAGAATATTGCTCTGATGCAGGCCTCTGGGCATCTCATTTTGCTGCAAGCAAAAACTAAAACATTGCTGCGCCAATTACTCTTGTCTTCAGAGCAACGGCCCATACTCGGCACGCCCACAGAACCTATGCTGGAAGCGCTGGCAGTAGCCCGGGAAGAATATTATCAGGCAGCGCCGATACAAATCGAAGTTGAGAAGATTCACAAGGATACCTTTGCGCAAATTCTGAAAGCATGTACAAACCTGCACTCATAGCAGGCTGTTTTTTCGCAGGGCTTGCGGTGATCTTGGGTGCTTTCGGCGCGCATGCACTTAAGTCCATGTTAGACTCACAGCAACTGGCGATTTACGAGAAAGGCGTCACCTACCAATTCTATCACAGTCTGGCCTTGCTGGCTACTGGTATTTTGTTCAGCAGTTTCCCATATGCCGGGCTGCGCTGGGCTTCCTGGTTGTTCATAACCGGAATTATTCTTTTTTCCGGTTCGCTCTATTTGCTCTCCTATTTGCTGAGCAAAGGCATGAGTATCGGGCCGGCGGGCATCATCACACCTATCGGTGGTCTTTGCTTTATCAGCGGTTGGGTATTGTTATTGATTTCCATTCTTAAAAAAGCTTAGCCACCATGCGGCCATTTGTACTCGTCCGCGATGCGGCTGTGATCATTGCCATTATCCTGTTTATCGGTATTGCCCGGGAATGGCATGAATGGTGGTGGATTCTTGTTGCACTGGGCATTTACCTCAGCATCCTTGCGATAGGTGCCATATTTATCCGGCTCAATTTTTTCATCCAGTCCAAAAATCACGGAGCCAGAAGCTCCAGGCAAATCGCCCTTTCATTTGACGATGGGCCGGCGAAACACACTTCTGAAATCCTGGAGGTACTGAAGCAGGAAGACGTGACTGCAGCCTTTTTCAGTATCGGCAAACATGCAGAAGCCGCTCCCGAGATGGTGAAACGCTGGCATGAAGAAGGTCACCTTATCGGCAACCACAGCTATGCTCATGAGTTTGGCTTCGATTTGAAAAACAGGAATAAAATGGTTGAAGAAATCCAGCGTACCAACAACTTCCTCAAGCAGGTTATTGGCCATGTCCCACGTCTGTTTCGCCCACCTTATGGCGTCACTAACCCGGAACTTTCGCATGCTGTAAATCTGACTCAAATGCAATCTGTGGGCTGGAGTCTGCGCTCCTTCGACACTTCTGCCCGCAATGCTGATGCTTTACTGAAAAAGCTTTTGAAAAAGGTACGTGGGGGCGACATTATCCTGCTGCACGACAGCGCGACACACACAGCTTCCATTTTAACAGCCTTCATCCAGGGCTGCCGTGAAAAGGGCTATACTTTCGTCCGCCTCGATAAACTGCTCGGCGTTGATGCATATGCCTAAACTTCTTCTCTGCCTCTTCCTCTGTTCCTTTTTTACGTCCGCTTCGGCACAGCCCAAGGGATTTCACAGTGTAGCCAATACGGCTTCCCTTCAGGCTTCTTTACAAAAAGCTACCTCTGCACTGCAAAGTATTTCCAGTGATTTTGCACAGACGAAACACCTGGCTATGCTGACCGATAAAATCAACTCAAAAGGGAAGTTTTATTACAAGCGGGCTGATAAGGTGCGCATCGAATACACAACCCCCTTCCGTTACCTCGTGGTGATGAATGGCGGCCAGATGCTGGTGAAAGATGAGCAGAAAAGCACCCGCATCAACACACGAAGCAGTAAGACCATGCAATCTGTAAATCGTGTAATGCTGGACTGTATGCGCGGCACCGTTTTCAGTAATCCGGATTTTGTGGTTCATGCCTTTGATAACGGGAAGCAATACCTGCTACAAATGACACCCGCCCATGAAGCCATGCGTAAGCTGTTTGACGAAATTGATGTCTTCCTGAACCGGGATAATTATGATGTGGAACGCCTGAACCTAAAAGAACCCGGTGGCGATTTTACAGAGATGAACTTCTCACACAGCCTGCATAATACAGCCCTCAATGACGCGCTCTTTAAGCTGCATTAGTGCACTCATTCTGGCCTTGTTTCTAAGTGGAGGTTGTAGTAGGAAATATTCCCTTTCAACAAGCCAACTTTTTGCACCGGCTACTTCATTGCAGCAGATTTCATTCTGCAATGGCGCCGCTACACAACAAGCCT
>CAYRJR010000244.1:0-2726 GCA_964424655.1 uncultured Chitinophagaceae bacterium
GCCGGTGAAAAGACCGGCAACGGCGGGGAGTGGGAACGCCAACAAAGACGAAAAAAAAGACCACCTTTTGAGGCAGCCTTTTTAAATGAGCTATGAAGTACACTTAGGCTATGCCCTTGCCATGGCATTGCTTGTATTTCTTGCCCGAGCCACAAGGGCAGAGGTCGTTACGCCCAATCTTGGGGCCTGCTACTACAGGCTGGCGTTTCACGGCCACATCCGGCTCGCTGTAATAGTCTTCTTCATCGGCTGCATAGTCTTCGCCAGCCCGCTCAATATCGGCACTGTTGGTGCGCATTTGGCTCATGTCGGTGCGTTGTTGCAGCTCGCGGGCATTAGCCTGATGAGGTTCTTCCTGCATGGGGATACCGGCGCGCAATAGGAATGAAATGATGTTGCGGTTGGTTTCGAGCAGCATGAGTTTGAACAAATCGAAGGCTTCGAATTTGTAAATCAGCAGCGGGTCTTTCTGTTCATAACTGGCCATCTGCACCGAAGAGCGTAGGTCGTCCATGGCCCGCAGGTGGTCTTTCCAGGCATCGTCAATCATGGCCAGGGTCATGTTCTTTTCCAAAGCCTGCACCACAGGGCGGGCCTCCTGATCCACACAGTCGCGCAGCCGCGTATAAATCTGAATGCCTTTCACGCCATCTGTGAAGGGGATGGCAATATGTTCGATCCGGTCGCCCTGTTGTTGCTGAATCTGCGTCAGCGTAGGCAGCATCTGCTCGCGCAGGGCAGCCATCTTACGCTGATAGATGTCGTGCACCTGATGGAAAAGCCGGCCACTGGTTAGGTTCACATCGCCCTTGGCAAATTCATCTTCACTCAGATCTGGCTCTACGGCCAGATGCTGCATGGCATCCATGCGGAAGGCTGCAAAATCAGTGCTGCCATTGTGTTTCTGGGCAATGTCCGATGCTACATCGAACATGGCGTTTTCGAGGTCAATACTCAGGCGGTCGCCAAAGAGGGCGTGGTTGCGACGTTTGTAAATCACATCACGTTGCGAGTTCATCACATCATCATAATCAAGCAGGCGCTTGCGGATGCCGAAGTTGTTTTCTTCCACCTTGCGTTGTGCCCGTTCGATACTGCGCGTAATCATGGAATGCTGGAGCACCTCGCCTTCTTTATGCCCCATCTTGTCCATGAGGCCGGAGATACGTTCGGAGTTGAAGAGACGCATCAGATCATCTTCGAGGGAGACGAAAAACTGAGAGGTACCCGGGTCGCCCTGACGGCCTGCACGACCGCGAAGCTGGCGGTCCACCCGACGGCTTTCGTGGCGTTCGGTGCCTATGATGGCCAGGCCTCCTGCTTCTTTCACACCAGGCCCCAGCTTGATATCGGTACCACGACCCGCCATATTCGTAGCGATGGTGATGGCGCCTTGCAGGCCAGCCTCGGCAACGATTTGTGCTTCACGTGCGTGCTGCTTTGCGTTGAGCACATTATGGGGCACTTTCTTTTGCTGCAGCATCCGCGAAAGCAATTCACTCACTTCTACGGAGGTGGTGCCCACCAGCACCGGGCGGCCAATGCCCACGAGAGCTTCTATTTCATCAATGACTGCCTTATACTTTTCACGCTTGGTTTTATAGACTAAGTCTTGCTGGTCTTTGCGTGCAATGGGCTTGTTGGTCGGGATGCTCACTACATCCAGCTTATAAATTTCCCAGAACTCTCCGGCTTCCGTCTCGGCAGTACCTGTCATGCCACAGAGCTTGTGGTACATGCGGAAATAATTCTGTAGCGTGATGGTGGCAAACGTTTGGGTAGCGGCTTCTACGTCCACGTTTTCCTTGGCTTCGATAGCCTGATGCAGGCCATCGGAGTAGCGGCGTCCTTCGAGGATACGGCCCGTCTGTTCGTCCACGATTTTTACCTTGCCTTCCAGCACCACATATTCCACGTCCTTCTCGAAAAGGGTGTAGGCTTTCAGCAGTTGCTGGATGGAGTGGATGCGGTCTGCTTTCACGGCATAGTCTGCCAGCATCGCGTCCTTGTGTTGTTGTTTTACTTCCGGAGTGTCGCCTGAGTTATCAATGTTAGCCAGCTCGGTAGCGATGTCGGGCAGCAGGAAGAAGTTGGGGTCTTCGGCACCTTGCGAAATCAGCGCCAGGCCTTTGTCGGTCAGGTCCACCGAATGGTTCTTTTCATCAATCGAAAAGTAGAGTTCGGCATCTACTTTAGGCATGTGGCGTCCCTGCTCGGAGATATAGTAATTCTCCGCCTTTTGCATGATCACCTTATTGCCTTCCTCCGACATAAACTTGATGATGGCGGTGTTTTTGGGCAGGCCCCGATGGGCGCGATAGAGGGAGAGACCTCCTGTTTCTTTATCAGTCTTGCCTTCGGAAATCAATTTTTTGGCTTCGTTCAGCGCAGCATTCACCACCTTTTTCTGAGCTTCAACCAGGCGCTCAATGCGGGGCTTGAGCAGGTGAAACTGTTGTTCTTCGCCGCGGGGCACAGGGCCTGAAATGATGAGTGGTGTCCGGGCATCATCAATGAGCACTGAGTCCACTTCGTCCACCATAGCAAAATGGTGTTTGCGTTGCACCATTTCTTCCGGTGAATGCACCATGTTGTCGCGCAGATAGTCGAAGCCAAACTCATTGTTGGTGCCGTAAGTGATGTCGGCCAGATAGGCATTACGACGCTCGGCAGTATTGGGTTGGTGCTTGTCAATGCAATCCACACACAGGCCCAGCCATTCGAAG
>CAYRJR010000245.1:0-2370 GCA_964424655.1 uncultured Chitinophagaceae bacterium
GAGTCCGAATTCAAGCCGCTTGATGACTCGAAGCTGATGCCATTCGCCGGCCTGGATTGATGCCATCCTTTGTCTTTTTTTGAATTGCTATAAAATGGATTTTGCTCAGATGCCCAATTCCTGCTTTACGGATTCTAGGATATGAGCGGTTTCTTCTCTACTGTTTCCTTCAGCATAGATGCGCAACAGAGGCTCGGTGCCCGAAGCGCGTAGCATCACCCAGCCGCCATTGGTCAGGTGATATTTCATGCCGTCAATATTTTCTGTTCGCCCAAATTCATAGCTGCCGAATCGGGCATACCCTCCTGCCAGGGCTGTGCGTATGATGTTTTCTTTTTTTGAATTTTCGATGTGCATGTCAGCGCGGTCATACACGAATGCGCCGACCACTTCATACACCTCGGCCACCAGCTCTTTCAGCGTCTTGCCGGTTTCGCGCATGAACTCATATATCAGCAAGCCATCGTAGATGCCATCGCGTTCAGGGATGTGTCCTTTTACTGCAATGCCGCCGCTTTCTTCACCACCCACCAGCACATCCTCTCGGGTCATGATTTCAGAGATGTACTTGAAACCTATCTGCGTCACTTCCACGGGCAGTCCGTAAGCTTCCGCCATACGCTTCACGCGGTCGGTAACAGAAAAGGCAATAGCCACCTTCCCACTCATTTTTTTGTAGCGCGCCAGGTAATGAATCAGCAGCAGCAGGATGTGGTGGGCATCTACAAAATTTCCGTCTTCATCATATAGGCCAATGCGGTCGGCATCGCCATCTGTAGCCAGGCCAATCTTCAACTCCGGCGTGTGACGAAGCGTGGAGGCCAGGGGTTGCAGGTTTTTGTCAATAGGCTCAGGGGCCTGCCCATGAAAGCCGGGGTTGTTCTCGCAGCGCAGCAGCACAGCTCCCGGCAGCACTTGCCGGATAATGTTTTGCCCGGCACCATACATGGCATCGTATGCCAGTTTGAAAGGGGATTCGTTAAGCTTATTAAAATCGAATTTTCCTTGCAGGTAGTCGAAATATTCGCGTTCCAGATCCACCCATTCCAGCAGCCCCAGTGCTTCGAATTCCGCAAGGGAAGTAGCTGGTATCTGCACCTCTTCTTCAATCAGCGCTTCCACAGCAGCAATGTCCGAAGGGTTAGATGGTCCGCCATGCGCTCCTTTCAGCTTATAACCATTATAAGCAGGTGGGTTGTGCGAAGCCGTGATGACTACGCCCTGCTGTGCCTGATGTTGCAGCACACCCAGCGATACCATCGGCGTACTCACAAATCCATCAGCCATCAACACCTTCAGGCCATGGGCACAAAGCACCTGCGCAGCGGTGTCGGCAAAGAGCCTGCCGCCGAAGCGACAATCATGACCGATGACCACACAAGGCTTCGCATGGCTTTGTAGTAACCACTTGGCTAAAGCCTGTGATACACGGGCTACATTGTAAACGGTATAGTCTTGTGCGATGATGGCGCGCCAGCCATCAGTGCCAAATTTGATCTTGTCCGGAGTCATTGCGGGTTTTAAAGTGCTGTGAAGATTGATTTTTTCGATTGTCGCCAAAAGTAGGAAAGCCCACCTTCGGCATACGCCTGCACGAAATGTTGCACTTGCCGCCTCTATTCGTTTCTAAAAAACATTCCCCGATATGCCTGCCTTTCATTCCATCAATCCTACCACATCCTTAGATATTGCCAGCTACGAATCCATCACGCCCGATGCACTGGAACATGCTTTGAAATCTTCGGAGAAAGCCTTTCAATCCTGGAAAGAATTATCCCACAAGGAGCGTTCAAAATTCCTGAAATCAGTAGCTAAGGAATTGCGTAGCCAGCAGCAGTCACTTGCCGAATTAGCTACCCGCGAAATGGGAAAACCCATCGCACAGAGTTTGGCCGAAGTAGCCAAATGCGCCCGCACCTTCGACTATTACGCTAAAGAAGGGCCGGTTATGCTGGCAGACATGCCGGTGCAAACCGAAGGGCACTCTTTTGTGAGCTTTCAACCACTGGGAACCGTGCTGGCCATCATGCCCTGGAACTTCCCTTACTGGCAGGTATTCCGTTGCGCAGCACCCATCTTGATGGCCGGAAATTCCATGCTTCTGAAACACGCAAGCAATGTGAGCGGATGTGCTTTGGCCATTGAAAAAGTCTTCATCAAAGCCGGCTTACCCAAGGGCATGTTTCAAACCCTGCTCCTGCCTTCCAGCGAAGTAGAAGACCTGATTGCCGACCCGCGTATCCATGCCGTAACCTTCACAGGCAGCACCTCTGCCGGCGCTAAAGTGGCTGCGGCAGCGGCCAGTCATATCAAGAAGCAAGTGCTGGAGCTGGGTGGCTCGGATGCTTATGTCGTACTCGAAGATGCCGA
>CAYRJR010000245.1:2382-2710 GCA_964424655.1 uncultured Chitinophagaceae bacterium
GGCTGGTGAACAGTGGCCAGAGTTGTGTTGCGGCAAAGCGATTCATTGTCGTGAAAAGCCTGCGCAAAGAATTTGAACAACGTATGAAAGCTGCTTTTGAATCGGCACGGTGGGGCGGCGACCCGATGGATAAGAGCATGGCCATTGGCCCGATGGCCCGTCTTGATTTGCGCGATGCATTGCAGGAGCAAGTCAATGCCAGTGTAGCTGCAGGAGCGAAGATTTTATGTGGCGGGAAAATCCCCGAAGGCCCCGGCGCTTTTTACCCACCATCTGTGCTGACGAATGTGAAGAAAGGAATGCCTGCCTATGATGAAGAACTGTTTGG
>CAYRJR010000246.1:0-2678 GCA_964424655.1 uncultured Chitinophagaceae bacterium
CACTCCTCTTCGGCACGCTGGCAAGTCATTATGTTTTGGGCTACAGCTTCATGTCGTCCGTGCTTTTAGCCAGCATGTTTTCCACGCACACCCTGGTTTCTTACCCAATCACCAGCCGCTATGGAATCAATAAAAAATTGCCCGTAGCGCTCACGGTAGGCGGTACGATGATTACCGATATCCTGGCCTTGCTCATCCTGGCTGCTGTTGCCGGCATGGCTAAGGAGCAGACCTCTTCCGGCTTTTGGCTGCAACTGGGGCTTTCCTCAGTTGTGTTTGTGTGTATCGTATTCTTCCTTTTTCCTCCGCTCATCCGCTGGTTTTTTAAGCATTTCGATGATAGCGTGTCACAATACATCTTCGTGCTGGCCATCGTTTTCCTTGCTTCATTCTTAGCAGAAGCTGCCGGCATTGAGGCAATCATCGGAGCCTTCTTTTCAGGGCTTGTTTTGAATCGTTTCGTGCCCCACAGTTCTCCATTGATGAACCGGATAGACTTTGTGGGCAATGCTTTGTTCATCCCCTTCTTTCTACTCAGTGTAGGTATGTTGGTGGATTTGAGTGTGCTGATAAAAGGCTGGGGTGCTTTGAAGGTTGCCGGTGTCATCGTGGTGGTTGCTGTTGCCACGAAATATCTGGCTGCTCTGATTACCCGGAAGACGTTCCGGCTTCGTCGTGAAGAAGGAGATTTGATTTTCGGACTCAGCACTTCACATGCCGCAGCCACACTGGCCATCATCCTGGTTGGCTACAACATCATCATCGGCGAAACCCCGAATGGCGAACCCATCAGACTGCTGGACGAAGATGTATTGAATGGCACGATCCTGCTCATCCTCGTGAGCTGTGGACTCAGCTCTTTTATCGTGGAGCGTGCCGCACGGAAACTGGCATTGGCAGAAGAAAAACTTGCAGCCAATCTGAAACCAACAAATGGCGCTGTGCTCATTTCATTAGCCCGCCCGGAGGGTATTGCAGAGATTGTGGATTTCGGCCTGATGCTTAGCCCCAAAAAAAGACAGGTTCCGGTTTATGCCTTGCATGTAATCAGCGATACGGATGATACAGGAATAGCCACAGCCACCGGAAAAAAGATGATGGATCGAGCCACCCATCAGGCTGTGGCTGCTGACCAATTCATTATTCCACTCACCCGACATGACACCAATATTTCCAACGGAATTATCTACACCATCCGCGAGAAAAACATCACTGAACTCGTGATGGGCCTGCACAAGAATGCCAGTGCCAAAGAATATCTCGGCCCAACCACCGAGCGCATCATCAAGCGCGTTTATGAAGCCGTGTATATCTACAAACCAGTGCAACCCATCAACACCAATAGCCGGATGGTCATACTCGTGACACCTCATGCCGAACTGGAACCCGGATTCACAGAATGGAATACCAAACTCCTTATCCTGGCCAAAGAAGCCGGGATGACCCTCAGCTTTTTTGCACATACCGACAGCATCCTGGCTTTGAAAAAGTTTCATGTTTCCAGCCCTCAGGCTCCCAGCATCTCTTACCAGACCTTCGATAACTGGGAAGATTTTCTGTATTTCAGCGGCGTGATTCGCAAGAATGATGTGTTCGCCATTATTACATCCCGCGAAGGCAATGTCTCTTACAACCAGACGCTGCGAAAGCTGCCCTATTATTTAGCCAACTATTTTGCGCATACCAGCACTATGCTTATTTAACCGAAGCAGTTAAAGCGCGGCATCAAGATGAGTAAAGTGCAACATGCAGAAGCAGCGCTTACTGAAGCCTGGCAAGACCGTTCTATCATCCTGGCACCTTTCAGAATACTGTGGAAAAAGCTACTTGGCTAAAGCCAGATTTAATGCCATAATCCTGTAGTTTTTCTTCGGGCATTTGAGCCTCCGGAACCCATCATTACCTCTTTTTTTCGACTCAGATACTTCCGAAGGCAACCTCCATTACTTCAACTCAGAATCACTTAATAAATTAGCCTGCGCAGGCAAAAACTACTGCCCTAAATCAAGTCATGAATCGAAAACTTTTTCTCGTAGCTGTCATAGCGGCCATGCTCTCTGTCAGCATCCTCCCATCTTGTAAAAAGAGTGATAATAGCACCCCCAGCCGCTCTGCCATGATTGTAGGTAACTGGAAGGCTTATCAACAGGGCACAGATGCAAACGGTAACGGCACTTGGGATGCTGATGAACATACAGACATCGTAGGCATCAGCATGTCTGGCATCACTGTCAAGCTCGGTACAATTACGCTCAAAGATGATAAGTCGGGTTCTGCAACAGCCACCATTCTCGGTAGTCCCACCACCATGCCGCTGACCTGGAGCCTGCTGAATAACGACAACGACCTTCAGGTCATCGTTACCACCATGGCCGGCCCGTACACTTTGTCCGGAACTATCGTTTCGCTCAATGAGTCTGAACTAATTTTACGTCAGACTTCAACAGGTGCTGCGACTTACATGTCATTTATCAAACAGTAATCGCGCATACCCTTTTGATAAAAAAATGCCACCTGCCTAGGTGGCATTTTTTTGTTTGAAAAATCTTCCGTTTCTCTTGTGGATTGGCTTCGATGTTAGTCCTGCTTATCACATACCACCCCCGCCTCCTGCATTACCATCAGGCTATTTGAGCAACCGATACGAGCGGCGCCGGCCTGTATGAGTTGTTGTGCGA
>CAYRJR010000247.1:0-2592 GCA_964424655.1 uncultured Chitinophagaceae bacterium
AATGAAGTAGCTGATCGGGTAGATCCTGAGCTTATCGAAAACCCACTGGCCCGCCGCATGTTCGATGAATATTTCTCGCAGGCTGCCGGGCTGCAACCTGCTCAGGTTATTGCCCATTTTGTCAACCATCCCGACCCTGTCATTAAGCGCCAGGCCGCTACCCTGCTTCATCATCGCGATGAGCTGAGCTCCAATTGGAAAACCCTGCATGGCATTGAGCTGCCTGACTTAGACCATCTCTACCTCGCCGATGCAGACAGTACACTTTGCTATTTCGAACTAAAAATGCTGGAAAAAGCACAGGAACAGGTGATGAAAAAAATCCAGTCAGAATCGGACTTAGAGCATATTCGCAAGTTGCAGATGGCATATTTGGAAATGGCCAGGCTCAAGCAGGAAATCGTCAGCAAACGAGGCACAGTAGCCCTGCATCAACCCTTAAAATAATTGCAGCCATGCGCCTGATGATGCTTGATTATGGAAAGAAGCGAACCGGAATTGCCGTCAGCGATCCCTTACGCATCATTGCTACCGCCTTAGATACTGTGGACACCAGCGGGCTGATGGATTTTCTTAAAAAATACTTCACTCAGGAATCCGTCAGTTTAGTGCTCATAGGTTATCCGCTCAACCTGGATGACAGCCCCACACATGCCACGCCTTTCGTGGAAGGCTTCATCCGTGCATTCAAAAAGCAATTCCCCAGAATGCCCATCGAAACTGTGGATGAACGCTACAGCTCGAAACTGGCATCACAGGCCATCGCAGGCATGGGTCTGAAGAAGAAAGTGCGGGAGCAAAAAGGCATCATTGACCGCGTGAGTGCTGTGATGCTGCTGCAGGAATGGATGGAACAGCACTAAACTTTTTGAAGCGGCTACCTTCGCGCCATGTTATTACCGGTTTACGCGTTCGGACATCCTGTTTTAAGAAAGCTTGCTGAAGACATTGACCAGAATTATCCAGACCTCGCGCAGCTCATCGCTAATATGTGGGAGACGATGTATCACAGCCATGGCGTAGGCATTGCAGCGCCACAAATCGGCAAAGCCATTCGTCTTTTTGTCGTGGACACGGTTCAGCTTGTAGAGCAATTTGATGAAGAAGACCGCGCCAACTATCCCAACGAGCAAGGCATCAGGCAGGTATTTATCAATGCGCACAAGCTGGATGAAAGTGGTGAGCCCTGGGCCTACAATGAAGGCTGCCTGAGCATTCCTAAGATCCGCGAAAACATCAACCGGCCAGAGAAGGTCCGGCTACGCTGGATGGATGAAAATTTTCAGGAACACGAAGGGGAATTCACGGAGGTCAGCGCACGAGTCATCCTGCATGAATACGACCACATCGAAGGCAAACTATTCATTGACTACCTCAGCCCGCTAAAGCGCAGGTTGCTCAAGAAGAAGCTTGACGATATTTCCGCCGGTCGGGTCAGCGTAGATTATCGCATGAATTTTCCAAAAAAATAGTTCGCCGGGGAAACCTGACGGAACAGGTATTGCTGCCTTATTTCTTTCTGAAAAATATCCGCACCGGCACACCGCTGAAACGGAAATGACTACGGAGTTTATTCTCTAAATAATTGCGATAGCCTTCGCGGATGGCATCCGGGTGGTTGGAGTAAAAGGCAAAGGCAGGCACGGCAGTGGGCACCTGAGTCACGTACTTGATTTTTACCGCATGGCCACGCATCAGGGGTGGCGGATAGGCATCCACTTCCTTTTGCATGATTTCATTCAGTTTGGAAGTAGGGATGCGGCGGCGGCGGTTTTCGAACACTTCAATGGCCTTTTCCATCGCCTGAAAAATGCGCTGCTTTTCAGTAGCAGATATGAAGATTACCGGCACATCGGTGAAAGGAGCCGTCTTTTCTTTAATCGCTTTTTCATAATCACGAGGCGTATTGGTTTTCTTCTCAGGCACTGTGTCCCACTTATTGACCAGAATGACGATGCCCTTCCCCTTCTTCGCTGCCAGCGCAAAGATGTTTACATCCTGGGCAGTCATGCCTTTGGCAGCATCAATGAGCAACATGCAGACATCGGCTTCGTCCATCGCTCGGATGGCGCGGATGACTGAATAAAACTCCAGGTCTTCATGCACATTTTTCTTCTTGCGAATACCTGCTGTATCAATGAGGACAAATTCGCGATTGAACAGGTTGTAATGGGTATGAATTGTGTCGCGGGTGGTGCCTGCAATATCAGAAACAATGGTCCGCTCCTGGCCTACCAGGGCATTGAGCAGAGTGCTCTTGCCGGCATTGGGCTGACCGATGATGGCAAAGCGGGGCAGGGCTGGTTTTGGTTCTTCGACTGGAGCCGATTCTGAATCCGATGCATCAGCATACAGGAGGGCGGCAGCCAGGTCTTCCTGCTTTTCAGGAGCCGGCATCAGGGCCGTCATATCATCCAGCAACTCGCCTGTGCCCGAGCCGGAAATGGCAGAGATGAAATGAACTTTTTCGAAGCCCATTCCATAGAACTCCGTTCCCATCAGCGCACGCTCGGAATTGTCCACTTTATTGACCACCAGAAAGACCGGTTTCTTGCTTCGACGAAGCACCTCAGCCATGTCTTCATCCTGCCC
>CAYRJR010000248.1:0-2569 GCA_964424655.1 uncultured Chitinophagaceae bacterium
AAAATGCCGTGGAGGTAAACAAACTTTCTGGGTGGCCTGGCTGCGCTCATCCAGTGTTTCAGATTGATGATGCCCATGACTGCTGCCAGAGCAAAGAGGGCAATGATGAGGTAAAGCATTTCGGGGTGTTTAGGGTATAGTGTGTTTTTTCCCGAAAAGGTTACAGCCGAGGGGGGAAGATTTTCTGATTGCCGAGACCCTGAGTTTAGCTACAGGCCAGTCTGCTCTTCATGCAACAGCACCTGCAACCGGCGTGCATTGCCTACAATCCACACCGTGTCACCGGCCTCAAAACGGAAACCAGAGTCAGGGTTCAGGATGCGCGCGCCATCCCTTTCAATACCCACCACAATTCCCTTGGAGCGCTCCCGCAGGGCCGAGTCACGGATAGTCTTGCCGGGCAATTTGGACGAATCAGCCAGAACGATTTTGCGCAAGGCTACTTCCTGGCGTTGTTGTTTTTTGGAAACAGGTTGCGCTAAGGCTACGGGTACCAAAGACTGACGGAAACGCTCCAGTTGCTCGTCTGTGCCAATCACGGAAAGGATATCTCCCGGGAAGATTTTTTCAATTCTTTCCGGCGTGATGATCATCCTGCTGCCTCGTTCGATCATGGTAATGTTGACACCGTATTGCTCGCGGAGTTGCAGCTCCACAAGCGGCTTACCAATGAGGGGTGTTTCGGCGGTCACTTCAAACAAAGAGATGTGTGCATCCCATGGGGCCAGCTCAGGACGGGTACGCTCCCGCTCCATCAAATCTTTCTGGTGCAGATTGGTGATGAAACGAGCCTCAATACGGTTGTAAAAGGCCTGAATATTTTTTGAAAAAAAGACCAGCAACACAATCACTACAACCGGGATGATGAGCGCCATAAAGGGAGAAAGGAGCCGCGCAATGAGCATGCCCACAAAAAACATGGCAACGAGGATTCGTAACGCATCAAGTAGGATCAGCGGGCCCCGGAACCTCCGCTTCAGCCAAAGCCTGCTGAAGACTTCACCCTTACTGCGCCGAACTGCCAAAGCCCAGAGGAATGGTGCCATCAGCAGCGAGCCTGTCCATATCGTGACTACAGTGCCCCAGGGATAGCTGGAAAGTGCAGGTTGCAGGTACTGCAGCGTCAGAAAAATGATGCTCAACAGCAACACAGAATACACCGCTATGTTCAGAAAATATACCCGCAGGAGCAGCCGCCAGTCACTCATACTCCGGATAGTTTGCGTACCGGATTCGTACTGATGCAGCCGGGCCATCCAGCCTGCCGGCAAAGCCTTTGAGAGGTAGGCCTGCACCGGGTCGGACAGGCGAATCATGTAGGGCGAAGTGAAGGCAGTAATCACAGAAATAGCCACAGCAATCGGATACAAAAAATGGCTGGTCACCTTGAGGCTGGTGCCCAGTGTGGCGATGATAAAAGAAAACTCACCTATCTGCGAAAGGCTCATCCCGGCACGGACAGAAGTCTTCAGCGACTGCCCCGAAATGAGCGTGCCGACTGTCGCAAAAAAGGGTTTGCTGATGAGCAGCACACCCACGCCCAGTGCAATGGGCAGATAATGTTCCGCAATCAACTTCGGGTCTATCAGCATTCCGACTGAGACAAAGAAGATGGCAGAAAACAAGTCGCGAATGGGGGTCAGCAAATGTTCAATCCGAATCCCCTGAAAAGTTTCGGACAAGAGTGAGCCCATGATGAAGGCCCCAAGAGCCGCAGAAAATCCAGCCTTGGAAGCCAGCAGCACCATGATGAGGCAGAGAGCCAGAGAGACGATGAGCAGCGTCTCATCATTCATCAGTTTGCGTGTTCGCTTCAGGAAACTGGGAATCAGAAAGACGCCAGAGAGAAACCAAAGCATCAGGAAAAAGCCCAGCTTCAACAGCGATTCGAGCATAGCCATGCCCGAAAAACTCTGACTCACAGCCACCGTACTGAGCAAGACCAACAACAACACTGCCACCAGATCTTCGATGACCAGCACCCCGGTGACCACGCTGGCAAAACGCCGCGACTTCAGCCCTAATTCATCAAAGGCGCGGATAATTATCGCGGTGGAAGAGATGCCCAGTATGCCGCCCATAAACAGGCTATCCATTGCAGACCAATGCAGCAGGCTGCCGATCAGATAGCCAGCCAACACGGTGGTGGATACGCCCACGAGCGCAGTAACTGCCGCTGTGCCGCCCACTTTGATGAGCTTCTTAAAACTGAATTCCAGGCCGAGACCAAAAAGTAAAAAGATGATTCCGATTTCCGCCCAGATGTTGATGCTGTGCACATCCGTCACACTGGGGAAGAGTGTGAAATGCGGACCTGTGATGAACCCGGCTATGATGTAGCCCAGCACCAATGGCTGCTTGAGCCATTTGAATAAAAGTGTGGTCAGCCCGGCTGCTGCCAGAATAATGCCCAGGTCTGTGATGAGTGGCGGGACATGGTTCATGGAATGGTTTAAAAATAAGATTCACTACGGTGCCGGGGAATCACACACATGAGGATGGCGATGCAATCTGGCTTCAGGCTGGCTCAGAATGGAGTTCTGAATTACTGATTTTTTTGTCAGCTCAG
>CAYRJR010000249.1:0-2567 GCA_964424655.1 uncultured Chitinophagaceae bacterium
AGACGCTGAAGACACTGCCGGAGCAAGAAGGTGATTTTGCCCGTAAGCTGGCTGCACGACGTTTGCCACCCGACACATTTCGCGTCATGATTCAGGCGGTCACCGAGGCAGTTTACCGCATTGAAGGAAATGCCTATCCCAAGAGTGTGTTGCTGGCTTTGAGCATTCAGATGCAACAGGCCCTGCAAGCCGCAAAACTTCAAAAGCATTGAGCAAACTGGCATTTGCCGCAGCATTACCCGAAAATATATTTCCTTACTGAGTGGATTTTGGCAAAGCCTTTGCTTAATCCCAGACATGCCTGAAGCATCTAAGCTCCTTTGGCATCCTTTTTTAAAAAAGCAATCATTCATCATGGCTTCCTTATCCCTCAGAACTTCTTTCCTGGCTGCATCCTTGCTGGCACTGGGCTGCTTCACCGCTCAGGCGCAAGATGAACGCGATGCCGTACGCTATTCATTCCTGCAGCCGCAGGGCACGGCACGCTCCATCGGATTTGGCAATGCACTGGGTTCTATCGGCGGTGACTTCAGCTCGCTCTCTGTGAACCCGGCGGGCATCGGCATCTACCGCAGCTCTGAAATCACCATCACACCTTCGCTCACATTCAGCGGCACCACTGCTGATTACTCGGGCCATGATGATGATGATCACGGCAGTCATTTTGCGATCAGCAATATTGGCCTCGTCACCACACATGTCAATAAAGGCAGGCGTGCCCGCAGTGGCTGGTCTTCGGTGTCCTTTGGCATCGGGATGACCCGGCTGGCCGACTTCACCCGCAACTATTCTTATTCCGGAGTCAACACCAGCTCTTCGGGCGCTTTTGTGTTTGAAGACGATGCCAATAAAAATGGCTTGCACAGCCAGAACACTTCACTCGGCGACCTCGGCTATCAGAGCTATCTCATCAATTACGACTCCGCCAGGAACGTTTATTATTCTGTAGCCGACCCTTCCAAAACAGCCCCGGTGAAACAACTGAACTCGGTGAGCGAGCGCGGTGGTATCTCTGAACTGGGCATCACACTCGGCGGCAGCTATGAAGACCGGTTGATGCTGGGTGCCACCGTAGGCATCCCCATCCTGCGCTATCAATATGACCGGACCTTCACCGAGACAGACCTGAGCGGCACCAACCCGAATTATGGTGGCTTCAGCTTCAACCAAAGCTTAAAAACCAATGGCGCCGGACTGAACCTCAAGCTGGGTATGATTGTAAAGCCAAATGAAATGTTCCGAATCGGCGTGGCCTTGCACACACCCACCTACCTCTCGCTTTCGGATGTGTATAACCAGAGCCTGACGGCCAACACCGAATCCTGGCATGGCATCAACACGGCTGCCATGCTCGAAAACCAATACGATTATCACCTCACAACACCCTGGCGAGCTATCGTGTCTGGTACGGTCTTCCTGGGCAAGCATGGCTTCTTCACCGCCGATTATGAGTTTGTGGATTATAGTTCCGCCCGCTTTTCATTCGATGCTGCGGACAAGGATTATGAAAGCCAGGTCAATGATGCCATTCGTCATTCGTTGCGTGCGGCATCCAACCTGCGCACCGGTATTGAGCTCCGCTTCGACAACTTCCAGCTTCGGGGCGGCTTCGGGTACTATGGCAATGCCTTCAATTCCGGAGACCCGGATGGTTCGGAACGGCTCGACTTTTCTGGCGGTTTTGGTTTCCGCTTCCCGAGGGCTTTTGTGGACTTCGCCTTCATCCACCATGACTATGAGAGCAGCGAACAGCCTTACACCCTCGCCGACACCAATAAGCCTGGCTCCTGGTATTATGGCCTGGTGGTGCCCACTGCCAACCTGAGCACCGGCAACAACACGGCTGTGGTTACTGTAGGCTTTAAGCTCTAAACACAGAAATCTTAAACAAATTTTCGCGGTGTTATCATTCTGATGACGGGCTTAAAGAATGTCTAAGCCCACACAGGACATTACTTTTGCGCTCAATTCAAAAACATCCGAAATCAACATCTATGAAAAAGTATGTTCCCCTCCTGCTGGCCGGTGCAATGCTCGCCGCTGCCTCCTGCGGCAACAATGCCAGCAACACCCCAACACAGGCACAAATTGACTCCATGGCTGCTGCCCGTGCAGATTCAATGGCGGCTTCTATGAAGTCTCAAAATGACAGCCTCATTAATGCTTCTGCTAAGATGCGTGCCGACAGCACCCTGCGTGCCGATTCAATGGCCCGTGCTGCTGAAGCTGCCAAGACTAAGCCCGCAGAAACTACGCATCACACGGCCAAGAAAACAGAAAGCAAGCCCAAGACAGAAACCCAAAAGGTGAACGATATCTTCAAGCAAAACCAAAACGAAAAGCAAACCAAGGCTAAGGCTAAGGAAGAGGAAAACAAGGTGAACGGTCTGTTCAAATAATCGGGTATTCAGCCACACTTTAGCCGCTTCCAAATTGGAGGCGGCTTTCTTTTTTTCTGTTATGGATCCGGAGGGAGGATTTATTTTTTTAGCCGGCTGTTGCACACCGATTCAGCATCCGTTGCGTCGCACTCTTCGGCTGGATTTCGCTACTGGGCTTTGCCCTTA
>CAYRJR010000250.1:0-2549 GCA_964424655.1 uncultured Chitinophagaceae bacterium
TACATGAAATACCTACTCGCAATCATGGCCTGCCTTCTTTCCAGCCAAATGGTAAACGCACAGATGCCTGCGTATTCCCTCAGCCATTGGCCTGCAACTGGGTCTTATGCAATGATAGCCTTTGACGGGAATGAATATCGGGTTCAAACCATCTACTCAAGCAGTTATTTCTCCGGAATGCCCCGGGGGGAAGTAACCGCAGTGTACTTCCGCTGCTCCGCTATGACGGCAAGAGACACCATTACATACCATAATGTGGACGTGAGCCTTGGGAATACTGTAGACACTCAGTTTAATAGCTACGGAACCTGGGATACTTTTAGAACTGAATTGACACGGGTGTATAGTGCTCCAACCCATTTCTTCTCCGGTGCAGCCGTTTCTGGCACTTGGTTTAAGTTTTCAACATCTGCCTCCTTCACCTACGACCCCGCTCAACATTTAGTCGTTGAACTTAGACATGGCCCTGAAGGTGCAAATAACTACGGCGGGTTTCGGCTTCTGGCCACCACAATTGAGCCTGTTGCCTATAAAACCTTAGTAGGCCCCCGAGATTCCATACGTTCGAAATTTGGCGAGTCCCACTACTTAATGGATGTCGGCTTCGACATTGCCCCCAACGGCGTACCCGGCATTGAAAACCTGCGCAGCCTCGGGCTGTTTCCTAATCCCTGTGCCGAGGCGCATTTTATGCTCAGCCTGTCGGCAAAGAAGCCCATGCGCACGCTGTGCAACACGCTTACCGATGCTGCGGGAAGGCAGGCACTCTACAAAGAATTTCACGGCGTAGGCACCGACTTCTTTGAAGGTATCCCCACAGCAGGGCTGGCCAAAGGCCTTTATCTGGCGCGCATCACAGCCGGCGGCGAAAGCCTCAGCAGGAAGCTGATTATCGAATAGTGCGTAGAAACGCAGGAGCATGAGGCTGCCTCAACAGGGCAGCCTCTTTTTTTCGATCGCCCGACAGCATGGGGTTTGTGGGAATAGGCTCATTCAGCTTAGTTCCTGAAATTCGCAAGCATCCGACGAGCCTCAGCCCTCATAACCGAAGCCATTAACCACAACAACATCATTCATGAGCCAACCCAACGGCGGTGAAAAGCCAGTAGGCAACGAAGAAGCGAACGAGGGCACAGACCTCCTTTCTAAAGCCAGCGCCGATGCCATCGCCCTGGAGCAAATACACAACTTCAAAGGCCAATATCCTAAGCAACTCTGGCTGCTATTTCTCACAGAAATGTGGGAGCGCTTTTGTTTCTATGGTATGCGGGGCATTCTCACCATTTTCATCGGTACAGAGATTCTGAATCACTTACCGGAAAGCCTGGCGGACAAAACTGCGAACCTGCAATACGGCGCTATTCAGGCTTTTGTGTATGCCTTCACTTTTGTCGGTGGCCTCTTTGCTGATAAGATTCTGGGCTTCCGCAAATCGTTGTTTTGGGGTGGTATCCTGATGGTGATCGGCAACTTCCTGATTGCTGCAAATCCACACAAATTCTTTTATATCGGCATCTGCTTTACCATCATTGGCACCGGCTTTTTCAAGCCCAATATCTCCACGATGGTGGGGGCACTCTACCGCGAGGGTGACCCGCGCCGTGATTCCGGCTTCGGCCTGTTTTATTCGGGTATCAATGTGGGCGCATTCCTCGGAGGAATTGTGTGCGTGTATATCGGCAAGGAGCTTCACTCCTGGAGCGGTGCTTTTGCTGCTGCAGGCACCGTGATGGCTATTGGGCTCATCACGTTTGTATTTACACAACGCACCCTGGGGCCCATTGGCCTGTCCCCCTTACCCGAAAAGATGCCTGCACCTAAAAAGCGACTACGTGAAATATTAGTGTATGCAGGCTCCCTGGCTGCCATTCCGCTCATCCTGCTGATGGTCACCAACACCGACTACACGGATATTTTCATGTACATCGTCGGGCCGGTAACCCTGCTGTATCTGGCCTATGAAATGCGCAAACTGAACAAGGTAGAAAGGCAAAAGATGATTGCCGCACTTGTGTTCATCATCTTCTCGATATTATTCTGGGGGATCTATGAACAGGCCGGTGGCTCCCTGGCCATTTTTGCCCTGAAAAACCTGAAGCCAAATCTGCTTGGGATGAACATAGACCCCAACATGGTCAACAATTCATCCAATGCCATTTTCGTAATTGCGCTCAGCCCGATAGTAGGCCTCGCCTGGGTGGCCCTGGCGAAGAAAAAAGCAAACCCGAATACAGTCGTCAAGTTTGGCCTCGGCTTTTCCTTCCTGGCAGCAGCTTATTACCTCTATTACTACACCCGCTTTTTTGCGGGTAGTGATGGCCGCACCTCACTCAACCTCTTTACGCTGGCCTACCTCATTATCACCTTTGGTGAGCTCTGCCTCTCGCCCATCGGCCTTTCTATCATGACTAAGCTTTCCCCAAAACCGCTGTGGGGCGTGATGATGGGCATGTGGTTTTTGGCAAGCGCCTATGGTCAATATGTGGCCGGAATTATTGGAGCCGGCTTTGCGGATGCCAAAGAAGTTGCCACCGACCTTGATCGCCTGT
>CAYRJR010000251.1:0-2539 GCA_964424655.1 uncultured Chitinophagaceae bacterium
AGGTGTCGGACAAAACTAATGGGCTTTGCCTAAATCTGCTAACCTGTTACTGGCATGTATGGTCAGCAATTTCGGGTGGCTTGAGACTCATTAGGCAGCAGGGTTGGTCGCAAATTCCATCAAGGCTTTCGAAAAATGATTCCAGGATAACTCCTGAGCCAGGCGTCCGAGATGCGCCTCCAGGCCAGGCAATGCTCCTGGGCTGAAAAATTGCAATAAGGCTTCGGCGATGGCTGTAGGTTCGGGTGCACAGAGGATACCTGTCTTTCCTTCTTCCACCATTTCGGGAAGGCCACCCACACGGGTTGCTACCATGCCCTTTCCGAAATGAATGCCTATCTGAGTGATGCCACTTTGTGTGGCACTGCGGTAGGGCAGCGCCACACAGTCTGCTGCACTGAAATAGACCCGCACTTCATCGTTAGGAATAAAATCAGTGAAACGATGCACCCTGTCTTCAAGATGATGTCGTGCGATGATGCCTTCATAAAAATCCTGATCGCCGTAGTATTCGCCGGCAATGATGAGCCGGATGTTTGTCTGGCCGAAGCGCTCATCTGCCAGTGCTTCAAGTAGCAGATCGAGACCTTTGTATTTGCGGATGAAGCCGAAAAAGAGGATATACCGCCCGTCTTCCGGCAGGCCTAATCGGGCCAGTGCTTCAGCCCTAGGGATGGCGGCTCCGTAGTTGTCGTAGATCGGGTGGCTCAGTCGGAGGCTGGGCTTGCTGCTTATCTGATGCAAGTCCTGAAGCACTTCATCGCTCATCGTCACGAAGTGTTGCACCGGCCTGATGAAATAGCGGGTGAACAGCACATCGCCGGGGCGCTTCTCGTGCGGTAGAATATTGTCGGCGATGCAGAGGATGCGCGTGTGTTTGTTGCCCGCAACGATACGCAGGATGGTGCCCAGTGCTGGCCCGAAGAAGGGCATCCAGTAGCGCACAATGAGCAGGTCGGGGCGTTCTTTCCGAATGCGACGACCTGCCTTCAGCCAGTTCAGCGGATTGATGGAATTAATCAGCGGGAGAATCCTCAGTCCGGATGGAGCAGGTGCATCGGTTAATTGTGTCTTACCCGGGAAAAGCAGCGAAGGATATTGGAGCGAATATGAGTAAATCGTCAGCTCGTGGCCGAGGTGCTGCAGCTCGCGGGCGAAGCGCTCGTCGAAGTCGGCCAGGCCGCCACGCAAAGGCCAGGCAGGCCCGATGATGCCGATATTCATGCGGGCGAAAATAGGTTTGGAAAATCCTGCTGTGCACGTTCGTAATCTTCCGGTACGCCGATATCAATGAAATAGCCTTCACCTTCAAAAGACTGAAAAATTCCTTCTGAGACATTGGCTTCGAGGTAGTCTTTTTCAAAAGAAAAATGCTCAGCAAATCTTCTCTTCAGAAATGCTTTGCGCTGGATGCAATAGACACCGCCATTGATCATGCCTTCCTGGCAGGGCATCTTTTCCTGAAAGCCTTTGATGATGCCATCGGCTGCGCGTTCCACGCTTCCGTAGCGTTCAAAATTCCGGAGTGGTTTTAAGGCAATACTTGTTTCGGCCTGGCTGTGTAACAGTGTTGGCATTAGCCCTTCACATAAGGGGACATCAAAAAAAGTATCGCCGTTGAGCACGAAGACCTGAGCAGCCCGGCAGGCTTGCATGGCCAGCCGAATACCACCGCCGGTGCCCAAAGGTTCTGACTCGATAACCCAATCAATGTGCAAAGGGTATTGCCGGTTGTCAAGCCATTCAAGCACCACCTCACTCTTGTGGCCCAGGCTGAGCACAATTCGTTCTACTCCCTGACGGGCTGCATAGCGCAATAGATAATCCAGGAAGGGGATGCCGGCAATAGGCGCCATGCACTTGGGCGTGTCCGCACCGATAACACCCCGTAGCCGGGTGCCCAGCCCGCCAGCCAGGATAATGGCATCTACACGCTCCATGTAAATAATCCCTGCTCGGTGAACTGATAAGGCCGCAATTCGCCACCGAAAACACTCAGTGCTTTCTGTACCGCATAGCGCGTGTTGCGTGGGCAATAAAACATCATGAAGCCACCGCCTCCGGCACCGCTGATTTTCCCGCCTGTGGCACCAGCCTGAAGTGCCGTTTCATAAATGGTATCCATGCGTTCATTAGAGATGCCGGCTGCCATTTGTTTTTTATAACGGAAACCAAAGTCGAGGATGTCGCCGATATCATTGAGTTTGCCACGCAGCAAAGCTTCTTTCATCATGCGGGCCTGCTCCTTGAGCTGGTGCATGGCTTCAATGCTTTTTTCATTTTTCTCGACCACATTCCGGGCCTGCACTTCGATGATGTCGGCACTCTTACGGCTGGTAGCTGTGAAGTAGAGCAGCAGATTATTTTCCAGCTCGTATAGATACTGGGGCTTGATGCGCAGCGGATTTACGATGACGCGGCCTTCGCTGAAAAACTCCATGTAATTGACGCCTCCAAAAGTGGCAGCATATTGGTCCTGCCTGCCACCGGCCATTTGTAAATCTTCCCGCTCTATCTGATAGGCAAGCTGTGCAATATC
>CAYRJR010000252.1:0-2494 GCA_964424655.1 uncultured Chitinophagaceae bacterium
GGCGCCAACGCTTCTCAGATTGCCGCATTACTGCAACAGCTCAATGCCATTCGCGAGCCAATCCGTAAGGATGTGATGCAAACAGCGCAGCGCATCCTATCGCTTTGTGACAACAGTCCGGCACAGCGGGCACTCAGGAATTATTATGATGGACTGCTCGACGAAAACCGCGTAAAATTTAATGAAGGGCTTTATTCTCAGTCGGCCCAAAGTGCATTGAAGGTTCCAGAGGTGTCTGCCGTTTTTGAAGGTGATACACAGCTCAATGGCTACGAAATCCTGAACCATTATTTTGACCAGTTATTTGCCCACAACCCAGCCGTTCTGGCCTTCGGTGAAGACCTCGGGAAAATAGGAGACGTGAATCAGGGATTTGCGGGCTTGCAGGATAAATACGGCGCTCTGCGCATCGCCGACACCGGCATTCGTGAAGCGACCATCATTGGCCAGGGCTTGGGGATGGCCATGCGTGGCCTGCGCCCCATCGCAGAAATTCAATACCTCGACTACCTGCTTTATGGCCTGCAACCTTTGAGCGATGATGTCTCGACCATGCAGTATCGTACCCGTGGCGGGCAGAAATGCCCACTCATCGTGCGTACACGCGGGCATAGGCTGGAAGGCATCTGGCACAGTGGCTCGCCCATGGGTGTCATCCTAAATGCGCTCAGAGGCATGTATCTCTGCGTACCGCGCAACATGACACAGGCTGCCGGCATGTACAACACCTTGCTTCAAAGTGATGAGCCAGGGCTGGTCATCGAATGTCTGAATGGATACCGGCTTAAGGAGTCGTTGCCAGCAAATCTGGGCAGCTTTACCGTGCCTTTCGGTGTACCGGAAATATTGCAGGAAGGCGAAGACATCAGCATCGTTTCTTACGGCTCTACCCTTCGCGTCATTGAAGAAAGTATCACGACCTACCTGGAACCCAAAGGCATCAGTGTTGAGCTGATTGACGTGCGTACGTTGTTGCCATTCGACCTAAATGGAAAAATTGTAGCAAGCCTGAAAAAGACAGGTCGCATCTTGTTTGTGGATGAAGATGTACCCGGCGGTGCCTCAGCCTACATGTTCCAGCAGGTAATCGAAAATCAGGGAGGCTATCGTTGGTTAGATGCCGCTCCAAGAACACTGACAGCGAAGGCGCATCGCCCTGCCTATGCTACTGATGGCGACTATTTCAGTAAGCCCAATGCCGAAGAAATCTCAGCTATGGTTTTTGATATCATGGCAGAGTAGCTCCCAAATTTTTTCTCAAGTCTTTAGCACTTGAGCAGGCAATTCCGATTTCACTGGCATTCGTTTTTTAATGCAAGCCAGAGATTGGAAGGCTATGCCTTTCTATTTAGTGATTGAATAGCGAAAAAAAAATTCTAAAAAAATTTTGACTTTCTACAAACCTTTTTCCGGAAATAACTGTCTTCTTAGCTACCAGTCGCAAATCACTGGTCTTGCAACCTAAAATAAGTCGGCATGAAACAGCAGACACTTCCCAACAACCGAAAAAAAACAGGTACTACCATGTTTAGTTTTCCCAAGATTTCACAAGCATCAAGACGTTTTCTGCAAGGCAGCGTCCTGGCAATGGGTGTTGGCTTATTTGGACAGTCGCCGCTCTTAGCCCAGACTGCCGTCACCTGCCCGCAGAACATCAATTTCGCCTTCGGCAATTTCAACAACTGGCGCTGCTATACCGGTAGTGTGAGTAGCCCGGGCACTACGACGGTCTTCGCGCCTTGGGTGCTCTCCGGCCCTGTGGGTGGGAATGCTCCTACAGGTAATCCTGGAACAAGCGGAGGCTCACGTCATGCGATTACGATGAGCACGCCCACAGATGCGTATGGTGGTTTCTCCATTGTTGCCCCTGGAGGAGGTCTCTTCTCAGCCCGAATTGGGAATGAAGGCACAGGTGCTGAAGCGGAGATGATTCGTTATTCGATTCACGTACCCGTGGGTTTCAACAACTACTCTTTCAACTTTAAATATGCTGTTGTACTTGAAGACCCCGGACACTCCCCATATCAGCAGCCCCGCTTCACGGTTACGGGATACGACTCGGCTACCGGCCTACCTATCCCCTGCGCCACTCAGACATATGTAGCTGGTGCCGGCCTGCCCGGTTTCACGTATGTATCTGGGACGGATGTACAGTACCTCCCCTGGACCGTAGGTAACCTCAACCTGTCCGGCATGGGCGGTAAGACGGTGATTGTGGAAATCGTAACTGCCGACTGTACATTGGGTGGCCACTTCGGTTATGGCTATTTCGATGTAATCTCTTGCGGTCAGTTTAATGCCACCATCAGTAGTTGTGATTTGAAAAATGGGGTTGTGACGCTGACTGGCCCTCCGGGTTATAAGAAGTATGAGTGGTTCAATCAGACCTTCACAGCCCGGCTGAACAGCTCGCCTTATGCCAACCAAACTATTACGGTGCCGGTTCCGCCAAGCTGCCAGTACTACAATCTGGTGCTGACGCCATACAACCAAA
>CAYRJR010000253.1:0-2479 GCA_964424655.1 uncultured Chitinophagaceae bacterium
CTGATGAGCATCAAAGGGGTGAGCCAGGTCATTCCTTTAGGGGGAGAAAAGCGACAGTATCAGGTGTTGGTCAGCAGTGCCAAACTCTTTCAATATGGCCTCACAATAGATGATGTGGATGCCGCATTGCGGCTGACTAATCAAAACACGACCGGAGGGTTCTTTGACCGTTATGGCTCTGAAGTGCTCATTCGTACAATAGCCAGAGCACAAAGCCTGGAAGACCTGGGCAGCACCGTAGTGGCCAATCGTCAGGGGGCTCCTGTGCTTTTGTCGCAAGTGGCAGAGTTGCGTTTTGGAGGAGCTGTGAAACGAGGCGATGCCAGTATCAATGGGAAGCCGGCGGTCGTGTTGACTGTAGAAAAGCAACCCGGAGTCAATACAGTCGAACTAACGAAACAGATTGAAGCAGCGGTAGCGGAATTGCAGACAGCTCTGCCGAAAGATGTGCATCTCAATCCATACATTTTTCAGCAACGCAACTTCATAGAAACCGCATTAAGCAATGTGGAGCTTGCACTGCGGGATGGCTTCATCCTGGTAGTGATTGTGCTGGCTTTGTTCCTGATGAATTTCAGGACAACCATTATCACACTGACTGCCATTCCCATTTCCATCGTCATCACAGCCATCATCTTTCAACTGTTTGGCATCTCAATCAACACACTCACCCTTGGGGGATTGGCCATTGCAATCGGCGAGTTGGTGGATGATGCCATTGTGGACGTCGAAAATGTGTACCGGAGGCTGCGTGAAAACAGACAGGCAGAAAGCCCGAAGCACGTGTTGCGTGTGGTGTACGAAGCCTCTTCCGAAATACGTAATTCGATTGTGTATGCCACCATTATTGTGGTGTTGGTGTTTATCCCTTTGTTTCAGATGGAGGGAATGGAAGGGCGGATTTTTGCTCCGTTGGGCATCGCGTACATCAGCTCCATTGCTGCTTCATTGTTGGTTAGCCTGACACTGACACCAGCACTTTGTTCCTTCCTGCTTGGGAAAGCCAAACAAAAACAAGAACGGGATACATTTTTGGTACGCTGGCTCAAAAAGCAAGATGAAAGATTACTGCATTTCGGGCTAAGTCGTCCGGGGCCGGTGATAGCCACAGCAGGCTTTCTGGTGCTTTTGGCTGCCGCCATGATTCCAACATTCGGTAGTGAATTCTTACCCCCTTTCAATGAAGGTTCATTCACCATCAATTTATCAGCCCCGGCAGGCACTTCGCTGGAAGAAAGCAACAAAATCGGCACGATGGCAGAGCGCCTGATGTTGGAGGTGCCCGAAGTGCAATATGCCAGTCGTCGTACGGGTCGTGCAGAACTGGATGAACATGTTGAACCCGTTTCCAATTCAGAAATCGAAGTGCAACTCAAGCCGGATGTCAAGCGAAGCCGCCCGGAAATCGTAGCAGATATCAGGCAAAAACTACGCTTGCTCCAGGGCGTTTCCGTGAATGTGGGGCAACCTATTTCGCACCGCCTGGATCATTTGCTGAGTGGGGTTCGGGCACAAGTAGCTGTGAAGATTTTTGGAAATGACCTTACTGAGCTGAGGATGCTGGCTGCTGAAGTAGCGAAGCAGATGGAGCAGGTAACCGGACTGGTGGATGTACAGGTGGAGCGGCAGGTGCTGGTACCTCAATTACAAATCAGGGTACGCCGCGATGCCTTGCAGCGATACGGTATTCAGGCCGGTAAGGTGGCTGAAGATTTAGAAGTATTCTTCAATGGGAAAGTAGAGGGGCAGATTATTAAAGGCCAGCAATCTTTCGATATCTTTTTGCGAGCCACCGATACCGGACGCAGCAACCTGGCTGCCATTCGGGCAACCCGGGTGCATACTGTGAATGGAGACCTGATTCCCATAGATCAAATAGCAGACATCGAATACACGCCTTCGGTCAATAGCATCAGCCATGAAAATATGCAGCGCCGCATTGTGGTTTCCTGCAATGTGCAGGGCAGAGACCTCGGCGGTGCTGTTTCTGAAATGCAACAGGTGTTGGCTCAAAAAATCAAGTTGCCACAGGGTTATTTCATCACGTATGGCGGTCAGGCAGAAAGCCAACAGCATGCCACAAGACTCATCATGCTGTTGAGTGTATTTGCTCTGATTGGAATATTCATCGTGCTCTACAGCCATTTCAAAAGTTGGCGGATGGCACTACAAATCATGCTCAATATCCCTTTGGCAATGGTGGGTAGTGTCGCTGCTGTGATGCTCACAGGAGGGACTTTTTCAGTGGCTACATTGGTTGGTTTCATCACGCTCACAGGCATTGCCTCGCGCAATGGCATCATGATGATTTCGCACTACATACATCTGGTAGAACATGAAGGCGAGGTATTCGGCAGGAAGATGATTATCCGTGGATCCTTAGAGCGCTTAGTGCCTGTACTGATGACCGCATTGGTAGCTGCACTGGCACTCATCCCCCTTACGCTTGACCCGACAGCTTCGGGTAAGGAAATCCTGT
>CAYRJR010000254.1:0-2478 GCA_964424655.1 uncultured Chitinophagaceae bacterium
GATTGGGTGGCTCGATTTTGCCGAAGCATCAGCCCCATTTGCAGCACTACTGAGAGTAGAATCATGCCCACGCCGATGTAAAAGCCTGTGCCTAATTCTCTGTTTTCTTTGAAGAATAGAAAGGCGAGCAGGATGCCATAAACAGGCTCCAGATTGACGCTGAGTGTGGAGGTGAAAGCGCTTAGCTTTTTGAGTGCAGTCAGGGCGAGGCTCTGGGCCCAAACCGTACAGCATAGTGCCAGCACTACGACCCAGAGCCAGTCTATGGCATCTATGGGGAGGTATTGCAATTGCTGGTGCGAAGGGTTTAAGAGCATCTTTTCCCAGCCTGCTGCGAGCGCAATACCGATGGCTATGCTGATAAAAATCCAGCCGCTGCTCATCTCCCAAAATACCATCAGCCGGGCGGGATATTTGGCTGCAATGCTCTTGTTGAGTACCGTGAAGATGGAACTGATAATGGCTGCTATGATGCCAAGGATGATGCCCGTTTCACGCAAGGGGCCGGCACCCACTGGGGCATCGTCTAAGAGATAGATCACTGCTACGCCCCCCAGGGCAAGCATCCCGAAACCCAGCTCCCGGATGTTCCAGTGCCCACCATTGATGAAGGGGTCGAACAAGGAAGTGAATATGGAAGCTGTGCTCAGGCAGACCAGAGCCACTGAGGCATTGGCAAACTTGATGGCACCGTAAAATGCCACCCAGTGAATGCCCATCAGGATGCCTACCAGAATGAGCCTGGCTCGATCCTTCCGGGACACGGGCTGCCAGTGACTGCGCCAGGTGATGATGACGGAAATGAAGAGCGCTGTGAACAGCATACGCCACCAGACCAACATGGGAAAATCGAGCGTGATGGCACGGCCCAACACTCCAGTAAAGCCCCAGAGCAGCACGGCGGCATGCATGGCGAGGAGGGCTTTTTTCATGGACGAGGGCGAAGTTGATTCAATTTCTCTGCAAAGGGCTCAAAACGAATTTGCACAATTACTTTTGGCGCGAAATTTTTATTCCGAAAGCCCCACTCAGTCGCTCAGCCGCGCATCAATGAATAATACTTATACCGACCTCGTCAAGCAGACATTCGACTTCCCTCAGGAAGGCTTTGACGTAAACGAAGACAAGCATCTTCTTTTCAACGGGCTGGACATCCGAAAGCTGATAGACAAGTATGGGACACCTTTCAAGCTGACCTTCCTACCCAAAATCGGGATGCAGGTGGCTAAGGCTAAAAAGCTCTTCGCCGACACGATGAAGAAGCATCGCTATGACGGCAACTATTTTTATTGCTACTGCACTAAAAGCTCTCATTTTTCTTTCATCGTCGAAGAAACGCTGAAGCATGGTGTGCATCTGGAGACCTCTTTCGCCTACGACATTGAGCTGGTGAAGGCTCTGCTGAAGCGGCGCAAAATCAATAAGGACATCACCATTATCTGCAACGGCTTTAAGACGCGGCAGTACACCAAAAACATCGCCGGGCTGATCAACTCGGGTTTCAAAAATGTGATTCCGGTGCTGGACAATATCCCGGAATTTGAAGATTACAAGAAGAGCATTCGCTCCAAAGACCCGGTCAACATTGGTATCCGCATCGCCACTGAAGAAGAGCCTACGTTCGACTTCTACACCTCGCGCCTCGGCATCAAGGTGAAGGATGTGCTGGAGTTTTACGTGGACAAAATCAAGGGCAATAGCCGCTTCCAGCTCAAGATGCTCCACTTCTTCCTGAACAAGGGCATCAAGGACGATATCTACTACTGGAGCGAGCTGAACAAGGTGCTCAACCTCTACTGCCAGCTCAAGAAAATTTGTCCGGAGCTGACCGCCCTGAACCTTGGCGGCGGCTTTCCCATAAAGCACTCACTCGGCTTCGAATACGACTATGCTTACATGGTGAACGAAATCGTGAGCACCATCAAGAATGTGTGTAAGAAGGCTAAGGTGGATGTGCCCGATCTCTACACCGAGTTCGGCTCCTACACCGTCGGCGAGTCGGGAGCGGTCATCTATGGTATCCTGAACGAAAAACAGCAGAACGACCGCGAGACCTGGTACATGATTGACTCGTCGTTCATCACCACACTGCCGGACACCTGGGGCATCGGTGAGAAATTTCTGCTGTTGCCTATCAATGGCTGGGAGCGCGAATACCAGGAAGTGCACCTCGGCGGCCTCACCTGCGACAGCCACGATTTCTACACTTCAGAAGAGCATATCAATGCGGTGTTCCTGCCTAAGATTGACAAGGCCGAGCCGCTCTACATCGGTTTCTTCCACACGGGCGCCTATCAGGACCAACTTGCCGGTTACGGAGGCATCAAGCACTGCATGATACCCTCGCCCAAACACGTGGTGGTGGAGTATGACAAAAATGGCAACCTCGAAGACTGGCTCTATGCCAAAGAACAAAGCGCGCAGAGTATGCTGAAGATTTTGGGGTATATCAAGTAGGGGAGAAGCGGCCTAGATCCC
>CAYRJR010000255.1:0-2455 GCA_964424655.1 uncultured Chitinophagaceae bacterium
GATACCCAATTTTGGCCGCCGGGGTGAGGGCAAAAAACTGAAAGAAAAAATGGTCATCGCTATTGAGCCAATGATCAACCTGGGCGTGAAAGAAGTGCTCACTTTAGATGATGGCTGGACTGTAGTCACTGCCGATGGAAAGCCTTCCTGCCATTATGAACACACCACGGTGGTGCGTAGAAACGGAGGCGAAGCACTATCCCAATTCGCACCCATCGAAGCTGCCGAGCGCGCAAACCCGGAGCTCAATACCGGCCATCTTTCGGAGTTGCCTGCTGAAGTTGTTGCCTGAGTTTCCTGCTTATGGGCACTGCTCCCAGCCGGGCTTTTCAGGAAAATTTTATTAAAAACCGAATCTCATTTTCAACCCAATTCCCGCGCTGCCCGGCAGCATGATTCGGGAATATCTTCGCGCCCTATGCCAAAAACGAAAGACTTGCAAGCCATCATTGGGCATTGCAAAGAATATGGTTTCATTTTCCCTTCTTCGGAGATATACGATGGCTTGAGCGCGGTGTATGACTATGGCCAATATGGTGCTCAGCTCAAAAAAAATATCCGCGACTACTGGTGGCTGAGCATGACCCAGCTTCATGAAAATATTGTGGGTATTGATGCAGCTATTTTCATGCACCCGACCACGTGGAAGGCCAGCGGACATGTGGACAATTTCAGCGACCCTATGATTGATAATCGCGACAGCAAAAAACGCTATCGCGTGGACCATCTCATCGAAGCTCATGCAGCTACGTTACCCGATTCTGAAGGCAATTCGTTGCTTGCTCAAATGGATGCTTTGCTGGCCGAAGATGATTTTGCCGGCTTGAAAAAACTGATTGATGAACGCCACATCAAATGCAGTGTTTCCGGTACGGCCAACTGGACAGATGTGCGCCAGTTCAACCTCATGTTCCGCACTGAATTTGGCGCTGTGGCTGCTGAAGATGGTGCCGATAATGGTGTGTTTCTGCGGCCCGAAACTGCTCAGGGCATTTTTGTCAATTTCCTGAATGTGCAGAAGACCGGCCGCATGAAAATCCCCTTTGGCATTGCACAAACCGGCAAGGCTTTCCGCAATGAGATTGTAGCCCGTCAATTCATCTTTCGCATGAGGGAATTTGAGCAGATGGAAATGCAATTTTTCCTCCGCCCGGGTACACAAAAAGAATGGTATGAAAAATGGAAGACTGCCCGCCTGGCCTGGCATCTCTCTCTTGGCATTCCAGCGGATCAATACCGCTATCACGACCACGCCAAGCTGGCTCACTATGCCGATGCTGCCTGCGATATTGAATACAACTTCCCCATCGGTTTTAAAGAAGTGGAAGGCATCCATAGCCGCACCGATTTCGACCTGCGCCAGCATCAGGAATACAGCGGCAAAAAGATGCAGTATTTCGACAATGATATTGATCCGCAAACCGGCAAACCTTATGGCAACTACATCCCCTATGTGGTGGAGACCAGCATCGGTCTGGACCGTGCTTTCCTCATGGTGATTTCGGAAGCTTATCAAGAAGAAGACCTAAGCACAGAAGAAAAGAAAGATGAACGCGTGGTGTTGAAACTGCCTGCTTTCCTTGCTCCGCTGAAGCTGGGCATTATGCCTCTGACCAAGAAAGATGGCCTGCCCGAACTGGCCCGCGAACTGATGCACGATTGCATGAAGCAATTCATGTGCTTCTATGAAGAGAAAGACAGCATCGGAAAGCGCTACCGCCGCATGGATGCCATTGGAACGCCTTTCTGCGTCACCATTGACCACCAGACCAAAGAAGATCAGACCGTCACCATTCGTTATCGTGACTCAATGACGCAGGAGCGGGTGCCGCTTGCTGCTGTGAAGGAAATAGTGGCGAAAGCCTGTGCGATGCCATTCGCATAATCCGATTTTTGCAGGGCCATGTCGCCGGCACAACATATCATCCAGGACTGGAGCCTCGAGTCGTCGCTGCTTAGCAAGGACGCTATCCTTGATGCACTCGCCCTGCGCATCCAGGAGCTTCTGGCCCGCGACCCGATGGCTTTTATCCAACTGATGTATCGCCTCGATATCCCCGAAGCACAACTCGAGCAGGCTTTGGAATCAAAGGAAGCCAGCGCCCTGATTGCAGCACTTATCTGGAATCGCCAGGAGCAAAAGAGCATCATGCGCCAGCAGACTCCGCCCCGACAGGCTGGTGATGAAGATTTGGCCTGGTGAAAGGGGACTGATTTTGTAGCCAGCTCTAGTTCATGGCCCGGCATCCGTTGCGTCGCACACTTCAGCAAGATTTCGTTACGCAGCTTTTCGCGGAACATGAGTGGATGCAGCGATACCAGATTCCATGCGCATTGCCTAATAGCAGCACTGGCCCCTCAGTGTGCGACGCAACGGATGCTACATCATGGCTCCGAAGCTGATACCAATTAGACATCTAAAATTCGCACGTTGTGTATAGACTCCGTCCGGTAA
>CAYRJR010000256.1:0-2419 GCA_964424655.1 uncultured Chitinophagaceae bacterium
ATAAGACGACAATTTTTTGAAAAAGGTTGGGTGAATGGATTGTTAACGGGGTATGTGCAAGAACTGCCTCTTATTGCCAGGTACTGAGCAGAAAATGCAGGCTATTCCCAAAGCCCAAACCACCCAACACGAGGAAAGCCGCACAGCGAAATCTTGATGAACGGAGCGTCGCAACGGATGCTGCATAGCGAACCTTAAGCCGACTCAATAAAACTCAGGTACAACAGGCAGCATCATTTGCACCCGGCCATTCATGCTTAGCAAATACTGCACTTGCTTGTAAGCAGGCAATGCTTCCTGAAGCTTCCGGCTGATAGCTTCCTGCACCATTGCTTCGGACATGGGGCCATTCCCTAATTGCTTTAGCAAAGAGCGGAATCGGTCCACCGGCTCGGGGAAGGTTTCGAGGCTATAGCTCTTCAGCTTGGCTTTTGCAGCGGCAGCCTGCAAGGCACGGGCAATACCGCCCGTCGCATCTACGAGGCCAATTTTTAAGGCATCTGTTCCTGTCCAAACGCGGCCCTGGGCAATGCTATCCACAAATGCCGGACTGAGGTGTCGGCCATTGGCTACACGACTCTTAAAAGTGGCATAGGTGCTGTCCACAAAAGCCTGCATCCGCAGTTTTTCATCAGGAGTCATGCGGCGCATGGCTGTGGGGAAATCGGCATAGGGTGCATTCTTGACCTCATCGAAAGTCACGCCCAGCTTGCTATTAAGAGCATCGCCGATATTGAACATCATGCCAAACACGCCGATACTGCCGGTGATGGTGGTGGGCAATGCGAAGATGCTGTCGGCAGCAGTAGCGATGTAATAGCCGCCCGAAGCCGCCACATCACCCATCGAAACAATGAGTGGTTTTTTGGCTTGCAAAAGCTTCAGCTCGCGCCAGATGATTTCGGATGCCAGGGCACTGCCGCCCGGTGAATTGATACGCAGCACAACCGCTTTGATTTTATCATCGCGGGAAATCTTTCTGATTTGCTGCACCAGGTCTTCGTTGCCAATCTGATAGTCTTTCCCTTCGCCATCCACAATATTTCCTTCGGCATACAACAAGGCGATGCGGGCGTCTTCAGGCCCATCTTCAGCAGGAGGTTGTGCATAGTTCGCCATGCTGACGTAAGGCACTTTCTCATCCGCCTTTTTATTCACGAGCGGACGCAGCAAGGCCTCCATTTCATCCCAATATTTTGCACCATCCACGAGCTTATTCTGCGCTGCCTGAGTCGCGAAATAGTAACCACCTTCCCGAGCGAGCCGATAGATGTTGGCCGTGTCGGTATGTGTCTTTTCCGCAGCAGCGGTTAAGAAATTATTCCAAATGCCGTGCTGCAGTTCGGTAAGCTGAATCCGGTTGGCATCCGTCATTTTCGTTTCTCGGAAAGGCTCTGTGGCACTCTTGAATTTTCCTGCATAAAAAATCTCTGGCTCTATACCCAGTTTGTCGAGGGTGCCTTTGTAGAAGCTCAGTTGCGACACCAGACCTTTTAATTCCAACACACCGCTTGGGTTGAGGTAAAGCACATCGGCAGCCGAGGCGAGGTAGTAGTCGCGTTGCGAAATCGAATTGCCGTAGGCGAAAACTTTCTTGCCGCTACTCTTGAAATCGAGGAGGGCCTGACGAAGCTGCTGCATGCTGGCCCAGCCATTGGCACCACCTTCCAATCGCAGCAGGATGGCCTTGATTTTATCATCCGTTTGCGCGCGTTTTATTGCTGTAATCACATCATGCAAACCCGGCTCATAAGAAGCACCGCCGGCAAAAGAGGCAAAGGAATTTTCTGCACCCAGCTCATGGTATTGCTGATTCGTCTTCAGCACCAGGATGGAGGCCTCTGTGGGCGATTGCATGGCAGGGCGGCTCGACTTCAGTCCGCTCATCACACTAATCACGATGCCGATGCCCACGCCCACCAGCACTACCGAAGCCACGATTACGCCAAGCATCGAGGCAAAAAACATTTTGAAAAACTGCTTCACAAAAAATGGTTTTAATCTGAAAATTTTTGAAGGGGAAAAAGTCCGTGTATGCCGTTGGATTACTTGAGAAAAAAAACGGGGCCGGGCAAAAATATACCTTCACCGCCCGATGAACGAAGCCGTTTATTTACTCCTGGGCAGCAACCTCGGCCACCGCGAGCAACTGCTGTCTTCAGCTATTCAGGCCCTTTCCAGTCACGCGGCGGACCCCACTTATGTTCTTTGCTCATCGGTGTATGAAACGGCTGCCTGGGGGCTCGAGTCGCAGCCCTCATTCCTGAACATGGCTATCAAAATGACCTGCTCCCTGGAGCCAGAAGAGATGCTGCGGGAGATGAGCCGGATTGAAGAAAACCTGGGACGACAGCGTAGCCTGCTCTGGGGGCCTCGTACCCTTGACATAGACATGCTGCTGTGGGGGCAACGCATGATC
>CAYRJR010000257.1:0-2379 GCA_964424655.1 uncultured Chitinophagaceae bacterium
ACATCATCGGTAAGGATGATTTATTCCTGAGCCTGCAACTACAGCAGCCGAAGCCGGTTTTATTACACACGAAGCTTGTTGGGACTTACAATTTTGCCAATGTGATGAGCGCGGTAGCTCTTGGCCTTTCGCAAGGCGTGGCTTTGCAGGATATCGAAGCAGCATTGGCTGATTACAGCCCGGACAACAGCCGCTCGCAATGGCTGCGCCGGGGTAGCAATGAAGTCATCTTAGACGCGTACAACGCCAACCCCACAAGCATGAAGGCGGCGATTGAAAACTTTGCTGCCAGCCCGCTTCATCACAAACGGCTTTGGCTGGGTGGCATGAAGGAAATGGGTAGCAACTCAACAGAAGAACACCGCGAGCTGCTGGCGCTTGCCGACCAATATGCCTGGGAAGAACTGATGATTGTGGGCGAAGAATTTCAGGAGATGAAAGCCGGAAGACTATGGTTTCCTGACTCGGTGGCAGCGGCAGAATATGTGCAGGCACAGCCGCCTTCAGGTGCTGCAATCCTCATCAAAGGTTCGCGGGGCAGCCGGATGGAGCGCCTGCTGGAAGCCTTGCCGGAATAGTCTTCTGAAGGGCTAAGGCACTTTCAGGGCCTTGTCAATCTGCGCTATCATTTGTGCCAATTCCTGCTCCAGCAAAGCCTCGGCAGCCAGACTCTTTTTTTCGGTGGCATACATGAGCAGACACATCGCCACGAAATCCTGATCATCCTTGGCTGCATAGCTGTTGCGGAGTTCGGCAATCTGTTCATTGACGCGTTTCACAGCACCCCGCACGAACGCTTCATCCTCCGGTTCCACCAGCAGGCGATAACTCCGGCCCGCCACAATCACATTGGCCGGGATGAGCTTCTTATCTTTTTCTTTCATCGAAATCCCGCGTGTTTCAAGCCTGTGGAAGGTAGATTTTTTGCAGGAAAACGGGATTGCTTTGACGGGCAGAATTTCTTCTAAGAAATATTCAGACGGTCCCAAAAATGAAGCTTAGAGATTAGCCGAAAGGGCTTCACTTTCTTGCCCGGACGGTACAGCAGACTGCGGTTGCTTGTGGAGCAGCTTCTTTTGAAAGATCAGCAACACCAACACGCCAGTGGTGATGGAGGCATCGGCCAGGTTGAACACCGGCTCGAAAAACCGGAACTCCTCGCCCCCCAGCCCGGGTATCCAGGAAGGCCAGGTGCCTTGCATGATGGGGAAGTAAAACATGTCCACCACCTGCCCATGAAAAAGGCCGGCATAGCCTTGGCCCCATGCCGTAAAATGAGCCACATGAAAAATGCTTTCCGAAAAAATCATCCCATAGAAAATAGAGTCAATGAGGTTGCCGGCTGCACCAGCGAGGATAAGCGTGCCACAAAGGATCAAGCCTTTCGAATAGCGTTGCAGCACGAGTCTTTTCAAGATGAAAAAGCCGGCTACGACAGCACCCAGACGGAATAAAGTCAGGATGAGTTTGCCCCAACTGCTGTCTGAGATTTTCATGCCGAAGGCCATGCCTTTGTTTTCGACAAACAGCAGCTTGAACCAGTCGCCGGATACATTCACATACTCACCCAGCACGAAGTGAGTCTTGATATAAATTTTCAAAACCTGGTCGGCAATGAGAATAGCCAGGACAATCAGGATGGCATTGCGGTATTTCAAGAGAAAGTGTTGAAGCGTGAACAGCGCGGAGATTATGGAGTGGGAGCGTCTTCACCAAGAGCCTGAAGGAGGGTTTGGCCCACTGCTTTTAGGGTTGATTTATCAATCACCTGCAGGTTGTCGGCATGGGTGTGCCAATGCGGTGCAAAGCCCGTGGTGGTGGAATTGGTGAGGGCAATGATGTCAATGGTCGGGATATGGGCCATTTCGTTGACGAACTTATGATCGTCTGTAACGCCGCTCTGGCTGGGTTGGAAGGGGAAGTAGGAAGAGTATCCCGCATCTGCAGCGGCCTGCCAGACGCGTTGCTGCACATCGGGGGCATATTGAGATGAGGTTTGTTCCATGGGGAAGCGGCTGCCGCGTCCGCCTACCATGTCGAGCAGGATACCATAATCCGCTTTGTAGCCTGGGACGTGTGGATGTTGCGCCCAATACTGTGTGCCGAGGCAATAGGAGTTTTCGCCCCACTCCGTGCGGCCATAATCTTCCACATCCGTGAAGAAGATATCAATGCCAAAAGATTCAGGCAGGGGATGGGCCTTCAATTGCCTGGCCAACTCAAGTAAGACAGCCACACCACTGGCACCGTCATCAGCCGCGAGTATGGGTTTGTCTTGGTCTTTGGTGTCTTCATCGGCCCAGGGGCGACTATCCCAATGGGTGAGCAACAGTACCCGTTTTTTAGCCTGCGGATGGATGCTGCCGATGAGGTTGATAC
>CAYRJR010000258.1:0-2372 GCA_964424655.1 uncultured Chitinophagaceae bacterium
TTGATTGGAAAAGTTGCAGAAGCAGAATACGTGAAGTCAGGGTGCTTTCAGATTGTAAAAAGGAAGCGTGACGCAGTCTCAATAGTTCAGGTACATCTCGGCGCAGAAATACTTGTTGCCGTCTTCTACGCAGATAGCAATACGGTCAGGCGGCGGATTTGCCAGTCGGCTCGCCAACACAGTGGCACCGCTCATGACACGAAGTGTCTTGATGGGCTGCTCCTGTAGGAATAATGGCTTTCGGGATACAAACTGCTTCGGCTCGTCACCTGCCTCGAAGGCATTGGCTTCTGCTGTGTTCTCCACAGCAGTGACGTTGGTCGTTCTTGCGATGTATTTCCAAATGGCAAGCCGGTTGGCAAAGCGCAGTTCATAGTCCAGGCTTTTGGGCACCCCATTAGCGTCGAGCCAGCCAAAATCATCGGCAGAGGCGAAGCAGTTGTACAGTTCCGCAATACCATAGACGCGTTCGTAACTGGCGGTCTTGTCCACATATAGGAAATAGTCCACCCCGTTGACCCAGATCCGATATTTCGCCGGGGGCAATTGTTCCAGATTCAGGGCAATCTCCGTGACATTACCTGGGAAACTCTGGGTGCTTGAATCAAGCGATATGTCGAACAAGCTGGTTTGAAGAGTCAGCCCAAAAACTTCAATGGAAAAATTGCTCGCTGAAGCTACAGGCAGACGAAGGGAGCCATCGCTAAGCATTAAAAGGTCACCACTGTGGACATATTGTTTCGACAAACGCAACTGCCAGAAGTCTGCATCAGAGGTCGCATGGCTGCCCGCGCTTACCGGGCGTATGGCCTCAAAAATGTTTCCACCGTCGGCTACTATGGCGCCTATGGCGTATGACTTTGCTACGCTAAAGACCGGAACCGGACTGTTCAGGTACCGGGTGCTGCCCGTCTTGGTCTTGAAAAAATTAGTGGCATAGCACAAGCTTCCATTTGCAACAGGTGCATTGCTGTAATTGAGGAAGTCCGTATTGACGATTTCAAGGTAGAAGCTCAACTTCAGATCCTGCGGAAGGTTCTGAAAGGTCTTGCCAATCTCGTCCACCTTCACCAGCAGCACCAGGGTATTGCCCAACATCCGCCACAGGATATGCAAACCCTGCATGGCCGCCTGCGTAGTATCAGAAGGCCGGACCTGAAAGTCTGGACAACGCCCGTCGGCATAGTAGTCGTGCCGAAGCGAAATCGTGGCGAGGATGGCGTAGGTCGTCGTCATGATACGGGCTGTTTGCTGCGGTCGTTGAGGGTAATCGTCTTGATGTATCCACCGCCCGCGATGATGGCACCTTCGTCCACCGTTACCTGGCGGATTTTGTACAGTACGCTGGGCAAATACTTTCCACCGAGGGTACTCCAGAGTTGGTTGCTCTGCTCAAAAGAGAGCGACACCATCTCCACATTGAGTTGCGTAATGGCAGGGTTCAGGGCAGGGTGTGTCAGTGGCGTAAAGACCGGCTGAAACTGGAAAAAACGAATGATGCAGGACAGCCAACGCAAGGCTTGCTCATGGCTCTTCAGGTTCATCACGAAGAGCACGTAGAGGTTCAGCTTCACCGGCGGATTTGCGTAAGTAACCCCGTTCAATGTCTTGGTAAATGCTTCCTGCTGGCGACCAATCCGATCCTCTTCTACGTTGACTAAAGAAAGGATGGCCTTATTGGTGAGGGGCACATCCAAATTGTTGGAATCGGCATCAAAAATGCGCGAAGCGGCAGCCATCACCAGGGCCATATCGCCCATGATGAGGCCCGGTTGCAGGGCTAGATATTGATTCAATTCCTCATTGAGGAATTTCAGGGTTAGGTCGAGCATGGCGGCGAATTTTAGGGTTCAGTCCATCCGCTATTCCAGCAAAGACTAATGTATTTCACCACTTATACAATTCCAATTTATCTGATAGAAATATTTTTTACACTTATGTAGGCAATTCATTCTGTGATGTAGTCTGAAATTATTCAGACTTGATTAACACCATAAAAACAATGAAAATAAAGCCAGATAAAAGGCTATTAGCTTGGATAAAATCAGCAATCTGAAAATCCACACAGCAAAAAAATCAATCAAAAAGTGTAATTGTTAGTATCCATTAATTGAAAAATTTTTTTACAGGAAATTTGCCAGATTAGTTTTACAAAACTGATGTCCCAAAATCAGCATCTGAACTCATTGCTCCTCAATTCAAGTTATATCCAGATTATACGGTTTTAATATTCGCTCAAATTTTCATAAATTGTTAGTCTTCAGTAGCTTACTAAATAGACAACTCAAACTTCAAAGCATGATTGGATAGATTCAAACAAAACATCTACTGTTGAATTACCGACCGCGCAAAATGAATGGATAGCTTGCATC
>CAYRJR010000259.1:0-2336 GCA_964424655.1 uncultured Chitinophagaceae bacterium
CCTGCTTCTCTGCGGCTGTGTATCTCATATACTTCGGGTATTCGCTTTTCACTCTAAGCCGCGCAAACTTTTTTTGAGCACCCTCACCTGTATGCTCAGCTCTGCCACCAGGTCTTTGAGTTCGGCATTCTCCTCCTTCAGTTCTTTGACCTCCGGTGCGCTGGCGTTGCGCTCCGTATCGCCCGAAAGACGCTTCCTGCCTGCTTCCAAAAACTCTTTGCTCCAGTTGTAGTAATTGTTTTCGTGGATGCCGTACTTGCGGCACAGCGCGGCTACGGTTTCTTCGCCACGCAATCCTTCCAGCACAATCTTGATTTTTTCTTCCGAGGAAAATAACCTGCGCGTCCTGCGCTTGATTTCACGAACAATGCTGCTCGCGCTTTGCTTCTTGTTTTCCATTTTGTAGGATTTTTTGATGATTAAATATCTCAAAATCCCACATTACCTTTAGGCTACTGGAGTTTCCTCAAAATTTCTGCGTTAAGCAATTCAAGTACGCAACCAGCATAGGTTTCATTGATTTATGAAGTGACAGGCGTGGTTTTTTCCACCATCAAAAATAGTTTCCTCAAAAAAGAGGCGTCCAATCGGTAGAATTGAGGTCTGACAAACACTTCAATACACCTATGGACGCAAACTCTTTACTGGCTGCACGTTTCAAAGCCCAAAGTAACAAATTCTCAGGAATCATTTCCAAGGGGATGCCCAAAGCCAAGCGCAATCTTATCCGGGAGATGATTTACGGTATTCAGGCATCTAAGGATGTGAAACTGTCCAATATCAGCCGGGCGTTGCAGGAGGATATTCCATTGAGCAAAACCGAAGACCGTCTCAGCCGTAATCTGGACGATATTGATTTCACGCCAACGGTCAACGAGCAATTAATGCGGCTGGGCAAAGAGAAAATTGATGAAAGCATGGTTATCGCCATTGATCCCGGTGACATTTGCAAGCCCTATGCAAAAGACATGGAGCATCTGTGCAACATTTATGACGGCAGCGAACACCGGCAAGCTAACGGCTACCATTTGTGCCAGGTAACGGCTGCCAATTTGCAGCACAACAGAATTGTTCCGCTTTATTGTGAAGCCTATTCCAGTGAAGAACAAGGATATGAGGGCGCTACGGAAAAGCTGAAAAGCATCATCACCACGGTGAAAAATCATATCGGTACTCAGGGCACCTGGGCCATTGACCGGCAAGGTGACAATGCGGAAATCATCCGCCATTTTGTGAAGGAAGAATTACAATTCGTCACGCGCCTGAAAATGAACCGCTACCTGCATATCAAGGGCAACACCGCAGCACAAGTGCAAGCCTGCAACATCCTGCGTCATGTCAGGCTGCCTCACACCGCTCACATCGCCACCATCACCGATGGAAAAGAGCAATTCCTGAAACTGAAATTCGGGGCGGTCACAGTTGCCTTGCCCGATGCGCCACAGCAGTGGTTCACCCTGCTGGTGGTCGAAGGCTTCGGCAGAGAACCGATGCTGCTGCTGTCCAGCCTCAAAGTTCACTTCAGCAACAGCAAGCAACTGTATCGCATCGTGGAGATTTACCTCACCCGCTGGAAATGCGATGAATGTTACCGCTACATCAAACAATCTTACAACCTCGAAGACATCCGTGTGCGCAGCTACATCGCTATCCGCAATGTCTCGGTGCTCCTTCACGCCATCGCTTACTTCACCAGCATCTTCCTTGGTGTTTCGCTGAAACTCAAGGTGATGGTGCAGAAAATATTCATACTCTCCAAGCGCTTTTTCGGTGTGCCTACCTTCTTCAATTATGCTATGGCTGATGGAATCTTCGAACTGCTTAAGAAAACAAAAACCGGAATCCTCATTCAATTCAAAGGCAAATCAAGCCCCCCTCATCAGAATTTTCAACTGGATTTATTCCCGACTTGAAAAGTGAGGAAACTCCAGTAAAGCGTATCAAGTTGTCCTCCATATGACTATATTTGGAAGAAGATGCCGTGAAAGTAGGCATTGGTACTTCTGCTCCCGTTTATGATTTAGAAGTGAACGGTACAATTGCCGCTAGAAAAATCCTTATTGCTAATGATAATGAAACACAGGATTTGCTTGCGCTGATTTTAGCATTGAAGGATGAAGTGAAAGAATTGAAGCAGCAACTCATGGCTGCTAAGTGAAAAATGTAAGCCATGAAAAAATTACTTGTTTCACTTTTTCTTATTAATGGTTTCGCAAGCCATGCGCAGCAAAACCTTGTGCCTAATGGGGATTTTGAGCAATATGATATTTGTCAAACTGGTTTAAGCCAGTGGTATCATGCGCGTTATTGGATGAATCCGATGCTACCCTCATCTA
>CAYRJR010000260.1:0-2329 GCA_964424655.1 uncultured Chitinophagaceae bacterium
TGCGGTGCTTCCTTTTTTGTTGCCGACTGATGTGCCCTGATACAGCATCCGTTGCGTCGCACACTGAGGGGCCAGTGCTACTATGGGGCATTTTTGGGGATATCATACCATGCCGCATACCCTTCGATTTCTGGGAAGAGCCGGGTAGCGAAATCTTGCTGAAATGTGCGACGCAACGGATGCCGGGAACAGAGATATAGCCGACAAAAAAATAATCACACCTCAAACATTCCGTCAGAAATTCTCTGGTAAAGAACAAGATTTCCCTAAACCAAAAAGTCGGCAAGTCCCAAAAATCCCAGGCAACTTTGCACCATGCATTTCGAGCGTTCCGGCCTATCCAACGAAGAACTGATTCACATCTTCACGGAGCTACTCCGCCCCAGAATGATTGAAGAGAAGATGCTGGTGCTCCTGCGTCAGGGGCGGATTTCCAAATGGTTTTCGGGCATCGGGCAAGAGGCGATTGCCGTTGGGGCAACTCTGGCTTTGGATGCAGATGAATACATCATGCCGATGCACCGAAACCTGGGGGTTTTCACGGCACGTAAGGTGCCTTTCGACCGGCTTTTCATGCAATGGCAGGGACGCAAAGAAGGCTATTCCAAAGGTCGCGAACGCAGCTTTCACTTTGGGGTAAATGAGCATCATATCTGTGGGATGATCTCCCACTTAGGCCCCCAACTGGCTATTGCAGATGGCGTGGCATTGGCTCATAAGCTACGACAGGATAATAAGGTTAGCCTGGCTTTCAGCGGTGATGGAGCTACCAGCGAAGGGGATTTTCACGAAGCGATGAATGTGGCGGCTGTCTGGGAGTTGCCTGTCATTTTCATTATTGAGAACAATGGCTATGGCCTCAGCACACCCAGCCGCGAGCAATTCCTGGTGGAGCACCTGTCCACGCGTGCCAAAGGCTACGGCATGAAAGGGATTACCATTGATGGCAACAACATCCTCGAAGTCATTCAGACCATCAAGGATGCAAGGGAATATTGCATCCGCGAGCAGAAGCCCATCATGGTGGAATGCCTTACGTTCCGGATGCGTGGGCATGAAGAAGCCAGCGGCGTGAAGTATGTACCCAAAGAGCTTTTTGAAGAGTGGGGCAGGAAAGATCCGGTTGCCAATTTTGAAAAATGGCTGTTGAAAAAAGAAGTCCTTTCCGAAGATGAGCTTACCTCAATCCGAGATATTATTCATCATGAAATCGAAGCCGGGCTGGCAACCGGCTTTGCTGCCGAGCCGGTAAAGCCAGTGCTACAGGAAGAGCTTGCGGACGTTTTTGCACCGGCTGCTCCTTCCCGTCATTTTGCTCAGGGCCCAACATCAGAAAAGAAATTCATTCAGGCTATTTCTGATGGTCTGCGCCAAAGCATGGAGCGGTTTCCCAACCTCATCCTCATGGGGCAGGATATCGCAGAATATGGCGGAGCCTTTAAGGTGACGGAAGGCTTTGTGGAAAAATTCGGTAAAGCACGGGTGCGCAACACACCACTCTGCGAAAGTGCTATCGTAGGGGCTGCCCTGGGGCTTTCTATCAAGGGCTACAAGAGCATGATGGAAATGCAGTTTGCCGACTTCGTGACCGTTGGATTCAACCAAATCATCAACAACCTCGCTAAGATTCATTACCGCTGGGGACAATCTGCAGATGTGGTCATCCGGATGCCTACCGGTGGTGGTGTGGCTGCAGGTCCATTTCATTCGCAGAGCAATGAAGCCTGGTTCACGCACACGCCCGGGCTGAAGGTGCTCTATCCATCTACGCCGGAAGATGCGAAAGGCTTGCTCTGTGCCGCTTTGGAGGACCCCAATCCGGTGATGTTTTTTGAACACAAGGCACTTTACCGCAGCATTCATGGCCCCGTTCCGGAGGAATGGTACACTATCGAAATCGGCAAGGCTCGGGTGGCGCAACTGGGCGAAGACCTCTGCATCATCACGTACGGTGCCGGCGTACATTGGGCTCTTGACTTCGCCAGGCAACATCCCGAAATTTCCTGCTACATCCTCGACCTGCGCAGCCTGCAGCCACTGGATTATGAGGCCATCCGCGAAGCTGTGGAAGCTACAGGCAAGTTGTTGTTGCTGCATGAAGACACGCTCTTTGGTGGCATCGCCGGTGAAATCAGTGCATGGGTTTCGGAACACTGTTTTGAACTGCTGGATGCACCCATCATGCGCTGTGCCAGCTTAGATACGCCTGTGCCTTTTGCTGCCGAATTAGAACAGCAATTCTTAGCCAAAGCCCGATTGGAAGAATCTGTTCGCAAGCTGCTTGCCTATTGATTGCTTCCGCAAATCTTCAATGCCATAGCCAGAGCTT
>CAYRJR010000261.1:0-2291 GCA_964424655.1 uncultured Chitinophagaceae bacterium
GGGTTTTCACGGAATGATTTCTTGAGTTGATTTTTTTGCCTGGGCAATTTGCAGGCAAACCCGGCAGCGTAATTTCAGAATTGTTGGTTGCTGTTGCATTGAAATTTCCACAGCTTCTTTAGTCGAAATAATTTCTTGCCTCCTATCGGATGGCTGGATGCGGCAAGCAACTTTTTAAAAAATGAAAACAGCAACCATCAGAAAGTTTTGCTGTTACTAAGTGTTTGTTTCCAGAAAAAAACGAAGCCGTCCCGAGGAATCGGGACGGCTCACTTACTAACCCATTAAATTCACAACTGAGGCAAATATACCCCCGAGAGGTGGCATATCCAAAAGCACTCAAAGGCAGACAATTGCTATTGGATAGTTTATTGAATCTATTTTGGCCAATTTATCAACCTATTTGATGATTAGTGCTTTTCTTTTCTGCTAAGGGATGATCGGCTTCAGAAGCTGGTAGCCAGATTGCAGAAAGACACAAACTCAGGACTTTCACAAAGCAAGCCGTCCATTTTTGGGAAATTGGGTGCTTGATTTCAAAACAAAAATTTCAAGTCCATGATTCATAACCTGGCCAAACCCGAAGCGAAGCCCAGGCAATTCCTGCCCAAAGATTTTCAGATAAGTGATTGGGACTCCCTGCGGCCCTACTTCGAGAAACTGCAATCGCAAGCTATTGAAAGTGCAGACGCACTACATCGTTGGCTAGATGATCTGTCTGAACTGGAAGCAGTCATTTCGGAAGATGCCTGCTGGCGCCAAATCCGGATGACGCAAGACACTGCAAACCCTGAATACGAACAGGCGTTCACGTATTTCGTTTCAGAAATCGAGCCGAGGATGAAGCCCTTTTTCTTCGCGCTGAATAATAAGTTGGCTGAATCAGCCTATGCTTCCGACCTCGACCCGGCCAGGTTTTTCCCTTATCTGCGCTCAGTGCGCAACAGTATAGAACTCTATCGGGAAGAAAACATTCCTATCCAGTCGGAGTTGAGCCTGCTGGCACAGCAGTATGGCGTACTCAGCAGTAAGATGAGCATCCATCATGATGGGCAGGAATACACTTTGCAACAGGCTGCTCGCTTTCTTCAAAACCCGGAACGTGGGGTGCGGGAAGAAGTGTATCAGAAAATTGCTACGCGCCGTCTGGCAGACCAGGAGCCTTTGAATGAGCTTTTTGATAAACTCCTGACCAAACGACATCAGGTGGCTTTGAACGCAGGATTTGAGAATTACCGCGACTACAAATTCCGGGAACTGGGTCGCTTTGATTATTCGCCCGAGGATTGTTTCCGCTTTCATGATGCGGTGCGCGAACACATCCTGCCGCTCCAGGCATTGCTACAGGCACACCGCGCCAAGAGGCTGGGATTGGAAAAGCTTCGCCCCTGGGATACGGACGCTGAGCCGGCAGACATCGTGCCGCTGCATCCTTTTCATGATGGGAAGGAGCTGACTAGGAAAGCGATAGACGTGTTCGGCAGGCTGCGGCCTTTCTTTGGCGAATGCCTGAACACCATGCAAGACATGCAACGACTGGACCTCGACTCGCGTAAAGCAAAAGCGCCTGGTGGGTACAACTGTCCGCTTGCTGAAAGCGGAGTACCGTTCATCTTTATGAATGCGGCAGGCACTATGGGCGATGTGATAACGATGATGCATGAAGGTGGGCATGCTGTGCATTCTTTCCTCTCGCATGATCTGGAGCTTAGTGCCTTCAAAGAATATCCTATGGAGATTGCCGAGCTGGCCAGCATGAGCATGGAGCTATTTACGATGGAGCATTGGGATGAATACTATCCGGAAACTGCAGACCTGCAACGTGCGAAGCTGGAAGAGTTGGAACGTGTGATTTCGGTGCTGCCCTGGATTGCGACCATTGACAAGTTTCAGCACTGGCTTTATACGCATATAGGCCATACTGTGCCAGAGCGGGAGCAGGCATGGATGGAAATCCTGCAATCATTCAGCACAGGTCAGGTGGATTGGAGTGGCTTCGGGGAATACCGAAAGAATTTCTGGCAAAAGCAATTGCATTTATTTGAGGTGCCCTTCTATTATATCGAATATGGCATTGCTCAGTTGGGTGCCGTAGCTATGTGGCGGCAGTTTCGGGGTAATGAGCAGCAGGCATTGGATAATTATTGCAACGCACTTTCGCTGGGCTATACCCGCACGCTGCATGAGTTGTATCAAACAGCGGGCATCCGCTTTGATTTCTCTCCGGAATATGTAGCCGAATTGGGTGCTTTCCTGCGTGATGCACTGGCAGAAGTAGGCTTATACCATTT
>CAYRJR010000262.1:0-1542 GCA_964424655.1 uncultured Chitinophagaceae bacterium
TGTGGTATAAGCAAATCCATGCGCTGCCGCAGCGCTACGCCGAGGAGATAGACCTAAGTGGCGCACCGAGCGGAACCTATTTTGTAGAAATAGGATTAAAATCCGGTGTAGTGCGCCGCAAATTCACCAAGCTGTAAGAACCTATTTTGAGGCTGAAAGCCCGCGAAGTACTGCCGGGTTTTCAGTCTTTTCATCCACAAGAAATAATGACATGTTTTCAAAAATGACTCAACGTGGCATAGTAGTAAGTCTGTTGCTGCTCAGTTTTTTAATGCCGCTCTTCTGCATGGCACAAGGGACACCAGTTTACGTCAGGAAACGGGTGCGCTGGTTAAACCCTTATCCGTGGAACTATTATCCACCCAATCCTTCGGATACTCCCTCACTTGGCCGGAGGCTGCAGTGGATTTATAACGATACTGATTTCACACCCAGTCCCGTAAGCGGGACGATCCGACACATATTTTTTTGGGCGAGGGGCGCAAATACTTTCCGTTCAATAACCACACTCTACAATGTGGAGATTAAGATGGGCTATACTCAGCGTGATTCTTTCAAGTTGATGAATTTAGGGATGTATGGGATTCGCGACACATTTCTTACTGGCCTGACCACGGTGTTTCAAGCCGATTCTGTCACGGTGGATTTGCTGAACACCTGGGCCTATTGGTGGCGATTCCCACTGATGGGCAATGGCTTCCCTTATAATGCCAACCCGGGGCAAAACTTAGCGGTCGAGTTCAGCTTTGGCTTGCCCAAACCCAATGGCTGGGTCGTGTTTACGGATTCGAATGGAAGCTTTATTTCAACACCGAGATTTTTGTCCGGATATCGGGATAGTTCTGCCGTACAGTTATGGCCGGGAGCAACAATTAATCAGATAGGTTGCTTCGGTGGTAATGTTAATTTCGGTTTTGATTATACCCCGGAAAGCGTGCCTAACATAGGAAGCCAGGTGGATATGCAGCTTTACCCCAACCCTACAAGCGGCAGGCTACAGTTGCGCATCCAGTCGGCTAAAGCGATGCAGGATGTTACGCTTTCCGTCAGTGATATCAATGGCCGGCATGTGTGGTATAAGCAAATCCATGCGCTGCCGCAGCGCTACGCCGAGGAGATAGACCTGAGTGGGGCACCGAGCGGAACGTATTTGGTAGAAATATTGTCCGAAGGCGGGCATCTGTCGCGGCTCATCAGCGTTCAGTAGCTACGGTTTTTGTTCCTTCTTTAGGGTTGAGGCTGTCCTTCCTGTGGCAGCCTCAACTGTTTTTAGAAAACATGACTTCACTGCCCAGAGCTAAAAATTATCTTTAGAATTATGAGCAACATCAAATTATTTGAAAGCAAACAGGTAAGAACTGTTTGGAATGAAGAAGACCAGCAATGGTATTTTGTAGTAGTTGATGTTGTGCAAATCCTCACCGACACGCCCAATCCGTCTGACTATATTAAGAAAATGCGTAAGCGGGATGCACAGCTTTCGCAAGGGTGGGGACAACTGGTCACCCCCCTTTTGGTGAGCACTACCGGTGGTAAACAAAA
>CAYRJR010000262.1:1552-2244 GCA_964424655.1 uncultured Chitinophagaceae bacterium
CCGGAGGCATCCGCCGGCTTCTGCAGCAGCCTCGGGAAGCCTACGTGCGCGGCGACAACCTTCTCAACGAGAACTATCAAACGGTATTGAGTTGTCGACAATTTGTCGACAACTGAAATTAAAAGCATCTGATGGAAAAAAATATACAACAGATTGTGCTAATACTGAAGGCATGTTTCGTATCATTCAATCTATTCCATCCCCAAAATCAGAACCTTTCAAGCTTTGGCTGGCACAGGTTGGCTCAGACAGATTGGAAGAAATTGAAAATCCCGAATTAGCGACACAGCGAACCAGAGCACTTTACAAGCTGAAAGGTTATCCTGACGACTGGATTGAAAAGCGAATGAGAAGTATAGCTATTCGTGAGGAACTAACCGAAAAATGGAAAAACAGAGACGTAAAGGAGCAAAAGGAATACGCGATACTGACAGCAGAAATTTCCTAAGCCACATTCGGCCTTACTCCTTCTGACAATAAGAAGGTGAAAGGGTTGAAATCACAAAACCTTCGTGACCACATGACTGACCTTGAATTGATTTTCTCCATGCTGGGTGAAGCATCAACAACTGAAATCGTAAAGACACAAAACCCGAAAGGTTTTTGGGAAAACAAAAAGGTAGCGAAGCAAGGAGGAACCGTAGCAGGTAACGCAAGACGAGAACTGGAAACAAGAACAGGGAAACGGGTAG
>CAYRJR010000263.1:0-2237 GCA_964424655.1 uncultured Chitinophagaceae bacterium
TTTGGTTGTATGGCGTCAGCACCAGATTGTAGTACTGGCAGCTTGGCGGAACCGGTACGGTAATAGTTTGGTTGGCATAAGGCGAGCTGTTCAGCCGAGCTGTGAAAGTCTGATTGAACCACTCATACTTCTTATAACCCGGAGGGCCAGACAGTGTTACCGTTCCATTTTTCAGATCGCAGTTGCTGATCGTGGCATTAAACTGGCCGCAGGAGATTACATCGAAATAGCCATAACCGAAGTGGCCGGTAGCCGTACAGTCGGCGGTCACGATTTCCACGATTACAGTCTTACCGCCCATGCCGGACAGGTTGAGGTTGCCTACGGTCCAGGGCAAGTAGATAACATCCATTCCTGAAACGTTCTGAAAACCGGGCAAGCCGGCGCCGGCTACATAAGTCTGCGTGGCGCAGGGAATAGGCAGGCCGGTAGCCGAGTCGTAACCCGTAACCGTGAAGCGAGGTTGCTCAGGTGGAGAGTGTCCGGGGTCTTCAAGTACAACAGCATATTTAAAGTTGAAAGAGTAGTTGTTGAAACCCACGGGTACGTGGATGGAATAGCGAATCATCTCCGCTTCAGCACCTACGGCTTCATTCCCAATTCGGGCGGAGAAGAGCCCACCGCCGGGTGCTACCATCGAAAAGCCTCCATAGGGATCAGTTGGCGTTCCCATAGTAATGGCGTGGCGTGAGCCGCCACCAGTAGCCGGGGCACCCGTAGGGGCAGTACCTGCAACCGGGCCTGAAAGAACCCAGGGCGCAAAGGTTGTTGTTGTACCTCCGGTGTAAGTAACACTACCGGTATAGCAGCGCCAGTTGTTGAAATTGCCGAAGGCAAAATTGATGTTTTGCGGGCAGGTGACGGCAGTCTGGGCAGACGCTGGCATCATTGAGGCAAATAGTAAGCCCAAGGTCAACGATAAGCCCTTGAACACGTTGCCGTAACTACTGCGAACAAGTGTAACAATCTTCATAAGAAACGTGATGAACTCTTAATTCGTTTTAAAAAAATCACACGAAATCACTAATGCCGGAGCAAAGTGCCGCGTGAAAATACGGGAATATGTATAAGAGACAGCCAAGACGAAAAAAAGGTTGGGCGTCTTAAAACATATTTTATTTTAAATAGTCCAGATTGCTGATGCTCAATGAGGGGCTTTAGAATAAAATTTTTGCCAAGCAACAAAATGGCTCACAAACCTAGATTTCAAAGCAGCATAATCTTTCTGTGGTGAAAAGCTATCGCGAAAATGCAGGAGCAGGTAATTCATGAAGCCCTGATTCGCCACGAAATGAAAATTGATATACCCCTGGGCAGTATTAGTTAATCCCTAAAAGCTCTACATCAAAAATGAGAACAGAATGGGGGGGAATACTACTACCCGCACCTCTGGCACCATAACCTAATTCAGGAGGAATCACCAAACGCCACTTACTGCCCAAGGGCATCAATTGCAAACCTTCTGTCCAGCCTGGGATTACCTGACGGACACCAAAGCTGGCAGGTTGGTTTCTTTTGTAAGAAGAATCAAAAACACTTCCGTTAGTCAGGCGGCCTTCATAGTGAACCGTTACCCGACTGGTGGCTTCCGGGCATGGACCATTGCCGACCTGAAGAATTTCGTATTGCAAGCCGGAAGGACGAGTCGTAACGCCTTCCCTGCCTGAATTTTCTGAAAGGAACTTCTCGTTATCTTCTGATTTCTGATTGAAAAGTTGGCGGAGTTTTTCCTGAAGGGACATGATTTTGAATGATCTGGGTTGCCAAAATTACGGCGTATCGTCCGCTGCAATTTTTCCAATGCCACAAGCATTATTCTACTGCTTTCAAAAAAGCCTTCGAACTAAACCTATGGATGCAATTGACGAAAAAAAATGGCTTAGTGTTCTGCCTTTTTCATTTCATTCCAAAGTGTATCCTGCTCTTCAAGGCTCATATTGCGCAGGTTTTGCCCTCGTTGTTCTGCTATTTTTTCCATGCCTTGAAAACGACGGATGAACTTTCGGTTAGTCTTCTCCAACGCTGCTTCCGGGTCAATTTTTGCAAAGCGGGCATAATTAACCAGGGCAAAGAGCACATCACCAAACTCTTCTTCAATACGTTGCTGGTTGCCTGTTTCAACTATCTCATACAGCTCGGTAATCTCTTCATCCACTTTGGCGCGTACCTGGCTAATATGATCCCATTCGAAGCCGACAGTCCTGGTTTTTTCCTGCAGACGGAGCGCTTTGACAATG
>CAYRJR010000264.1:0-2221 GCA_964424655.1 uncultured Chitinophagaceae bacterium
TAGAAGTGAGCTGTCCAACCGAGGAGGAGCCAGCCCAACACGATAAAGGGTGCGGGGATGCGCGTGAATTGCAGCAGACAAAAGGTGATGGCGATGACCACGAGGTTGCTCCAGTCGAAATGGGGTGTTGAAATAGTCTGCAGCAACACAATGCCTGAAGCCCAGATGATGCCCACGACGGCGGCATTGATGCCTTCCAGAGCGCGAAAGATGATGACGTGATGCCGCAGATTGTGATAGACCGGGAAGAGGAAGAAAAGCAATAAAGTGCTGGGCAGGAAGATGGCAATGGTAGCAATGAAGCAACCTATGATTTGCCAGCCCGGGCCATATGCACTGAGGCTCATTCCGCCTACGAATGCACAAACAGAAAACACCGGTCCGGGCACTGCCTGCACCAATCCATAGCCCGTCAGCAATTGCTCTGCTGACAGCCAGGCGGCGCGCCCCATAGAGAGCGGACGGTTGACGAACTGATAAAGCATCATCGCCAACAGGGCCTGGCCGCCACCAAAAACGATAGTGCCAAAACGATAGAAGTTTTCGAAAAGGTTGAAGACCCGCCCATGCTCCCACTGGCCTCTTCGTGCCAGTTCAGAAACAATACCCGCCAGGATAAACAAGGCTGCAAAGAGCCAGAGGTTGAGCCAGCGGATGGGCTTGGGTTTCTCCAGCCTGTCGGGGATACGTCGGTTGGAAATATTGGATAAAAAGCCGGCAGCGACCAATACGGCCGGGAACACCCAGGGCGACCGCATCACCAGTGTAGCCGCCAGGCTTCCTACCATGATGGCCCAGGTGGCAGCGTGGCGCACGCTGGTTTTCATCATGCGGACAGCCGCGAAGCTGACAAAGCCTACCGACATGGGCTGGATGAATGAAAACAGATTTTTACTGAGTGCTTTTGCATCAATGTAGAGCAGCAGAAAAGAGCATATGCTCATGATGATGAAGGCGGGAAGAATCCAAAGCCCCAGCGTGATTAAGGCCAGCGGAATACCGCCTCTTTTCAGGGCGATGAGCACAACTGTCTGTGTGCTGCTGGGGCCGGGCAGCATATTGGCAAAGGCATTAAAATCTATCAGCTCTTCTTCAGTGACGTCCCGACGGCGCTGCACGAAAGTTTTCACCATCATCCCCAAATGCCCCTGCGGCCCACCAAAGGCCGTAAAGGAATAGAGCGCAACCGCTTTCAGGAAGGGAATGTGACGCAAGAGCACAGCGGAAAAATAGGGCGCTTTCTTCTTTTGAATGCTTTAAAACTTGTACTCAGGATGGCCTTTGTATAGAGGCTGCGGATTATCGCTATTCATCTGCTGCGTTCTATGAGCGAGGAGTAGAGAAATTTGGATTACTAAGCAGGTATGAACGATATTAGTAGTGTCCGGGTTCGCTGCCGGTCAAAAGACACGGCAGCGGCGGGTGAAAGAATTAGTGAACACCAACATGGGCGAAAGGGGCTGCGAGGGCTGCGAAGGCAGGGAAAAACTTCTTCCGACGTATTGAAAACTGGAAAATGATCGTGAAAAAAGAGCAATATATCAAAAGTACTTGCCTCCGCAATAAGGCATTTTTAGGTTATATATTTATAATCTTGCTGCAGTGTGGTTGCATAACTGCTGGAACACATGGGTCAATAAAGGCTTACGAATATCCTGTGTCAAAGCAGAAGCTACAATTGGCTGTCGAAAAAGTTATTGCCAGCGGTGGTAGTATTCGCAGAGATACTACGATGAATTTTATTGTAGATGTAACCAATGGGAACCGCGACACCATTATCGATAATATGTATAATGATACGATAAACTATGTTACTCTATTTATTCTTGAGAAAGGCGGCTCTAATATTTATACTATCCAATATTATGGGGACAGCACCTATTGGGATACCGCAACGACTTCAGAGATATCCTTAGCGTATGCCTGGAATAAGAAAAGGCAAGGTGGAAGTGAAGGTCATGGAGACGTATCTCGCTACAATCCAGCGTTGAGAAATAGTTTGTTAAAGGTATTTGAGCGGGAGTTTATCTCAAAAGTAGATAGTATGTTAGGAGTAAAACATGTGGAAGAGTAGCTCCCAGTGCCCGGATTGCATATCCGGCGCGTTTTGGGCTAACCAGCTTGGCGGCGTAAACGTGAACTACACCTCTCCCGCCACCAGCCTGAGCCTTTGTTGGTGTTCCCACTCCCCGCCGTTGCCGCGTCTTTTGACCGGCAACGA
>CAYRJR010000265.1:0-2207 GCA_964424655.1 uncultured Chitinophagaceae bacterium
CTTCGTTCGGGACGAAGAGGCCGCTGGTTCGAATCCAGTCATCCCGACAAATATGATTTCAAAGAGGCATCTCCGTGGTGGGTGCCTCTTTTGTTTTTTGCCAGTGTTGGTGCATGGCTTGGTGACCAACAGGCATGGTGGTTTGTGGCATTGACCTGAAGAAGCATAGGCAGGAGCTTGACTCGATAGCTCCGTCGCGCAAACTGATGACGATTTTCTTAGCCAGCATTTGCAGCCCGATTCAGCATCCGTTGCGTCGCACTCTTCGGCTATATTTCGCTGTTGGGCTTTGCCTTGGAAAACCAGGAACTTACTGTGGAAAGCTTAATAGCAAACTGAACCATGCAAGGTGCCATCGCCGAAAAAGCCACATAGCATTCCAAAAGCTGACCAACAAAAAGACCGCCTCTTTCGAGACGGCCTCTTATAATCGGGCTGGCGTTTTTCTATTGTTTCAAGAGGGTTTTGGTGTAGAGTAGTGTTCCGTTAGCATCCACAACCCTAAGCTGATAGACCCCACTGGCAAGTCCGGTAACATTAAGGCTGGCGCTATTGCTCAACGAAGGAAAAGTTGCCACCTTAAGGCCGACTGCATTATACAGTATAATGGTTGCACTGCCTTGTGGCAGTCCCTGTACCTGGAGTGTGGACGTTACCGGATTGGGCGATGCAGTCACCATCGAGGTTTCGCAGTTGCCGGCAGATAACACGAGGGTATTGCTGAAAAATTCGGAGCCGTCCACATCCACTTGTTTTAAACGGAAGTAGTTGGTGGCATGGAGTCGGGCTGCCTGATAGGAATAGGCGGCATGGCCAAGCTCCTGATGAGCGGCTACGATACCGACAAGCTCAAACCAGCGGCCATTAGTGCTTTGCTGTATTTCAAAGTTTGAGATGTGGTTGCCCGGATTTGCGTTCCAGCTTAGTGTAGCCTTGCAAGCATCAAGGGTAGCCTTGAAGTTGGAAATCATAATCGGCAATGGAGCATTCGACTGAATACGATAGGTAGCAGAAGAAGAAACCTGCCCGGCATTGTCAACCAGGGTATAGTCGAAGCCAATTGCGGCTACAGATGTACCGCCCTGACCCTGCTGGCCATAGATGGTCATGTTTGCCGGGTCAAAGTTGCTGATTGACGTGTTCGCGTTGACCAGGGTTGGGCCGGACCCATAGTCATAATAAACGAGGGTATTGGCGTTAATCGCGGTGATTTTAAATTTCTTGCCCACGGCGCAGGATGAAGCGCTGGCGCAATCTTCTGGGTCATTGCCAGAAAGAGACTTTAGGGTGCTACCGGTCAGCGAGCTGCTGTTGCCATTGATAGCATAGGTGGGATTGCCGCCGATGGTGATAGAGGTGCTTTTGGTAAAGGCGCTGTTGGCTGCAGTGAAGGATTTTGAGTCAGAAGTAGGCCGTTGTTCTATCCCAAAATCAAGGGAAGATTTGCTGGCATTCACAATACCCAAGATAATCCGGGGGTTGCTGGTCCCATCGGTATAGCTTGTGATTGTTCCATTATTATTTGTGCTGCCCCCCGTGAATTGGGGAGCCAGTTTTGGTGTTATGGTGCTCAGGTTTGCTCCGTCTTGTGGTGCGCTGGCACTGGACACAATCCTCACTTCATAGCTGTTCCCACCCGGAACATTTGGGAATGAATAAGCGCCATTTGCAGCTACGGGCACCGCAGTAAGAATGGTAGAATCGCCCGAATAAGTATTGGTAGATTGTACTAATACTGCATAGAGCGTTTCACCAGTACCGGCTGCATTCGTGAACGCTTCTGAGCCATTTTTGGTGCCATCGCCATCGGCGTCATTCCATACGTTGCCGCTGGCTGTAAGTAGGGATGCCGGTACGGATATGTTGAGCGTAACCGAGCTGGAGATGCCACTGTTACTAATTCCCAATCCGTTGTCCTTGGCAGTGAAGGGGATCGTTACTGTAGTGTTGCCGTTGCTCGTTGGGTCAACTGCGATGCTGGAAACATCGGCATAAGGTAGCGTTACAGATCCTGGCCAGGTAGTGCAAGTAGCTTGAGGCGGGCATTGGCCACCAACTGGATTTGTGTAGTAGGTGGTGCCAATTTTTAAATAATTCGCTCCCGTAGGGAAAGACGTGATTTTAATTGAGTCAATAGTACCATCAACATCTGATACCATTTAGACATCTAATTTTGGCATGATATTTGCAGGCTTTAAATCATGGCT
>CAYRJR010000266.1:0-2144 GCA_964424655.1 uncultured Chitinophagaceae bacterium
AGGTGGGGCTGGCCGGATTGCGACTTGGCATGTTGATTGGGAAGTCCGCCTGGGTGGAGGAGTTCAACAAAATCCGCCTTCCCTACAACATCAATGTGCTGACGCAGCTCACCGCCAGTTTTGCCCTCGATCACTACCCGGTGTTGCAGCAGCAGGCTAACGCCATTGTACAGGAGCGCAAGGCGCTTTTTTCCAGCCTGCAGCAGATGGCGGGCGTAGAGGTGTTTCCCAGTGAGGCCAATTTCCTGCTGGTGCGCACACGTGGTGATGCAAGGCAGGTATTCGAAAAAATGAAGGAGCAGGGTGTGTTGGTAAAATGCCTGGCCGGGGGGCATCCTCTGCTGAATAACTGCCTGCGCCTTACCGTAGGCACTGCTGCTGAGAACCAAGAGATGCTGGCGGCCCTCTCCCGGGCGCTCTCCACTTTTCCATTGTGAGGAATCAACGATGACTACCGTTTTCAAAACACCGCATGAACTCAAGGCAAAGGAAGGACAGAAGCTGGGTGAAACCCCGTGGATGGCGATTGACCAGTCACGAATCAACCTTTTTGCTGATGCTACCGGCGACCACCAGTGGATCCATGTGGATCCCGAGCGTGCAAAGGATGGCCCATTCGGTGCCTGTATCGCCCACGGCTACCTCACCCTGTCGCTCGTCAACTACTCCCTGCCGCAGCTGATTGATGTGCAGGGTATCAAGATGGGCGTAAACGTGGGGCTGGATCGTGTGCGTTTTCCATCACCAGTAAAAGTGGGCACACGGATTCGCGGTGTAGGTGAACTGGTTACGGTGGAGGAGATCAAGGGCGGAGTGCAGTCAGTTGTGCGCGTCACTGTTGAGATCGAGGGAGTGGATAAACCCGCCTGCGTGGCCGATACCATCTCAAGGTACTTCCCGGCAGAGTAGCAATTGCCCTATAAATAGCGAACGCCATCCCTTCCCTGTTGTAGCCCCGTTGCGTTCGCCTGCCTTTTGTGCGATTTTTGCCCAATAATAATGAATCCCGAAGGATGATTGGGGCATGTATCGCACAGTATTCAGGTTTTTTCTCGGCTTTCTGGGCCTCGTTCTGGTTGCGTTTTCTGTTTTACTGGCGGCGGTAAACACCTATTCCATCGAACAGGCCTATTACCGTTCTGCCGTTCATCAACTCCTGCATCCGGTTGATAAAGGCCAGCGTATTGCGGTGGTGGGTGGGGGAATTTCCGGATTAACGGCAGCATATCGACTTAAGCAAAAGGGGTATGAGGATGTTACCGTTTTCGAGAAGGGGGCTGCGGTTGGTGGCAAGGTCTCTACCTTTTATTATCAGGGCACTGCCTATGAAAAAGGTGCGGTAGGCCTGAATGGTTTTTTCGAGATTGCCAGGCTTGCAAGAGAGCTGGGCATCGAGCCTGATCTAACGCCGCCGGTGGGTATCTATTACCTGGGTAGATACATCAGTACCAGTGAGTTTATTACCTCGATTTTCGGGGCGGAGCTCACCATGAAAAGCATGCTCTCCCTCGTTTTGTTGCGCATGAAGTACCCTGAGATTGCTGAAGCCTCTCTCCATAATGTTGATCCCGGATTGATGGTGCCACTTAATGAGTTCCTGGTGGATCATCCGGAGATATCTTTTGCGGTCAGCGTGCCAAGGCCGCTGATTGTGGGGCAGGGCTATGGTTACTATGAAGAAGTTCCTGCGATCTACATATTGCGACTGGTATATAACGGCACAATCAATAATTTGAAGGTTTTGTCGGGCATATCGCCGATTGAGGAATCCGGGATTTATTACTTCAGGAATGGCTATCAAAAAGTTTTGATCGAAATGGCCGGGAAGCTGCATGTAAAGACGGATGCCACGGTAACCAGGATTGATCAGAGTCGATCAAGATTACTTATGTGCACAATGGGAAAAGCCAGACGGCTGCTTTTGATACGCTGATTGTTGCAACACCGTTAGATAGCGCGAGTGAATTTATGGATAACCTGGAAGGGGAGCATGCGCTCTTTCAGAAGATAAGGAACTATCGTTACTACTCAATTATATTCAGGGCCAATAACCTTCCGCGTTCCTATGGGGCTTTTTGGGAGGAAAAGGCACATATAGGGGCGCGCGGCGAGCTGCTTGGCGCCGCGCTCGCGGACGGCGCAGT
>CAYRJR010000267.1:0-2110 GCA_964424655.1 uncultured Chitinophagaceae bacterium
ATACGATGCAACCTAAAAGATTTAAGCGGTAGCTAATTTCTTCTTCAATACTTCCGCCATCGTGGAGCCTATGTTGGCTGGACTGTCCACCACATGGATGCCACACTCACGCATGATTTTCATCTTGGCAGCAGCAGTGTCTTCTGCGCCACCTACAATGGCACCGGCATGGCCCATACGACGGCCCGGAGGCGCCGTCTGACCAGCGATAAAACCAACCACAGGTTTGCGCATATTATCCTTCAGCCAGCGTGCTGCTTCTGCTTCCATATTGCCGCCGATTTCGCCAATCATTACGATGCCATCTGTTTCCGGGTCGTTCATCAACAACTCAACGGCTTCGCGGGTCGTGGTGCCAATGATGGGGTCGCCACCGATACCAATTGCTGTAGAAATACCCATGCCTGCTTTCACAGTCTGGTCGGCAGCTTCGTAAGTCAGCGTGCCTGATTTAGAAACGATGCCAATGCGGCCTGTCTTGAAAACAAAGCCGGGCATGATGCCCACCTTGGCTTCGCCGGCAGTGATGACACCCGGGCAGTTGGGGCCAATCAGACGGCAGTTGCGGTGCTTCACATATTCCTTGGCCATCACCATATCCTTCACAGGAATGCCTTCTGTGATGCAGATGATTACTTTGATGCCTGCATCGCAAGCTTCCATAATGGCATCTGCAGCAAAGGCAGGCGGAACGAAGATGATGGAAACATCAGCTTTCGTGGCCAGTACGGCATCACGAACAGTGTTGAAAACAGGAAGTTCCAGGTGGGATGTTCCGCCTTTGCCCGGGGTGACACCGCCAACCACGTTGGTGCCATATTCTATCATTTGCGAAGCATGAAAACTGCCTTCGGTACCTGTAAAACCCTGAACGATGACTTTAGAATTCTTGTTGACGAGGACGGACATGAGTGTTGCGTGCGAATTTTATTTAAAAGAAAAATGGAGTGAACTGCTTGAAGAGCCTTGTTGGGAAAGGCTTGTAGCCCACCATTGAGGCGGCGCAAAAATAGCCAATTGAAGGCTTCGGCTGAGATTTGAAGATTTTAGCTTGTCGTGGCCTGCTTTTTTCAATGCAGCAGATAATTATTAAAAAAATGAGCAAAAAGACGTTGGTTCTGGGCGCTTCCGAAAATCCGGAACGATACAGCAACAAGGCCATCCTTGCGCTCCGGCGCAAGGGCCATCCCGTAGTGGCCATCGGACGTCGTAAGGGGAAGGTGCAGGACGTGCCCATTGAGACCGACATGCAGGCTTACAAAGGCATTGATACAGTGAGCATCTACCTCAATGCAGGGCATCAGGAGATGTATTACGACTACATCCTTTCCCTGCATCCCTCACGTATCCTATTCAATCCAGGCGCTGAAAATCCAAAGTTGGAATCACTGGCAGAGAAGCAGAGTATCGAATGCCTGGATGCCTGCACGCTGGTGATGCTCAGCATTGGCACCTACTGATATTTTCTGATAAAATCTTAGCGACTGTAGTTCGGAGCCTCTTTCGTGATGACCACATCGTGCGGATGGCTTTCTGCCATAGAAGCAGAAGTGATGCGGATGAACTGAGCATCGTTTTGCAGGCAGGCTATGTCAGGAGCACCGCAATAACCCATGCCTGCCCGCAAGCCTCCCACAAACTGCTGTACGATTTCTGCAAGCTCACCCTTGTAAGGTACGCGACCTACAATGCCTTCCGGTACCAGCTTTTTGATGTCTGATTCTACATCCTGAAAATAGCGGTCAGAAGAGCCTTCCTTCATCGCCTCAACGGAGCCCATGCCCCGGTAGCTCTTGAATTTCCTGCCTTCGTAGATGATGGTTTCACCGGGGCTTTCTTCGGTGCCTGCAAAGATGGAACCGGCCATCACACAGGAAGCACCAGCGGCAATTGCTTTGACCATATCGCCAGTGTATCGAATACCCCCATCAGCAATTACGGGGACACCTATTGATTTTAATGCCATCGAGGCTTCAATGATGGCAGTGAGTTGAGGAGCACCTGCGCCGGTGACGACACGGGTAGTACAGATGGAGCCTGGCCCTACGCCCACTTTTACAGCATCTGCCCCTGCTTCTGCTAAGGCTAAAGCCCCTGCGGCTGTAGCCAC
>CAYRJR010000268.1:0-1984 GCA_964424655.1 uncultured Chitinophagaceae bacterium
CGCCGCCAACGTGACCTATCTCACCATGCAGGTAGTGCAGGGTGGGCGCGATGTTCCTTAGACTGCAAGCTATTCAGCATGAAAAGGTATCTGCTTTTTTAAGGACACATACAGCCTACGGGCATTTCATTGGGAAAGCAGTACGAGATTTTTTGGAGAAATATTCACCTGGTAAGCAACCTGATTTTATCGTCTCGCATGGACATACGGTCTTTCATGAACCGCAAAACGGTGTGAGTTTCCAAATTGGTGATGGGGCCTCAATAGCTGCAGAATCAGGCCTTCCGGTTATCTCGGATTTGAGGAATATGGATGTTGCTTTAGACGGGCAGGGAGCACCTATCGTACCCATTGGCGACAAGCTCCTGTTTGAGGAATATGATTTCCTGCTCAACCTCGGTGGTATTGCCAATGTAACCAGCCAGCAACATGCACTCGCCTTTGACATCTGCCCATGCAATCAATTTCTGAATCATTTTGCCCAGAAACTCGGCTATGATTATGACGACTGCGGATCACATGCAAGAACTGGAACAATTTGCAACAACTTACTTGACGTGCTTGCCCAAAATGCCTATTACAAACTTGCTGCTCCAAAATCATTGAGCAATACATTTTCTGTTCAGGAAATATTGCCCATAATTGAAAGGGCATCATTAAGCCCCGAAGACGCACTGGCCACTTGTTCGGCTCATATTGCTGACTGCATTGCTGCCGCCATTTCTTCCCTGACCCTTCCTGCAAAAACTTCCAAGATGCTGGTCACAGGTGGTGGCGCATTTAATGGTTTCCTACTTGAACAACTACAAGAAAAACTATGCGCACATAGCATGGAACTCTGTGTACCGGATTCGCGATTGGTGCAATTCAAAGAGGCGCTTGTAATGGCATTGATTGGTGCATTGCGCTGGCGCTGCGAAACGAATGTGCTTTGCTCAGCAACAGGTGCATCAAGAGACAGTGTTGGTGGTACTATCTGGGAGGGATATAAGAAATAAGGCCGCTCTGTCTATTCAAATCAATCCGCCCCTTCTGCTCCGGCACCATGATCATCAGCGTCAGCGCCATTGACAATTTTATAAACTGCCTGAGGCTGGTGATAAATGCTCTTGTTGAATTTATTGCCCAGCACAATCACCGTGAAGTTGTCTTCGATAAAGCGGTAAAAGCAGGTGTTGTTGCCATGCCACCAGCCGTTGTGGTAAATGATTTTATATCCATCAGGGTAGCATAGCATGCGCCATCCCAAACCATAATTTTTTATACCAGGGCGCTCAAATGAGCAAGGCCCATAAGCCAGTTCCAGCGTAGCATTATTGAGTAAGGTGTGCCGATAGAGTGATTGATCCCAGCGATACAAATCTTCCACAGTACTGTAGATATTCTTGTCGCCGTAGATGCCATCTGCAAACATCAGCGGTTCCCTCCTCCAATTATACTGATAGCTGATGGCTGCGTTTTGAGGATAACCAACGGCAGGATTAAATACGAAGGTGTGATTCATACCCAGTGGCTTGAAGAAATACTCCTCCATAAACTTTGGATAAGGCATCTCTGTGACTACTTCGATGACACGGGCAAGCACGGCATAGTTCGTATTGCTGTACGTAAATCGCGTGTTGGGCTTGAATTCCAGCCTCGGTCTGAATCTCGAAATCATAGCCATCAACTGCTCATTGTTGATTGGTGTATTATGGTCTCGGCTGTAGTTATCGTACCAATGTGTATAGTCGGGCAAGCCGCTGCGATGGCACAGCAACATGTGAAGTGTGATGCCTTTGTAGGGCCAGCCTTTAATGAAATTTTCTACCGGCGAATCAATGCTGAGATAGCCTCGCTGAGCCAGGAATAGAATGGCTCCAGCAGTGAGTGTTTTGGAGGTAGATGCTAATTGGGAAGCCGAAGCCGGCGACCAGGGAATATTCGCTTCCCGGTTAGCCATTCCAAAATATCGCTCATAGAGTACGTGGCCTTTGTAACCAAT
>CAYRJR010000269.1:0-1932 GCA_964424655.1 uncultured Chitinophagaceae bacterium
GAAAGGCCGCCTCCCAACGAAGCAGCCTTCCTTGTCTTCTTGCAGCGCGTAAAAAATCCTACTCTGCCACACTCACTCTTCGGCTGAACGTTTCCCCATCTGCCGTGATGCGCACGAAGTACATGCCGGGCGCTGCACCGCTCAGGTTCATCTCCTCAAAGAAGCTCTTGCCGGGATTAGAAAATTGACGGCTATGCAGCACCCTGCCCGTGACATCCGTGATGCGGACACGCACTTCCTTCATCGGCTGTTTGGCATCTAAAGAGATATTGAAACGCCCGCCGGGCGCTGGGTTGGGGAAAAGGCCGATGCCTTGGATATTGCTAAAAGAAGTGATAGCTGTTGAAGGGCCGCCGAGATCGAAGCCGAGGTCGTACTTTGCTGGCCCAAAGGGAATTCCCATTGGTGGAACAGGTTTGGTTATTGAGCGGTCATATACATAAGCACTGCGTGATAGTCCATCCTGATAGATATGAGTTCCAGCGAGAGGTGGAAATCCACTACTACCGGTATCGTTTGGCCCCCAAGCGATTTCAACTGCAAAGAAGTGCTCATGGTCGAAATGAAAAGCATTTTGGATAACTGGAATCCGAATCCAAGCACCACCCACCGATTGGCTGCAAGGCACCGAAAATGTGTCAGGGCCGTAAATAGCAGTCAGTCCACTACGAAAGCTATCTTGGGCGCCTTTCCTATAGACGCTATCGTAAGTGTAGCCAATTTTAAGTGTGAATTTTTTCAGGGTGCAGTTGCCAGCAGGGTTCACAACCGTATAACCTCGTGCAACCCGGCAGTAAATCGCTTTCACCCAGCCGATAGGCATGCCAGGAAAGTCATGACTAGTGTACAAGCATTGTTGTTTGTATTCCAATTCTGTCCCGCCGGAGCCGCCACTTGGGGCACTTATTCCACTAAAGTTAGAAAACTGATAAGTAGGCGTCTGACCGAAACCGTCCATGACGATTGTGAGCAAAGCAATAGCTACACCAATAATATTGCGCATCATAGTTCTAAGGATTTATTCTTTTACGAAAGGGAAGATAGAAAGCTCATCAGCGCCTGCAATTCTCAGCAGATAGTGGCCGCGGATTATGCCGGAAACATTGATGGTCTGCCCGGCTGCGGTAGTACCATTTGCTACGCTTCTGCCCCTCGTATCCGTGATGGTATAATCCACAAAAATTCCGGATGCCAGGCCTTGCAACATCAATTCATCCGATGCCGGAATAGGTACGATGCTCAGCCCAATGGGGCTTGATGGACTCGGTCCATTGCCATTATGCGTCATTCGGAAGGCCATCACATCGGGCGTACTCTCTTTCCACACAATCTTACTCCCATTGTACCAGACACTAATCAAATCCTGGCCGTAATTGCTGGTATTGCTCACGGCCATGTTGCGGTTGATGTCCCAGGGAAAATTGAGCGCCGTAGTGCTGGCCTGATAGGTATTGGTGTTGAAAAAAGTGCCGGTTGCCGGGTCTATCTGCCGCTCGTAAACATGCTGTTTGCCGGCGGGTAGCGGCACTCCGTTGTAATAGTCCACGCAAAAGCCAACCGTGTATTGCACATTGCCGATGCTGTTGGTATAATAGCTACAGGTGGCACCCGCAGCTACACAGGCACTCATACAATCGTAGGGGGCATTGAAGTCTTGCGTGCTAATACCTTGTACATAGGGGCCCATGGGATTCCAACTTAGCACTTGGTCATGCCCTGCCGCATACCGTTTCGCTGACCACACAATCTGATATGGGGTATAGGCAGCCATTTCGCAGTAAGAATAATCGCTGAACGCTTCGATGCGTGGGATGTAGGCCTGACCGGTGAAAATAGAATTCACGCCGGCTGGCGCATTCCCCGCTGTATAGTCGTAAGTAAGCTGGCTCACTCCCGTGCCGCCCATCACCGGCACCGTATAGCAGCCACAGC
>CAYRJR010000270.1:0-1265 GCA_964424655.1 uncultured Chitinophagaceae bacterium
TAAACTGGACGTGACGGTTACTACCATCGCAGGCCAGCGCGTGATGAGCGAAAGCTTCAGTAATGTGAGCAAGCATTTCCAGACAGAAATTGACCTGACCGGCCAGGCTAAAGGCATCTACTTCGTAGTGCTGAAAACCGACGACGGACAGAAGATTGTCAACAAGCTGGTGCTGCAATAAGTATTCGCTATAATGGAAACCGCCTCAGTGATGAACTGAGGCGGTTTTTTTTTGGGGGTAAGACTGTGTTCTTCGAGAAAGTATTGCAGGTACCGTGCAGGCAATAGCAACTTGTGTACTTGCCTATGTCGGACTCGCCGAACTCAATAAGGCTTATCCCAAATACTAATCGCGGTAAACGCGTTAATTCCTTACAGACCCAGTTCCTTTTTCTGTTCCGGGCTGATGCTTGCCGGCGCATCCAGCATCATATCTCTGCCTGCGTTGTTTTTGGGGAATGCAATGAAGTCGCGGATGCCTTCCTGTCCGCCCAGTAATGCACACAGGCGGTCGAAGCCAAATGCGATGCCACCATGTGGTGGTGCCCCATATTCGAACGCACCCAGCAGAAACCCAAATTGTTCTTGTGCCTCTTCGCGACTCATCCCCAGTGCAGCAAACATTTGTTCCTGCATACCGCGTTCGTGAATTCGTATAGAGCCACCGCCAATTTCGGTACCGTTCAATACGATGTCATAGGCATTGGCGCGGATTTCTCCGAAGCGTTCGGGCATAGTGAGAAAAGAGGCATGTTCTGGTTTGGGCGCGGTGAACGGGTGGTGCAAGGCAGTCCAGTGGCCGTCATCCGTCTGCTCCAAAAGTGGGAAGTCAACAACCCAGAGCGGAGCAAATTCATCCGGATTACGCAGGCCCAGCAGGTTGCCCAGATGCAACCTTAATTCCGAAGCTGCCTTGCGTGTGCGGGCGTCAGGGCCGGCGAGTATCAGCAACAGGTCGCCGGTTTGAAGTGCGCAATGCTTGCTGAGTTCAGCACATACTTCCTGCGTGAGAAACTTATCGGCGCTGCTCTTGAAACTTCCGTCTGGATTGTGGCGCAGATGGAGCAGGCCACTCATGCCAATCTGTGGACGTTTTACCCATTCAGTGAGTTCATCGAGTTGTTTGCGGCTCCAGGCAGCGCCAGCTTCTACACGAATGGCCAGGATACTGGCGGCTTCTTCAAATACCTTAAAGGCAATGTTGGATAGCGCCGGGGCTTCATAGTGTCCGTTCACCTTGAGGTTGCAGAGCTTCATGCCGAAGC
>CAYRJR010000270.1:1294-1932 GCA_964424655.1 uncultured Chitinophagaceae bacterium
GTCCGGCTTATCATTGCCGTAATGACGCATGGCATCTTCCCATGTGATGCGGGGAAATGAATCTTTCAACTCAAGACCCCGGATTCTTTTAATAATATCCTTGAACAGCCCTTCGAAAGTGAGGAGCACATCTTCCTGCTCCACGAAAGCCATTTCGCAATCAATCTGTGTGAACTCAGGTTGACGGTCGGCGCGGAGGTCTTCATCGCGGAAGCATTTTACGATTTGGAAATAGCGGTCGTAGCCGCTCACCATCAGCAGTTGCTTAAAGGTTTGCGGGCTTTGGGGCAAGGCATAGAATTGGCCCTGATTCATGCGCGAAGGCACCACAAAGTCGCGAGCACCTTCGGGTGTGGAGCGAATCAGGAAAGGCGTTTCAATTTCGAAAAAACCTTCAGCATCTAAATATTCACGGGCGGCCCGGCTGACACGGTAGCGTAGTTCGAGGTTGCGGCGCAAGGGCGGGCGACGCAGGTCGAGGTAGCGGTATCTCATGCGCAGGTCTTCGCCGCCATCTCTTTGTTCCTCGATGGTTATATGTGGCGTGGCCAGATGGTTGAGCATGATGAGGCTGTCTGCTAATATTTCAATTTCGCCTGTAAGCAATTCTTTGTTCTTGGAATATCGTTCTATGACCT
>CAYRJR010000271.1:0-266 GCA_964424655.1 uncultured Chitinophagaceae bacterium
TGTCCACACAGACAAACGGCCAATGCCCATTCTCGGTATGTGCTGGTTGTTGAACTGGACAAAATCAATATCAGAACCAGGAATGCCAAAAGTGGGAACCACGGGGAAAGGGTATGCGCTGCGATTAGCGTAATAAGCCTGTCGTTGCGTATATAAAATGCCACGCCCAATCAGGAATACATCCTTGGGTTTGGTGCTCCAGTTATCGTAGGCATAATGCAAAAAATTTCGGATGGCTAAAGGGTGTAAATCCTGTCCGTAGGCAA
>CAYRJR010000271.1:276-1896 GCA_964424655.1 uncultured Chitinophagaceae bacterium
TATTGTGCATATTCCGACACATAATTCCGGCCATTCGTAACACGCATCAGGTCTGGGTGCGTGATGATGATGTAATTGCCTTGCTTCGCATTCCAATTCGTAAACTGAATCACCTTGACAGGGCTTAAAGCCGGGATTCCGGATGCGGCAGCATCGGTCAGGATGCAGAATGTGCGGGTCGTGCTGGAAGGATCCAGATAAAAGAGGGTCTTCCCCGGGATGGCCGTATTCCCTACATACCACTTTTGGTTGGTAATGTCAAACAGGCGGGCAGCACCGAGATTGCTGCATTCCAGATATTGAGGCGCACCAGTAGCGGGCAGCTTAAAACGCGCCTGCTGCAGGCCCGACATATTGAAGTTGTGGGGGTATTGAAGCACGGCACCCGAGATGCCGAAATAATCATAAGAAGAAGGATTGCTGCTTGATGTAGCAGAGCTGGCCTGAAAGCTTAATTGATTATTGCCCGTCAGTGATGCTGCAGGAATCGTGAGGTTAAAATGTTTTGCCTCGGTAATGCCGGCAGAAACATTGCTAAACTGTGTGCCATTAAACAGAAGTTTCAACTGGTGGGTATAATCAAAAGAGCGTACAATCACAGAAGCCTGTAATTGGGCATCTACACCCGGAACCAAGTTTGGAGCCGACAAGCTGATAGAAGGAATGGAACTGGTGCTATACTGACCATTGATAAAACCCTCCCCGGCATCATATGAAGGCGACAATAAGTTAATGCCACTTGCATAGGCCGGGCCGGGCATCCAGAAGCTTGTGGCGGAGTAGCTTGTCTCTGCCAGACAATAAGGCTCTGGTGCTGGAGGTGACCCCGGAATATTATTAGGGGTGTAAGCAAATCGCAAATGATTGCTGCTATTATCATAGCAGAGAAAATAGCTGGCAGAATCTGTGAATAAAGAAAGACGCTTATTGGGCTGGGCATCAGGGCTGAGATAAAGTGCACTATCCAATGAACCATCGGGCCCATGGCCCCAAAACTGGATGTAATCAGTAGGCCCCATCGTCTCTGCCGATACATAAATCGGGAGCTCTTTCCCATCCCGGTACAACATGAAATTGGATCCCCTCACAGTGCCAGGCAAGCCGGCGGTATTCAGTGCCGAGCGATAGATCCGGAAGAAACCACTACTGCCTATTTTGAATTTGTAATAGGTCTTGTTGTAATCAATCCATTCATTGCCATAGGTACCTACCTGAGCCAAGAGTTGTATCCCCGGCAGGGCGATAAAAAACAACAACAGGAATAACAATTTCGTTTTCATAATAACAATTGTAACCAGGCCGGTTAGCGTAGGGTTGGTGCGCCATTTTTGGGTATTTCTGCGGGTAAGTTTTCAGGTGTAGCCGCAGCAGGATGCGCATGATGTTTGCCCCTGAAAATGTCCAGGCGTGCAGACACTATGTGAGAAAAAAGCGGATTGCTCTGCGTCTGAAGCGAAGTGTAGGCATAGTCCACCATGAGGCCGGCAATGCGAAGTCCAACGCCTGCCGAAGGTTGCCAGAGCGTGTATTGCTGTACATTGTTGCTATCACGGTCGTCCAGCACCCGTTGGAAGTTGGATACCCCCAGCCGCAGGAATACGGTGCCTTTGTATGAAATTT
>CAYRJR010000272.1:0-1893 GCA_964424655.1 uncultured Chitinophagaceae bacterium
GATGTATTGGGCCGACACCCGCCGCTGGGGCTACTATATTCAATTCGATTCGCTCTACCTCGCCAATCAATATCGCTATGATGGTGATTATGCAGCTATGGTCGCCGAGCAACAATTCCCGGACAGCCTCAAGAATGTAGTGCTGGTGATGAGCCTGCCCATTGAAAACCCGAAACTCACCCAGCATTGGAAACCTGTGTATGCCGGAGGCGTTTTTGCCGGTGATAAACCGGTCAAGACACAGGAGTCATTCATCATCTACACTTACCAACCTTAAGCAAGCCTGATTTCTCATGATTGCAACTGCAGTCTCTCCTCCCGCCGGTGATCGGCAATGGCGCTATGTGTTCATCGCCTGCTCCGCGATTATTGCCATCCTGCTGCCTTCGCTCAGTCCTGCCTATGGGCAGACCGGTGACGAATGGCTCCAGATATTTTATGGCCGCGACATCTGGGATTATTTCTTCAACGGAGACACACAGGCCCTGGGTTACGATAAACTCCTGCCTCGTTACAAAGGCATGGAGACCCAGTTTCTGGGCCAGGAATTGTATGGAGGTCTGTTTGATTTTGGTACAGAAATCCTGCATCGCTGGTTCCCTTCCATTCCACAGCTCATCATTCGCCACGCTTGCAATGCACTTACCAACGCAGTATTGATGATTAGTACCGGCCTGATTGCCCGCAGGCTGAGTGGCCGCTGGAGCGTAGGTGTCCTGGCACTGTTCCTGATTTTGTTTTCTCCGCGCATTTTCGGCGAAGGGATGAATAACCCTAAGGATATCCCATTTGCAGCGGGTTTTGCACTGGCCATGTATGCCGTCATTGCACTTCTTCAGGATGGTCAAAAGCGGATTTGGTGGCATGGCGTGTTGCTGGCTTTGGGCTTTGGCCTTGCCTTTGGTGTTCGCTCTGCTGGTGGCCTGCTCTTCTTTGCTTACTTGGTTGCCACTGCTGCGTTCTGGCTCTTTCTTTCAAAAGAAAACAGACAAGGATGGTGGACAGATAAGAAAGTTCGAAAACGCATCCTTTGGGTGACGATCGGTGGCCTCGTTGCCGGGTATATCATCGGCTTGCTGGCCTGGCCTTGGGGGCTTCAGTCGCCTATCAGCAATCCTATAGAATCGTTGAAAGGCATGACGCATCGGGCCACAAAAATCCGCACGCTTTTCGAAGGCACTTATCAGTGGAATTATGCGATGCCCTGGTATTATGAAATCAAGTGGATTCTAATTTCAAACCCGATTTCGGTCATTTTCGGAGCCCTTGTTTTCGTAGTGATGGGCTTCTTGCGTCGCAAGAAAATCGGGAACTTTCTATTAAGCTGGGGTCTGTTTGCAGCGCTCTTTCCCCTGCTGTACATGGCTTACAAACATTCCAGTGTTTATGACACATGGCGCCATGTGTTTTTCGTCTATCCTTTTTGGGTCATCATCGCGGCGCTGGGCTGGGCCTGGCTGGGCGATTGGATGGCTGAATTGCTGGCGCAAAAAGCAGGACAGAAAGCCTGGTATATTGGTTCGGGGCTTGCATTTTTACTCACACTTCCTGCCATCTATTGGACCTTCCGTAGCCACCCCAATCAGTACGTTTATTTCAATGAATTTGTAGGAGGCATCAAAGGCGCTGAAGGGAATTATGAGCTGGATTATTACTACAACTCTTCGCAGCAACAAGTGGACTGGCTGCGCAAACAGGTGCCTCATGTTGCCGGAAAGAAAACATTGGTGCTGGCCAATATGGGGGGCTTCGGCCCAGATTGCCTGCATGGCGACACAGCCTATATAGCACCGAGCTATCTGAGCTATTACAAGCGCGCCACACAGCCCTGGGACTATTACCTGATGTTCCCAAGACTCATTCCCGAAGGCTTGGTGAAAAACAAAACCTGGC
>CAYRJR010000273.1:0-1892 GCA_964424655.1 uncultured Chitinophagaceae bacterium
TCCCAATTTTTCGAAAGGAATCACCTGGTTAGAATCTCCTTTTTATAGATAGCCAGTATGTTCTGGATGCTGGGGAAAGTCAATCACCGACCCGGCGGGTGCAATGACCGACTCAGGCGCTGCACAAAGCGTTTTGCAGGCCAGTGGTACTATTTATTCCCTGTATTTTAGCTGAAATTCTTCCTTTGAAGTATGAAAAAAGCCCTGCCAATCATCATCATCATCGCCGCAATCGTACTGATTGGCGGTTGCAGCTACAATGGCATGAACTCTTCGCGACTCCAGGTGGATAATGCCTGGGCTCAGGTTCAAAGTGCCTACCAGCGCCGTGCCGACCTGATTCCAAATCTGGTGGCCACTGTGAAAGGTGCTGCTGATTTTGAAAAAAACACCTATGTGCAGGTGGCTCAGGCTCGCGCCGGCCAGCTTCGCAACCTCACCAACACGCCAGCGGAAAGCCTCACCCCCCAACGACTACAGGACATTCAAAACGCTAGTGCCCAAGCGGGCCAGGCCATGCGCATGGCTATTAACGTGGCCGTGGAAGCTTACCCCCAGCTCCGCGCCACACAGAACTTTACCGACCTGCAAACGCAACTTGAAGGCACCGAAAACCGAATCAACGTAAGCCGAAATGGCTTCAACGATGCCGTAATGCAATACAACAAGAAGGTGAGCAACTTCCCTGGCAACCTGATGGCAGGCATGTTCGGCTTCAAGCAACGCCCCATGTTCCAGGCCGATGCAGGCGCGCAAAACGCGCCTAAGGTGCAGTTCTAAAGACTGCATCGTCTAAATAGCCTGCTGCATCCTTCCATCCTTCAGCCCTGAAAACATGCCTTTTTGGAAAAAGAAAGCCTTGGTTCCAAAGTCCGTACAGGATGCGGTGGCCACTGCCATCCGCGAGGCTGAAGCCTGCACCACGGGCGAGATTAGGGTGTTTATGGAGCCGCGATGTCAGTATATGGATGCGCTGAATCGAGCCAAAGAAATCTTTGCCCAACTGGGAATGGATCAGACCGAAGAGCGAAATGCCATACTCATCTATCTGGCAGTTGCGGATAAACAGTTTGCCATTTTCGGAGACATAGAAATATATCACCGCGCAGGTGGTGCCCAATTCTGGCAAGGCGCTGCGCAGGTACTTCAGGCTGGTCTCAGGGCCGGCGATATTGCTGACGGCGTATTGGATTGCATTTCGGAATTAGGCAAAGCCCTGGCACTTCATTTTCCCTTCAAGCCCGATGTAACGCGAAACGAATTGCCCGACGAAATTGTTTTTGGAAAATGAGGAAGCTTTTGATTCTGGTATCGTTGCTGCTGGCGTTTGCCGGCACTGCTCTTGCTCAAAACGATAAGGACTTTCCGCCACGGCCCAACCCGCCCCAACTCGTCAACGACCTGGCCGGTGTCCTAAGCCCGGATGAACGCGCTTTATTAGAACAACAGGCCGAAGCCTTTGAAGACTCTACTTCCAATGAAATTGCCATCGTCACGGTACGAAGCATTGGCCTCTATGATGTGTCGGATTACACCACACAGTTGGGCAACCGCTGGGGTGTGGGCAAAGCATCCAAAAACAATGGCGTGCTCATCCTCGCTGCCATCAATGATCATCGGGTAAACATCTCTGTAGGGAAAGGCCTCGAAGGCGCACTGACCGACCTGGTGAGCGGTCGCATCATCCGCAATGAAATGGCGCCTGCCTTTCGGGAAGGGAATTATTACCTCGGATTTAGCCGTGCACTGAATGCGGTTGAGGCTGCAACAAGAGGAGAGTACACAGCCGACCCCAAATCAAAGACCGGACGTGGCAGCATCCTCACCGCCATCATCGTCTTCATCATCATTCTGATTATCCTCAAAAAAGTGGGCGGCGGTGGTGGCAGCGG
>CAYRJR010000274.1:0-1857 GCA_964424655.1 uncultured Chitinophagaceae bacterium
CCATCACAGCTTACGGCATGGCCACATTTGAAGGCCCGCTGCTTTCACTGAAAAGCGTCAATGCGATTTCGCACTTCACCGACTGGACTATTGCACACGTACACGTAGGTGCCCTCGGCTGGAATGGCTTCCTCACTTTCGGTATCATCTATTGGCTCGTACCAAGGATTTTCAAGACAGAGCTTTTTTCAAAGAAGCTTGCCAATACGCACTTCTGGATAGGCACACTGGGCATCATATTCTATGTGGTGCCGATGTATTGGGCCGGCTTCATGCATGCTTCGCAGATGAAAGAATTCACTGCGGAAGGACAGCTCAAGTATCAGTTCTTAGAAACGGTACAATACATGAAGCCATTCTACTTGTTGCGTTCTGTTGGTGGGGCTTTGTTCCTCATCGGTGCACTGATTATGTGCTACAACATCATCAAGACGATTCGCCTGGGTAAAGCAGTGGATGCTGAGCCTGCACAGGCGTTGCCTCTGGCGAAGCAGGAAGCAATGCATGCCGGTGTGAAAGACCATTGGCATCGCTGGATAGAAAGACGCCCGGTGCAAATGATGTTGGGGGCGCTGGTGGTTGTCATCATCGGAGGAGCGGTAGAGTTTATTCCAACATTCCTGGTGAAGAGTAATGTGCCCACCATTGCCAGTGTGAAACCTTACACGCCGCTGGAGCTGGAAGGCCGCGATATCTATGTGCGCGAGGGTTGCTACACCTGCCACAGTCAGATGGTGCGTCCTTTCCGTGATGAGGTGGCCCGATATGGCGAATACAGCAAGGCTGGTGAGAGCGTGTATGACCATCCCTTCCAATGGGGTAGTAAACGTACTGGTCCAGACCTGGCGCGGGAAGGAGGAAAGTATCCGGATAGCTGGCACTTCAACCACATGTATGAGCCTACCAGTATGAGTCCAGGTTCGGTGATGCCGCCATATCCCTGGCTGATGCGCAACACCATTGATGCCTCAATGACCCCTAAGAAAATCAGGGCGATGCAAACCCTTGGCGTGCCTTATCCGGCAGGATATGACAAGCAGGCCGTGGCAGATATGGAGCAGCAGGCAGCTAAGATTCAGGCCAGCCTCGCTAAGGATAAGATTGAAGTGAAGCGTGATAAGGAAATCATTGCACTTATCGCCTATCTACAACGCCTCGGCAAAGACATCAAGGCTGCTGATAAAACCGCTTCCAACTAATTCTATCCTTCATTGGCATTCCTGAACTCAGAATAGTCCATAGCAGACATCTGCCTCAAGCATCCCAAGCATGAAACTCCGAAACTATCTGGAAAGCATTTCCGGTGTGGGCATCTTCCCGGTCATCACACTCGTCATATTCTTTACTGTGTTTGTCTTGCTGGGTGCCTGGGCTTTCATAGCCAGAAAGGAACACCTGCAAGCCATGAACCACCTGCCTTTGCTCGATGATGGCAGCACCGAATCTGAAAATATTCATCCCAAAGCTTAAGCTGATTTTTCATGAAATCCGCGATTCAAAAACTCTGCTTCACCGCACTCCTGTTTACACCTTCTGCTGCCTTTGCTGCGGAAAAAGGCCCGACTCCTGACAGCTTCAATCCGCTGCTTCTGGGCTTGTTCAGCATCATCATCGTTTTGGCTGTGGCCATTATCATGCTGGTCTTCGTTTATCAGCAATTGGCCTATGCCTACCGTGATAAGATGCGGAAAGAACGTAACGGCGGTACAGTGGCCAAGTCTTTAGCCTTATTGCTGATGACAGGCTTCGCAAGTCTCCATGCCTTTGCACAGGAAGCTGTGGCCGAAGCTGCCCCTGTAGCTGCTCCTCAGTCGCCACTTATCAACGGAATGTCCCGTAACGATTTCTACACCATCC
>CAYRJR010000275.1:0-1856 GCA_964424655.1 uncultured Chitinophagaceae bacterium
TTACTGTTTCGTAATCTTATCCGTTTTAAGGATTTGGCTATTTCTGCTGACGATTACGCTGTAGATACCAGAGGGATAGATGCTGAGGTCAATAGCGGCCGTAGAGCCGGAAGAGACATAGTTGGCAATCACGTTGCCCAGCACATCGCTCACCTTCACCTGATCACCACTTTCGATACCGCTGACCACGCTACGGCCTGTAGTCGGGTTCGGTGCGATGGTGATTACCTGAACATTGCAGGTAGTGCTTACGCTTACGGTCTTGGTGTATTCTGTGATGCCGGATTGCTCGATAATCATCAGGCGATAGTAACCCTTACCGGAAGCCTGAGCATAAGCAAAGCTGTATTGGTCGCTGTTGGGAGTGCGCTCTAAATGACCTATCGTTTCGAAATTGATGCCATCCTGGCTGTATTGTATATCGAAGGCTTTCAGGTCCATTTGAGCAGGAGCTACGACCCAGTTGAGGCGAGCCTGGCATCCTTCTGTCATGGCATCAAAGCTGAGGAGCTTTACAGGCAACACGATTACGTGCGACCACACTGTAGAACAACCTAAGCTGTTGGTGACAGTCAAGATGTAGTTACCTGTATTAGCAGGGATATTGGAGCGTGTGAATCCTGAAGTAGAGGCCGTGAAGCTGGCGGGGCCGGTCCAGGCATAAGAAGAAATAGTAGCACAGCTAGAGGTAGTTGCAGAAGAAGTACCCGTGATGGTGGTCGAGTTTTGGGTAACTGAAGCAGTAACTACCGGCTTGGCCTCGTTCATATTGGGGGTGCCGGTGCCATGATATTGTTCACTGGAGCTTCCAACCTTGAGGCTGTTATTATAATCCCTTCCGTTTAGGCCGGCGCTTCCGGAGTTCGGATCCCCGCTGACGGCGCTCCCTTGAATCACATTGTTGTTCCACAGACGCACGCCCTGGCCACAATTGGCAGTGGGGGTTACAATTGAAATGCTAAACAGCAATACCGTGTCACCCTGGCTTGCCTGTGAGAAATAGGCCCCGGAAGTCGGAGGGACAAAAGCATAAATATCATATCCAGACAAAGAGGATGGATTGAATGCATTGTTTCCATTAGTCCAAGAAGCACCCGACCCGCCGACCATGGCATTTCCGCTTTGAGACATACCTGTTCTGGGTTCGTTGGCATAGGTCGTGACGGTGCCGGAGCTTAATCCGCCATTTCCACCAAAGTTAGTCCCCGTAGGTACTACTATCGAGAGCTGGCAGCCGTACACCTGCTGTAAGGGAATTCCTGCTGCCGGTACATTGATATTGCCCGTTTCTAAGTACATGAGTACCTCATAGCGGCAGGTAGAGCTGTCATAACGAAGCAGATAGCGTGCATTGCTGAGTTGGGCTGCTTCAGAAGCCACGCCGCCCAGGAGGAATGGAATCAGCAGGCAGAATGATAATATAAGTTTTTTCATGTCAGTAGTTTTTTGATTGGCTTTGGTGTTATGGGTTTGCAGTCTGAGGGGGTTAAGAGAAAGGCGCCCGACAACTTACCCCAGAGGCTGGCTTGAGCCCCGGGCGCCTGTTTACCAAATACTGCTTAGGGCAGTTGTTGAATCATGAAGTCGAAATTGGTAGCGAACCCGCTGTTGAGCGGGTAGAATAGCTCCTGGATCAAGAGGGTGGTATAATCGTCATTCGGTGCGACATACTTCACTTTGCTACTCATGTCATAGTCGCCCTGATAATACCCGTAAGCGAAGTCGTAGTTCGTTGCAAACGAAGTGTTGCCAGAAGCAAATAGTACATCGATGAGCATGGTAGTCAGGTCATCATTAGGGGCATCAAACTTCACCTTGCCATTTGCATCAAAATCACCAGCCCACAAAGCGCGGTA
>CAYRJR010000276.1:0-1768 GCA_964424655.1 uncultured Chitinophagaceae bacterium
TTGCGCTCAGGGGCATTTGGCTGGTGTGCAGGCAATGAATATTCAACCCATCATCTCTTGCAACACGATCCAGCCCATAGTCCCGATTGCTGTCTCTAGCGCTTGCTCATCAATGTCAAATTGGGGATGATGCACCGAGGCTGTAAACTCACGGTCTTCCCGGCTGGTGCCAATCCTGAAATAACAACCTGGTGCCTGATGGCTATAAAATGCAAAGTCATCTGCAGTCATGCGCAGACTTAGTTGTCTCACTTGTTCATCTCCCAAATATTCCCGGGCACAAGCTTCTGCACGAGCCGTTACTGCGGGGTCATTGTAAAGTGAAGGATAGCCTTTCGGAATCTCAATTTCTGCACGAGCTTCAAAAGCATTACAGATACCCTCCACAATATTTCGGATCAGAACATGTGCTCTTTCCCGCCAGGCCTCATCCATCGTGCGCAGTGTACCACTCAGCACTACAGTTTCAGGAATCACATTGTTGACCGTGCCGCCGGCAATATGTCCGAATGAAAGCACACAAGGAGTGACCGGGTTACTCTTCCTACTCACGACCTGCTGTAAGGCGGTAATAATTTGCGCAGCAATACTGATAGGGTCAATGGTCTGATGCGGCAATGCAGCATGCCCGCCTTTACCATGAATACGAATATGAATCTCATCGGTGCTGGCCATGTATTGCCCCGCCCGAAAGCCGACAACACCTGCAGGCAAATGCGGATAAACGTGTAGCCCGAATATGGCATCCACCTTTGGGTTTTGCAGTACTCCTGCTGCTATCATCAGGCTGCCACCGCCCGGGTGCTTTTCTTCGCCAGGTTGGAAGATGAATTTCAAACTTCCTTCCCATTTATCTCGATGTTGCGACAGAATGCATAGCAGGCCAAGCAGGCAAGTCATATGTACATCATGGCCGCAGGCATGCATCACCCCTTCCTGGCAACTTTTGTAAGGCACATCATTCGCTTCTGTGATGGGCAGCGCATCTAATTCTGCTCGAATGGCTATACAACAACGGCCAGGATTCCTCCCTTCCAAAACGCCCACAATCCCTGTTCCTGCAATCCCTGTTTCATGTTCAATTCCCCAACTACGGAGTTGTTCCGAAATGAATTTTGCAGTTTCAAATTCTTCAAAAGAAAGCTCGGGGTGGCTGTGCAGGTGGCGGCGGATGCGGCTCCATTCTGCCTTGCCTTCCGAGGCTGCATGACGCAGGGTTTCAATGTTCATTGCGAAGCGTGTTGATGACGATGATATCTGGGACAATCATGCAGGGGGAATATTGTGTAGCCAGCGCTTTGTATAGTCTTAGGGCTTCTTCACGGTTTTTAAAATTGCCCACCTTCAAACGATACGTTGGTGCCACATAACTCAGATAAGCAGCTACGCCAGGGTTGCGACGAATGAATTCCACCTTGCGTTGCTGTGCCAGCTCCCTATCTGTACCGTTATAAATCTGAATGCGATAACCACGTGCAGAATGAATAGAGCCTCGTAAACTCTGGTAGCCGCTTTCAGGTTTATTGGCAAACAATATGGAGAGTCGTGGGTCTTTATGAACGATGACACCAGAAGAATCAGCTTGGTCAATTTGTGCCCAAGTGGCTTCAGGCAACAGTACCAGCCCCAATAAAATCAGAAAAGCTCCCTTCATCATCGTTTTCAGAAAAGAAGGCACGAAGCTACGCCTCGCCTGCCTCGTTCAATATTTGGAGGCTATTTGAGCAACCGATACGAGCGGCGCCGGCCTGTATGAGTTGTTGTGCGA
>CAYRJR010000277.1:0-1752 GCA_964424655.1 uncultured Chitinophagaceae bacterium
CCACTTTAGCACTGCGTTCTACTTTATTGCCACCTGCGCTGAAGATGTCCTTTTCACGAGAGGAAGCAGCAACGAGTGTATGGCCCTTGGTGTCATCCACGAGCTGAGCGTAGATGTCTTTGTTGGAGCGGAAGACCGAAAGGCGGGGCTTGGATGCCGTACCGGAAATGATCGTCCGGATGCGCCAGCGCAGCTTTTGCCGACGTTGTTCTTTTTGAGCGAGAGGCATATGTTTTGAGTTTTTACGGGCTCACACCTGAATGAGGAATGGCTACCGGAGTTTTGAGTGATTGTTGATAAAAAACGTAGTCCTCAGTCAGACTTAAAATCTGCCTGAGGGCTACTAAAAGATTACTTGCCTGCAGCCTTACCTGCCTTGCGACGTACCACTTCACCTGCGAAGCGGACACCCTTGCCCTTGTAAGGTTCAGGCTTGCGGAGGGAGCGGATCTTGGCTGCTACCTGGCCGATGAGTTGCTTGTCAATTCCCTCAAGAATCAGGCGGGGATTTTGTCCTTTTTCTGCGGTAGCAGATGCCTTAATTTCCTTGGGAAGTTCGAAAATGATATTGTGCGAAAAGCCCAGAGCCATATCAACCTGCTGGCCGGTAACGGCGGCACGGAAACCCACACCAACCAATTCCAACTCTTTGCGATAGCCCATTGATACACCTTCCACCATATTAGATATGAGCGAGCGATACAGGCCATGCAAAGCACGGTGACGAATTTGATCTGTAGGACGGGTGAGGCTAACGCCTTCTGGGCTAACCTCTACTTTAATATCCCGATCCACCAGTTGCTTCAGTTCGCCTTTGGGACCTTTAACAGTGATTTCGTTTGCAGGAGACACCGTTACGGTTACGCCTTGTGCCAGTGCTACTGGCTTCTTTCCTATACGAGACATTTCAGAATTGCTTTTGAAAATTTGGAGACTGACCGGCTTTCAGCGGAGTATAGTTTCTGCTTAGATTGTCGGATTTGAATTGAATTAGTAGATATAGGCCATCACCTCGCCACCTACGTTTTGTGCGCGGGCTTCCTTGTCGGTCATGACACCTTTTGAAGTGGAAATAATAGCGATGCCGAGGCCATTCTGCACACGCTTGATTTCAGAGGGCTTGGCATACTGGCGTAAGCCGGGTCGGCTGATACGCTCTAAACTCTTGATGGCAGGTTCTTTCGTTTCGGTATGATACTTCAAGGCGATTTTAATCAGACCTTGTTTGTTGTCATCCTCAAACTTGTACTTCAGGATATAGCCTTTGTCGTACAGAATTTCAGTCATACGCTTCTTCACGTTGCTGGCTGGAATCTCCACGATACGGTGCTTAGCCATTTGGGCATTGCGGATACGGGTGAGGAAGTCTGCTATTGGATCTGTTACCATTATCTGCTTGGTATTGGATTTATTGTTTCCGGTTTCGGGATGAGCCCGACCTGGGAACGGTGAGAATCTGATTGTTGAAAAGGAGTAAGAAAGACTGGCGGGGATTACCAGGAAGCCTTCTTCACACCGGGGATTTTTCCATCTAAAGCCATGTCGCGGAAGAGTACGCGGCAGATACCGAAATGGCGCATGTAGCCTTTCGGGCGGCCTGTAATCTGGCAACGGTTGTGCAAGCGAACTGGAGAACTGTTTTTAGGGAGCAGGTCAAGAGCGGCATAATCACCGGCAGCTTTGAGGGCGGCACGACGTTCTGCATATTGAGCTACTAGCTTCTCGCGCTTACGTTCGCGGGCGACTATTGAT
>CAYRJR010000278.1:0-1750 GCA_964424655.1 uncultured Chitinophagaceae bacterium
TCACTGGCTCCGATAAGATGTAGGATATCGAATACGCCAGGTCCAAATTTTCCACCCACCAACATGATGCGTAAGGGCAGCATCAACTCGCCCTTTTTGAAACCCTGTTCCTGAGCAAAGGCAGCAAATGCAGCTTCAATATCTGCTACGTTTTCCCAGGCAGGTGCAGCAATCCAGCCAGATGTCAGGGCTTCAAAAAAGGCCGCATACGTAGGCTTCCATTTGGCGCGAAGGCTGTCGAGGTCAATGCTTTCCGGAGTTTCGAAAAAGAAGCTGGCCTGTGCACCAAAATCGGACAGCAGGGTGCAGCGTTCCTTCACCAGTTCGAGCACGGGCAACAGCTTTTCTTCAGGAGCAGCAGGCAGGTAAGACTTCACCAGTGGAGCCAGTTCTGCGGCGTTCAGCCGCTGGATATGTTGATGATTGAACCAACGTGCTTTTTCAAAATCGAACACGGCACCACTATGGTTCACACGGCTGATGTCGAATCGCTGCACCAATTCTTCCAACGAAAAAAGCTCCTGACCGCTGCCATCATTCCAGCCCAGCATCGCCAGCATATTGAGCATGGCTTGTGGTAGGAAGCCGCGCTCAGCAAAGCCTTCGGTGAAATCACCCGTACGGGGGTCGGTCCAGTTCATAGCGAAAATGGGGAAGCCATATTTGCTGCCGTGACGCTTGGAAAGCTTGGCACCGTCCGACCCCTGGATGAGGGGCAGATGCGCCCATTGTGGCATCTTATCCGCCCAGCCCAGATAGCGCCAGAGCAGCAGGTGCACTGGCGCAGAAGGCAGCCATTCTTCACCACGGAAGACATGCGTGATCTGCATGAGATAATCATCCACCACCACCGCGAGGTGATAGGTAGGCATACCATCGGCTTTGAGCAATACTTTATCATCCACGAGACCAGTATCGAAGCTTACCGCACCGCGAATCATGTCGGTGAAGCTGACACGCTCGCCCTCGGGCATGAGGATGCGGATGACATGTGGGCCTTTCAAAGCCTCTGCCACTGCGACTTCGCCCATCGTGAGCGAATTGCGCATGTGCCTCCGCGTCAGTGCCCCATATTGCGGGCTGGGGTTTTCAGGAGTCTTAAAATCCTCGCGCATACGGGCCAATTCTTCTGGCGTATCAAAGGCGTAATAGGCATGGCCTTGGGCTACGAGTTGCTCGGCATACTGACGATATAGCCCTTTGCGTTCGCTTTGGCGATAAGGCCCAAAAGAGCCGGGCTTTTCTACGCTTTCATCGGGCAGCAGGCCCATCCAGCGCAAGCAATTGAAGATGTATTCTTCGGCCCCCGGCACGTAACGACTTTGGTCGGTGTCTTCAATTCGAAGGACAAACGTTCCGCCGTGCTGACGGGCAAAAAGATAGTTGTAGAGCACAGTGCGGACGCCACCGATATGCAAACCGCCCGTGGGTGAGGGCGCAAAACGAACACGAACCTGAGACATGGACGCGAAGTTATTGGGGCACTTTTTATGATTACCTGCAACTCATTTTAGTCAGGGAATAAAAGTGATTTCAAAACCTAAAAACAAATCCTACCGGCGCGAACACCAACTTTGCAGGATGCAGATTGGCTTGTATTTCGGCTCCTTCAACCCTATCCATATTGGTCATCTCATCATCGCGAACCACGTCGTGCAGCACACGGGTATTGACAAGCTCTGGTTTGTGCTTTCACCTCATAATCCGCTGAAAGATTCTCATACGCTGCTGAACGAATATGACAGGCTAC
>CAYRJR010000279.1:0-1730 GCA_964424655.1 uncultured Chitinophagaceae bacterium
CACGCATTGATTCCGTGAGCTTTTGTTTACCCCCTAAATCAGCCTTCGACCTGGTGCATCCCTTGCGTCTGATGCCACATGCCTCACAGGTTGATGATAGCGCCTGGCAAAGCTTTCGGCCCACTTCGCTGGATGCGAAAGAAAAGCGCACTTATGTGTTCATGGACAGCTTCATGACCGCTATCCATGCCGACCAGTATCTCCATTTTATGGAAAAACTGACCGAGGGAAAAATCCGGATTGGCCCTCTCGATGCTGACTTGGGGAGACTGTATCGCTACAACAGTTATGAAGGCAGCCGTTATGGCCTTGGTTTGCAAACCAACGAACGTCTGTCCCGGTATTTGTCGCTGGGGGCCTGGGCAGGTTATGGCCATAAAGACTTTGCCTGGAAATGGGGCGGTTTTGGTGAAGCTTATTTCGATGCTTTTAAAGAAACCAGTTTGCGCATTTCCTACGAACATGAGTTGCAAGACCCGGGGCGCATAGAGATAAACCCGGAACTGAATCGGAATTATTTACTCAATTATTTTGTCCGATATGCCGACCTGACAGAAGGCTGGAATTTACAATTCAAAAAGAGGTTCGGCTACCTGAGTACGACACTGGAACTCTCGCAAAAGCATGTCCGCCCGCAATATGCTTACACCTGGCAATGGAATGGCCATTCAGGGCGTGATTACACCCGAACAAGCCTCGCCCTGAACCTTCGTTATGCCTTTGCAGAGCAACGTGCCCCATTGTTTGGCAGGTATATCTCCACCGGAAGTCGTTTCCCAATTGCTTATACGCGCCTTGAGCCAGGCGTGGTACATATCGGGGGGAGCGAGTATCAATATTTCCGCGGGGCGGCAGCGCTTTCCTGGCAAAAACATCTTGCCCAATTGGGCAATGAGCGATGGTTGCTGGAAGCCGGAAAAATATGGACAGATGCTCCGCCTCCTTTAGGTCTGCTCTTCGCTGCCCGTGGCATTCGGAATGAAAACTATCCGCTCTATTTGTTCAGCGGCATCCAGACACTTCCTCCATATCAGCTCATGATGGATGCCTTTGTATCTGCGTCCTGGCAGCATGATTTTGATTGGCGATTCTTTCGCACCGATTTTGGTCAATTCAGCTTGATGCCGGGTTTGAGCCTTGCCTGGAATGCGGTGTTTGGCAGTTTGTCACAGCCCGGTGTACAAAACCATTTTGTTTTCGGCAATCCTGAAAAGGGCTACCAGGAAGCCGGCATCTTGTTGCGGGATTTGTTTCGCATGCAATACTTGCACCTGTGCTACATAGGTCTGAATGTGGGCTATTTCTATCCTTTGCAAGCGGCAGGAAGAGATGCTGGCACGATGGTAATTGGTGCAGGTATTAGCTATTAACCCTCTACTTTGATATCGCTTCATGAAATGGATTTTACTCGCGCTGTTGTTGTTGTCGGGTAGGGTAGTAACAGCACAGGATATCACGCTGAGCCAGCTCATCAGCCTGCACAGCCAGGAGGCAGCACCCTTGAATGAATCCTTGCACAAAATGGGCTGGCGCGACAAGGGCATTCAATATGATATGCCTCACAAACCACAGCTCTTCATCATCCTCGATGGCGATGAACATCCCCTCCATCTTTATGCCTATCGCAGCCGGAGAAGCCCTTTATGCAAGTTGGAATTAGTGAGTGATGAAGTGCGCCGATTTAATAAAGACATCCGAGACAGCCTGCAGCATTATGGTTTTTTCCCTGA
>CAYRJR010000280.1:0-1682 GCA_964424655.1 uncultured Chitinophagaceae bacterium
GTGGGGCAGACTTTCACACATTGAAAGCAGTCAATACAATCGCCCTTGTCGCGGACTTCATTCTTCTTGAATTTTCCGCGTTGTTCACCTCGTGAATAGTCGTAGGCCACCACGATGCTGTTCTTATCCAACAGCACACTTTGCAGTCGGCCATACGGGCAAACCACCGTGCATACCTGCTCGCGGAAGCGGAGATAGATGAAGAAAAAGACAGAGGTAAAAATGAGGATGCCTGAGAAGCCACCAACATGTTCTGACAGGGGCTCCGTGATGATGGCTTTGAGTGCATCCACGCCAATGACGTAAGCCAGGAAGGTGTTTGCAATGATGAAGGAGAGCACCCAGAAGGCAATCCATTTGCCACTTTTCTTCAGGATTTTCTCAGTGGTCCAGGGAGCACGGGCCAGCATTTTCTGTGCAGGTGCATCGCCTTCTATCCAATACTCAATCTTCCGGAAAATCATTTCCATGAAGATGGTTTGCGGGCACATCCAGCCACAGAACACCCGCCCGAAGACGACCGTGAACAAGGCAATGAACACGATAAACAACAGCATGCCGACCGCGAAAATGAAGAAGTCCTGCGGCCAAAAAATTTGCCCAAAGAGGATAAATTTTCTGTGGGTGACATCAAACAGAAACAAGGGATGCCCATTCACCTTCAGGAAAGGCAGGCCAAACAGCGTGATTAAATAAATAGCCGTGAGCAGAGTACGCCATGTGTAAAACCTTCCTTTAGGTTTTTGCGGAAACAACCAGATGCGTTTCCCTTTTTCATCTATGGTCGCCACCCGGTCGCGGAAAGCTTCCGTTGCAGACTGACCTTGTTTATTCGTTCCTGCTGTTGTCTTCATCTTGATTTGTTCGCCGGAGCATTCAGATATGCCGGTCTATTCATCTTAGCCCTTCGCTCGTTCGTCTTTTTGGGTTGCACTTAGGGTTGGTGCTGATTTACCGGCAGCAGAATCCTTTGCTACAGTTGCGGTGCCTTCCTGATATAATTCGCCCTGTGGGGCTTTCCCGCCCGGCACATTTTTCCCGCTCATATGCTTGATATAGCTTGCCAGGCCTGCAATCTGTTTAGCGCTCAGGTTGTGTTGCCATTCGGGCATTCCCTTGTCTTTCCAGCCATACTTTATGCTCTTGAAAACGTCTTGAAGTGAGCCGCCGTGCAGCCAATAATTATCGGTTAGATTGGGTCCCACCATACCGCCAGCATCTTCTCTATGACAGGCAGCACAAGTGTTTTTGAACAGGGCAGCAGCATCGGCCATCTCGGCCTTGTCATCTATCAAAGTCACGTTCGATTCGTCCACCACATTGCCTGCCTTCGCTGTGTATGCAGCCTGTTCTTTTTCTGCTTTTGCAACAGCAGCCTTGTATTCATCAATCTGATTGGGGCCATTATGAACATGGTAGTACCACATATAAACGCAGGCAAAAACGATGGTTACATAGAAGCCATACTTCCACCAGGGTGGCAGGCTGTTGTCTAACTCACGGATACCATCATATTCATGCTGCAATACGATTCGCTCCTCATCCTTCACCGATACCGTATTGGTGAGTTTTTTCAACATGACTTTCAGGAATGAAGGCCGAAGCGCTACTGTCGCTTCCGGCTTATCGCGCAGCAGCGTCACCATGCGCATGATGGTATGAACCAAGACGCCGATGATGAG
>CAYRJR010000281.1:0-808 GCA_964424655.1 uncultured Chitinophagaceae bacterium
TGACACTGGCTCTAAAATGGATGAAGTCATCTTCGAAGAATTCAAGGGTACCGGCAATATGGAATTGCAACTCGACCGCCGCCTGGCCAATAAGCGCATCTTCCCAGCCATTGACATCACTACCTCCAGCACCCGCCGCGATGATTTGTTGCTGCCTCAGGACGTGCACAACAAGATGTGGATTCTGCGCAAGCACATCACGGATATGAACACGGACGAGGCTATGAATTTCCTGCTGAAGCAAATGCGGGGCACCGCCAGCAACGAAGAATTTCTGGCCACTATGAACAAGTAATCAGTAGCCCCTCTTGCAAATGCGACAGCCCGATATTAAAGGCTGTCGCATTTTTTTTAGTCGGCAGTATTTCGCTATTAAGCTCCCGTTGCGTCGCACACTGAGGGGCCAGTGCTACTTTGGGGCTTTGCACGTAAGACCTGTTGCCGTAGTCCTGCTTTTCATCTTACGGGCAAAGCCGAACAACGAAATATCGCCGAAGTGTGCGACGCAACGGATGTTGGTTCAGCGCGATGCAGCCGATAAAAAAATTAGAGAAATAAAGAGCAAGCCCCGGAGCGTACCGGAGTGGTTTCATTGCCTGAGCACATGGACTTTGTGGCAATTATCCTTTCAGTGTCATAAGCTGAAATCGTCCTTGATTTTTTTGAAAGCCCTTTAATTTTAACAGCCAAGAAATTACAGGCAATGACAATGAAAAGAGACAAACCTGCACGAGCCTCGTTACTGATCGTAGAAGACGAAGAAAGTCTGCGTGAGGCACTGAAGCTAAACCTCGAACTGGAGGATTAT
>CAYRJR010000281.1:841-1603 GCA_964424655.1 uncultured Chitinophagaceae bacterium
GGGCCGCAAGCCCTTAAGGCAGTCAAGAATGAATTTTTCGACCTGATTATTCTGGATATCATGTTGCCGGAAATGGATGGACTGGCCGTCTGTGAGACCATTCGGATGCAACACAATGCTGTGCCTATTCTCTTTTTGTCTGCAAGGAATACCGGTGCAGACCGGGTCGCCGGCTTAAAAAAAGGTGGTGATGATTACCTCACCAAACCTTTCAATCTGGAAGAGCTTTTGCTGCGTGTAGAGAAGCTCATCTCGAAAAACCGAAAGATTACGGAGCCGCAGGCCATCGCCAATATTTATGAATTCAATGGCTGCAAAATTGATTTTGCTGCACATGAGTGCGTGGACAAACAAGGCAACAAGCAGGAGCTTTCCAAGAAAGAAGCAGCACTGCTGAAGCTGCTGATTGAACATAAGAATGAAGTGGTGAGCCGGGAGCATATCCTGCGTGTCGTGTGGGGCTACAACGTCTATCCTACCACCCGCACGATCGACAATTTCATCCTCAACTTCCGCAAGTATTTTGAGCATGATACCCGGAATCCGATTCACTTCCACAGTGTGCGCGGCATAGGCTACAAATTCATCGAATAATTCGCCACTGCTGGTTTTTCTGTTTAGGATGTCGGCTTCTTCCCGAGACTTTTTTACCACTTCATCTCAGAAGAGGTGGTTTTTTTTCAGGGGATTTTTCCTGGGGTTTCTCTCCCAAAAAATAAGAGGCCGCCCATTCGGGCGGCCTCTTTATTATTCCATGATGCC
>CAYRJR010000282.1:0-1511 GCA_964424655.1 uncultured Chitinophagaceae bacterium
GTTACGACTGGTCACCCGCAGCAGGTAGCTCGGAAGCTAAGCTTTATAGCGATTTTCTCATCGGGAAGGATTGGCTGCCGTTTGATTGATGCTGCAATTTTGCAGGATGATGTTTTTCAGGATATGCAGTTTGCCGTGGAAGAAGTGTTCGGCGCCGGGGATGACCATCACCGGGAGCATTTGTGGGGATGCCCAGTTCAGAACACTCTGAAGCGGCACAATCGTATCCTGATCACCCTGGATTACCAGAATATGGCGTGCGTGATCGACTACCGGAGGGGCATCCATGCGCTCCACGGAAGGTGCAACCAGCACCAGCATCTCGGGTTTTAGCTGTTGAGCCACGTATGCCTGCACCGCTCCACCGAATGAAACCCGGCCAGTGTCAGCGGCAGGGGATGTTGCACGGTGTCATACTGTTCGCGCATCGCCTGGATAACAGCCAGCACATCTTCAATTTCCCCTTTCCCTTGCGCATAGCTGCCTTCGCTTTTCCCCACGCCACGAAAGTTGAATTTCACTGTGATGTACTGCTGCTCAATGAAAGCCCGGGCGAGGATGTAGACGATCTTGTTATCCATGCTGCCTTGATAAAGCGGATGCGGATGCGCCACGATGGCCAAGCCGCGCGGCGAGCCTTCCGGCAGAGTAACAACGGTTTCCAGTCGGCCAGCCGGGCCGCTAACAAATTGTTTCTGTTCAACTGGCATGGGTGGAAATCCTGTAGCTGTAGATCATAAAAACCCCTCATTCCTGAATTGAATAACCTGATTTTAAGCTGATGGGTACATTAAACCCTATCTTCTACGTTGCACGAGCCAAGTGCGTCAGGTAGCATTTATTTACGATTATGAGGCGGGTGTGGAATATCGTCTCAAGTCAAAAGCGTTGTCCGTTACGCTTTTTTATTACACCGTAAAAATGGGCCACGTGGTGTGTTTTGCAAGATTCAATTATTTTAATGCCGGAGGTTGATATGCTTTTTGTGAGAGTTCTTACTATCGTTTTCGCCTTGTTGTCACCAAACTGGGTGATCGCAAAAGATCAGGTGCCTTATGCAACCCAGATTACCAACCTGATGCGCTATTACCGTGCCACCCCAACAATTGCCACCTCCGGTGCACTTGCTAGCGATGGCATTCAGGAATTGGTCAAACACAGCTTTCAGACTGTTATTGATCTGCGTACTGAATCGGAAGGCACGGTAAACGAAAAAAAAGCAGTTGAATCAGCAGGCATGACTTACATCAATATACCTGTGGCCTATGAAGGTGTACAGGAACCACAATTAACAGCATTCAAGCAGGCCCTGAAGGAAGCATCTCCTCCCATTCTTGTTCATTGCGCAACGGGTAATCGCGCTGGCGCCATGTGGACAGCCTATCGGCTAAGTGAAGGTATATCGCCGGAAATCGCCTTCAAGGAAGGGCGGGCTGCCGGTATGAATGCTGGCACCGAAGAAAAAACCAGAAAAACCTGGTGCAATGGAGCCAACGCCGGTTGCTGATTTA